>JBEKDJ010000153.1:0-10861 GCA_050014415.1 Thermodesulfobacteriota bacterium | reverse complement strand
GTGGACGACTCCGCAGATCTGAATTAGGATTTTCACGGTCAACGACTGGTCTGCCCGCCATACCCCCGTTATCGTCAGCCGGGTAGTAGGGTTCTTTCAACCAAGCGATTCTCCCGCAGTATTTGCTGCCACATCTAAAGATTTCAAATTTGCAGTCATTTTCCGGGGTGTTCCATAAACCGAGAATACTATCCTCCTCTGTTGTAGCGAAGGCCAATGAGACCAGTAATAGAAAAATTAATTAGAGTGTTGAAACGGCCCTTTTCATTTTATCGATCCTTTTTCTGAGAGAGTTCGCTTCTGAATTCACATATCAGAATTACCTTCTATCTAACAAGCATCATATGACTTCGTATGATTTTCCTTCTTGCCTGTCTGAAATAGAATTCTCGTTACTTCTGCTCATCGGAGACTCAATATTGATTCGGCTTTTAGACAGGCCAAGATGACGAGTGGAAAATCTTTAATTCTCTCATACATAATGAAACGCTTTTTCCACATTAGAGGTGAGAATCGCTTGTCAAAGTTGTAGACGGAAACAACCGGTAATCTGTAATCAAACACCTTTGCAATATAGCGGGCAAATACACTTCCCGGCTCTTCACGGTCATACCGATAATGCTGGGAAAAAAAACAGAAATGCAATGACATCCATTGGAAATCGTGTTTTATGAGAAACTGGGCTGTGTTTGCAATCATAAACTCCATAAGCCCATTGGGCGCGTCATTTCTTGTTCGGGCAATGTCCAGAGAATAACCAATATTCGGATAAATTGGGACGAAATGGAGAAATCCAATAGGCTGGCAATCCCCGTCATAAGCAAGACATAGCAAGCAGTTTTCGTCTCCTGGATCAAAAAGGCGACCCAGACCCATTGAAAAACCCGTCTCTGGCTTATCTCCTCGCCACCCTCTTGAAATCTGTCTCAGTTCACGTCTGAGATGGGTCGGAATATCGGCATTGAACATGAACTCTATAGTGAAACCCATCTTTGTTACCTTGGTAACAGCATGCCGCAAATCCTTCATATTTCGTCCTTCAAGTGAGAAACCACCGAGTCTCATGATCGCTTCTTCTCCCAGAAACAAAGCCCTGAGGCCGGCTTCCTTGTAAAAAGGAAGATAATCTTCACTTGAGGCAAAATAGGCAAAAGGCAATCCTTTTTTGGCACAATATTTCCGAAAATCTTTAACTATTTCAGGAATAAGTTCTGGACGGCCAATTGGATCTCCGGAAATCAATGCTATGCCCAGTATTATCCGGTAGGCTAAAAAACTATCCTTCTTATGGAAGAAAAGGTTTTTGTCCCGCCGAAGGTTGAAATAGGAGAGAGAATCCGAACTATAGCACTCCACGAGTCTCTTAGCTTCCAGATAATCTTGAGACTCTTGACCTAATTTTGTTTCTGTTGATTGAATTTTCAATAGTACCTCTGACAAGAGTTTCCTTAGTTCCTTATCTGAAGTTAAAACAATGTCCTTGGCTGGTGTCGAAACATCATAGGCTGTTGAAGAATTACCTAAATACCAAAAATGTCATTCTAAATGCAACAAAGAATCTCATTATTTTTACATCGAGTCGTTTAGCTTCTTCTTTAATTCTTCTATCAATTGATGGGCAGAGATAAATTGGATGCCTTGCATACCCAGGGAAACGGCTACTTCGACATGTTTTTTCATATCATCGATGAAGAGGATCTTTTCCGGGGTGACCGAGGCCCACTCCATTGCCCTTTGAAAGATCTCCACCGCAGGCTTCTTAAAGCCGACCTCATGGGACAAGATCCACCTGTCAAAGGTCCGAAGGATCGGGAATTTCTCCAGGACATAATCGAAATGAAGAGGATTGGTATTAGAAACAAGACCAAGTCTCCATTTCCCTTTCTGGGAAAGGATGATTCTTGAAACCTCTTCATTTTCACTGAAGATGTCATTCCAGATGGGAACAAATTCTTCAAAACAAAGTGTCAGTTGAAGGGATTCTTTCAAGCATTGAAAGAATCCCAAAGAAGAGACCTTTCCCTTCTCGTACCCGTTGATCACCCCATGATCAAAATCGAAGAGATAAGAAAATAACCTCTTGGATTCTTGAAATTCATCTCTCCGAGAAAATCGAGAAAGCTTCTCCGCAATCTGGAAGTGACTATAAGGAAGAATCACATTGCCGAGATCATAGAGGATGACTTCGATTGGAGGTTGATTCATAAGAACACTCTAAGTTTCTTACACCTTGTCCGATACAAAATACCCCTCAAACCTCTTTCCTTCTTTGGTGGGAGGGGATAAAGGGGAGGGGGAGGGCGAATAATCATTTGTTGGAAGAATACTTGACAATCGCCTGAGTCAATGCAGGGATTGTGTATTCTTTGGGTCGGATCCGAACCCTCATTCCCCATCCTGTTGCAGTCCGGGAGGTGATGGGTCCAATGCAAGCAACAACGATACCATCCAGGAGTTTTCTCACGTCCTCTTTCTTAAGCAGCTCAGCGAAGTAATTGACAGTGGAAGAGGATGTAAAGGTAATGACGTCGATTCCTCCGTCTCTCAGGAGTTTCTTCAATCTCCTTGATCCCCCTTTTGGCTTCACCGTTTGGTAGGCTACGACAACATCGACCTCAGCCCCCATCTTTCTCAAACCCTGGGGCAGAATATCCCGTGCTTCTTTCGCACGAGCCAATAGGATTCGCCTTCCTTTGATCGCCATTGCTCCGAATCCCTTGAGAATGGCCTCGGCGATAAACTCACTGGGCATGTAGTCAACCCGAATTCCCCTATCCTTCAATTGATAGGCGGTAGCTGGCCCGATAGCACAGACTTTCAACGAGGAGGGCAGATCATCAACCTCTCTTTTCTCTCGCAACCTTTCAAAGAAGAAATTCACCCCATTGGCGCTCGTGAAGATCATCCAGTCATAGGAATTCAGCTGATCGATGGCTCGATCAAGTCCCTTCCATGTCGTTGGAGGAACGATCTCAATGGTGGGGAATTCTATGATCTCTGCCCCAAGCTTTTTAAGCAGGGCTGCAAAATCACCGGACTGCTCGCGTGCTCGAGTGATCAAGATTTTTTTTCCTGTAAGGGATGGTTTATTCATTTGTAAACCTCAATGGTGCAAAAAGATTGCCATGACAGACTCGCCAGGAACACTGGAGAAAGCCTTGGAGCGGAACCTTTTGAATGTCAAGCACCACCGTCCATCGCCTTTGCTGGCCTCACTTTTGGTGAAGTCTTCGGTGATTCATGCAATTTCAATAAAACCCGCATTCCAAGGCGTCGGAAGTGTTCCCGGCGGGTCTGCTCAATGCAAGGATGAGGTCAAATGGAGATGGCAGGTCCTGACTTCTGGTAGATGGCGTCAAGAATCTCCTTTGCTCCTTTGTCCAGAAGGATCCCAGCTAGTTCTATTCCGAGTGACTCGGCTTTCTCGATCGGTCCTTCTACATGAGATCTGATGAGCCTCTTCCCGTCTATTGTTCCCACCAATCCATCGACTCGAAGAGTCGTCCCGAGTGTTCGGGCATAAGCAGCGATAGGAACTTGACAACCTCCTTCTAGTTTCTTGAGGAAGGCCCTCTCTGCGGTGATGGCAATGGATGATTCTCGATCGTCGAGGAATCGGATCTGTTCTTCCGCCTCTTTGTCATCCACTCTTGCCTCGATTCCCAGCGCCCCTTGTCCGATGGCTGGCAGAGAGATCCCAGTAGGAATGATTTCTGTGATTCTATCCTCAAGGCCCAACCTCTTCACTCCAGCAAGGGCGAGGACAATCCCGTCCAAGTTCATCGCTCTAAGTTTTTTCAACCGGGTATCCAAGTTCCCCCTCAAGGGGACCATCTCAAGATCGCTTCTGAAATGTAGCAACTGGACCTGCCGCCTCAGGCTGCTCGTGCCGATCTTCGCCCCACGAGGAAGATCTTTCAGCGATGTTGCTTCTTTAGAGATCAAGACATCCCGAGGATCCTCTCTTTCTGTAACCGCGGAAAGATGGAGACCCGGCGGTAATTGGGTGGGAACATCCTTGATGCTGTGGACAGCGAGATCGATCCTTTCTTGTATGAGCGCCTCCTCGATCTCCTTAACAAAGAGGCCTTTCCCTCCGATCTTCGCCAGAGGGGCATCCTGAATTCGATCCCCGGTGGTGCTGATCTTGACGAGGATCACCTGGAGATCGGGATGAGTCTGGAGCAACCTCTCTTTCACCCAATTGGCCTGAAAAAGGGCAAGCTGACTTCCGCGGGTCCCGATTCTGAGTTCATGAAGCGGCATCATTCAGCCCTTTTCCTTCTCTTCTTCGAATTTCTCCACAAATGTCTCTGAGGATTTTTCCGGAAGTTCAAAGAGAGTCCGAAGCGCATCGAGGTAGAGATCTGTCATCGCCCCCTCATCGGTCTGTTTAAGAAGGGTGAAAGGACCGTGGAGAATCTTGTTAACAATAGCAGTGGTAAGGGCCTCTAGGGATTTCCTCTCCTTTTCTGATAAGTTCGGATGGAGGGCGAGGGTCTTTTCCAACTCCTTCCTTCGTATCTCCTCGAACTTTCCCCTGAGGGCGGTGATAGTGGGCATCAGCTCAAGGGATTGATACCAGCTGACGAATTTGCTGACCTCGCCCTGGACGATGGCCTCGGCTTTCTGGGCCTCCTTTTCACGGCCCTGGATATTCGCATTGACCACTTCCTGAAGGTCATCGAGATCGTAGAGGTAGACGTTCTCAATGTCGTTGACCAAGGGATCGATGTCTCTAGGTACTGCGATATCGATAAAGAAGATGGGTTTCTGCTTTCGCTCCCTGAGCACCCTCGCGATTTGGTCATGTCGGAGGAGGTATTGGGGAGACCCGGTAGAACTGATCACAATGTCCACCCTTTTCAAGGCCTGCCCGATCTCTTCAAATGGAATCGGTTCTCCCCTGAATTCCTGAGCCATCACAACTGCCCGTTCGTAGGTTCGGTTCGTCACCAGGACCTTTTCTATCCCGCCTGAAATCAGATGTCGGGCTGCCAGCTCACACATCTCGCCAGCACCGATCAACAAAACGGTTTTCTTTTCCAGGCTTCCAAAGATCATTTTGGCCAATTCGACAGCGACGAAACTGACCGAGACTCCACTATTGCCGATCTTCGTCTCCGTTCTCACCCTCTTAGCCACATGGAAGGCTCTGTGCATCAGACGATGTAGGATGAGACCGGACGTCTTCGATTCCGCCGCCAAACCATAAGCCGACTTGATTTGGCCTAAGATCTGTGGTTCACCTATCACCATTGAATCGAGGCTCGAGGCGACTCGGAAAACGTGTTTCACGGCCTCTTCTCCGACAAGGAGATAGAGGTTCTTTTCAAATTCAATTAGGGAGAGGCTATGGAATTGGGAAAGGAAATTTTTCAGATCAATGATAGCCTTTTCTGTCTCCCGAGCAGCCCCATAAATCTCTACGCGGTTGCATGTAGAGAGGATCATCCCTTCCTTCAATGAAGAAAGGCATCTGGTCTGACAGAGGGCCTCTGCAATTTCACCTTCTTGAAAGGCCAGACGTTCCCGTATCTCAATGGGAGCAGTCTTGTGATTCAATCCGATGACAAAGAGTTCCATAGAATTATTAGGTCAAGGTTGAGGTTAAGGCTAAGCAAGAATTTATTCAACACAAAAAACAGTATGACAGAAACCTAGGCTTTCTTGATAGAGAGCTGATGCAAGGATCTAACTGCTTCAACGTATCCTTATCCTTAACCTGTGCCTTTCTTACCAGTTCGCATAGGTGTGAAGTCCAGGGAGGAGGAGGTTCACACCCAAAAAGGTGAATAGAGCAGCCAAGAACCCCACAATAGCCATGATGGCCGCTTTCCTACCCCTCCACCCCACGGTCAAACGCTGATGAAGCAGGGCGGCATAAAGAAACCACGTGATGAGAGACCATGTCTCCTTTGGGTCCCAATTCCAGTACCGACCCCACGCATATTCTGCCCAAATGGCGCCTGTAATGATCCCCATGGTTAATAGGGGAAATCCATAGGTCAGGGACTGATAGTTCAGATCATCTAAGACCTTCAGGGATGGAAGCCTCTGTGTGATGGCCCCTAACCTTTTTGATTTGAGTTGATGTTCTTGAAGCAGATACATTACTCCACAACAGAAGGCCAGGGTAAAGATAGCGTTGCCCAGGAAAGCGAAGATCACGTGGAAAGGATGCCAGAAGCTCTTCAGAGCTGGGGCCAGTGGCACGATCTCTTTTGGAAGGGCAAGGGCGAAGAACATGAGGATGAGGGCAATCGGGGTGAGGAAGGCACCCAAGACCTTGATCTTAAATTTCATATTGGCAATCAAGAGCACGCCAATAATCATCCAGGCAAAGAAGGAGAGGGATTCGTAGAGGTTAGTCACAGGGGTATAGCCTGCTTCTACATATCTCGTCAAAAGGGCTATAGTGTGGGAGGCGAAACCGGTTGAGACGACTATCACCGCTAATTTCGAGAGGCCCTTTTTGAGAGAAGCGATATAGAATAGATAGGCCAATGTTCCGAATAGATAGAGAATCGAGGCAAATTTGAAAAAGAGAACATTCATGGGTTTTATTTTAACACTTTTTGGGCCATTGACGAAATATTCATCACCTTACCATTTTTTTGTCAGTCGATAGAATTGCCAATTCATAGCCAGATAGAAGAGAGGATGAATCCAGGGTCGTTTGAGAATCCTTTTGTAGATCGAGGGAAGGGAGAAGACGCCTTTCCATATCCTCTTCATTCCATTTTCCAACTCTTCGACAGACATCTTAGAGGGTTGATAGACCACGTTGAGGGAGTCATATTTTTCCCAATCCTTGCAGAAGATTCTCCCCTCTTTTTCCAATCGGAGAAAGGAATCGGTTCCAGGATAAGGGGCCATGATGAAGGTCAGGGCCCAGTCGAGCCTCTCATCGATGCAGAAGTCGATGATCCTTTGAAAGACTCCTGGGTCATCATCATCGAGGCCCACGATGAAGGTTCCCATAATGCCGATGCCTTGGTCGTGGATCCTTCTGACCGCCTCCGTGTACCGAGAAGGTTGGTTGAATCCTTTTCCCATGATCTGAAGGTTCCTGGTTGAGAAGGATTCAAAGCCGATATTTATGGCGATACATCCGCTTCGGGAGAATCCCCTTAGAAGTTCCTGATCAAAGGCGATAGAAACAGGAGCATGGCCATACCAGAGAAGGTCAAATTCTTTGAGGAGAGAGACGAGCTCAAGAGCAAACCGCCTGTCACCTGCGACATTTGAATCGATGATGTAGAGAAGTTTCCGCTTGAGAAAGTAGGGAAGGTCTTTGCTGAACGAAGAAAGGATCTTTTTTAAGCCAGCGTTCATCACCGGACCTTTTTGGAAAAGAATCTTCAGCTCTCGCTCGATTTCGTTGATGGGTCGGCTGCGGTATCGAAATCCAAAGAATCTTGAGACACCGCAGAAGTCGCAGTGATGAGGACACCCTCTCGTCGTTTCAAGCAGCTTCAATGGAAGGTAGAATTTTTCATTGAGAAGCTCTCTCTTGGGCAAAGGAAGGTTGGAGGGATTGATGAATCCGTTTCCCTGATAGATTCGTCTCATCCGGCCTCCTCTTAGATCCTCGATCAGTTTTGGCCAGACCTCCTCTGCCTCTCCGATGACTACGGCATCGACGTGCTGAAGAGCCTCGTCAGGGAGCATGCTGACATGGGCACCTCCCATGACCACGGGAATCCCACGCTTTCTGAATTCCTCTGCGATCTGGTAAGCCCGGGGCGCGACCGGAGTCTGGGCCGTGATACCCACCAGATCAACCTTCTCTTCGAAATTAATCTTCTCATGGGCTTCATCGATAATCTTCACCTCTGCATCTGGTAGCGTGACTGCTGCCACATAGGGAAGGTTTAGAAAACTCAGCCTGAAGAGGAAAGCCTCCTCCTTCTTCCTCTCCCGCTCCGGAGAGATCAAAAGAATCTTCATGTTCTTTATTTAACCCATTTGGAGAGAAAGGGTCAACGTTTACCTACCATAGCGTAGTGTCTCTAACAACACTTTGCAGTAATCCCTAAACCGTCATTCCCGCGAAAACGGGAATCCAGCTTCAAAAACTGGATTCCGGGTCAAGCCCGGAATGACACCTATTGCAGAGTTGTTTTTGAGACACTACCCTAGCTGGTACGGTTGTAGAAAAATTGTCTTGGTACAGGCTTCTCTGTGGCTGAAGGCGAAAAATGGCCTTGATTATTTATGATTTTTATTAAAGAATTCGTACGACAAATGAGGGAGCAGGAATTCAACCAGCACGAGAAGTGAATGCAAGATAGCTCCGATAGCACCGTTGATAAGGACGATTGATGCTTAGAAAGGCAAAAGGAAGTGTTGTGGGAGGAGGCAGGTCATGTTTGATTTTCTCCTAACAGAGGAAGAGAAGAAGTTGAAACAAGAGGTTAGACGGTTTGTCAGGGAGGAGGTGCCGAGTTCCCTCATTCGAACAATGGATGCCGATGAGGTGAAGTACCCAAAAGAGTTCATGGGAAATTTGGCAGCCCATAACCTCCTCGGCCTTCGTTTTGCAAGAGAATGGGGTGGCAGGGCAATGAAGTGGGCGGGGGAAGTTACGGCGATTGAGGAAATCGGTGTCCTCGGATCTGGAATGTCATGCCTCTACTCTTTGGTGAGCATCGTGGGTGAGGCGCTTCATCAATTCGGTACTCCGGAGCAGAAGGCGAAATACCTCAAGCCAACCCTTGAGGGCAGACTCTGCTGCGCAGAAGCACTCACCGAACCGCGGGGAGGGTCCGATTTCTTCGGTGCGACTACCCTTGCAAAGAAGGATGGAAACCATTATTACCTAAACGGACAGAAGCGATTCGTGGTAGGTGCAGAGGGTGCGGACTATTTCCTGGTCTATGCGAAGACAGCACCGGAGGCGAGAGCACATCAATCCATTTCATGCTTCGTTGTCGAGCGTGAGATGGGTGTGGAGGTCAAACATGTCTACGGACTTCTTGGCTCCCGAGGGGGAGGGACCGGGCGCCTCTATTTCCGCGACACCAAGGTACCAGCAAGAAATCTCGTTGGACCTGAAAATGGAGGGGCTCTGGTCTTCAACCGGATGATGATCCCTGAGCGGCTGACCACGGCAGCAGGAGCACTCGGCATGGCCCGATGTTGTCTGGAGATTGCCACACGGTATACGAATCGCAGGAAGGCCTTTGGGGAGACGATCCGAAAATTTCAGGCGGTCAGTTTCAAGATTGCTGACGCGATTTCAAAACTGGATGGCGCCCGGAGTCTCGTCTATGTGACAGCGAAACATGTAGATGAAGGCCTCGATTCGAGGCGTATGGTTTCCGAAGCGAAGAAGACCTCCACCGAGATGCTCTGGGAGATCGTCAACCATTCGATGCAGGTGATGGGTGGAATCGGGTATACCAATGTCTACCCGATCGAGCGTTTCTTCCGGGACGCCAGGTTGCAGATGATCTGGACCGGAACAAACGAGATCATGGATCTTCTCATTCAGCATGAGTTCTATGAAGAAATACTCCACAGGCAGAGCGACGTCCGGGACGTGGAGCAGGATGCTGGAGACCTCGCAGGAGAGGAAGAGAAGATCTATGAGTGAGCGGATGTCGGACCGTATCTGTATAACTGGAATCGGGGTGGTCTCTCCAATTGGGATTGGAAAAGAGGAATTCCTTTCGTCCCTGAGGAATGGCCGATCCGGCATCGAGGAGATTGAAGCATTCAACACCCGTTTCTCCCGTTCCAAAAAGGCAGGGATGGTCCGATCCTTCCATCCTAAGGATTTCATATCGGTGGCTAAGATCCGGCGTCTCGATCGAGCGAGCCAATTCGCGATTGCAGCTTCGAAACTGGCTTTGGCCGATGCTGAGTTTTCCGTCACTCGGGAGAATGGCACGAGCGTTGGGATCGTCCTGGGCTCTGGTTTCTGCGGCCTCTCAAGCTCAGAGGAGTTTCACCGGAGCCAGGTTCTTAAAGGATTTTTAGACTTAAACCCCATGCTCTTTCCGAACACCGTCCCCAATGCTCCCTCCAGCCACGTCTCTATCGAGCTTGGAATCCAAGGGGTCAATTGCACCTTGGTTCAATCCTTTTGCACTGCAGAGGCCGCCATTGTCTTTGCCTGTGATCAACTTCTAAAAGGGAAGGCAGGCCTTATCCTTACGGGTGGCGTGGACGAACTGAGTGAGTTCCTCTTCCGCGGATTCTCTGATCTTCACCTCTTAGCGACCGACAAAGGGCACGGCGAGAATTCCTGCCCCTACGATAGAATGAGAAATGGATTGGTGTTAGGAGAAGGGGCTGGGATATTCATCATCGAGAATGAGGATCATGCGCAATCGAGAGGAGCAAGGATTTACGGCCACATTTTAGGTTATAGTTTGGTAGGAAAATCGTCCAAGGGTGATGGCTCAATGGATGTAGAACGTTCCATCAAGATGGCACTAAGGGGGAGGCAAGATACTGCAATTGATTATCTCAGCGGGGCTGGGAATTCGTCCAAAGCTTTAGATGCATTGGAGGCCCGGGGGGTTAAGAAGTCCTTTGCATCTCAATATCCTGAGATTCTTGTCAGTTCGATCAAATCGATGGTAGGAGAAGCAATCGCCGTCGGTGGGATAAGGATGGTGGCCAATGTGCTCTCTCTGGAAAATGGTTTCATTCCGCCGACCATCAATTATCTCGTTCCGGATCCGGCCTGCGACCTCAATTACGTCGTTGATAAGAGACTGGATCGGGAGATCCGGACCGTGCTTCATCTTGGAATTTCACCAGAGGACTGCTTTTCGTCCATTTTGATAGGAGATGAAAGAGATTGATGACGGGCCAGGGGAACCTCATTCTCCTCTTTACCCTGATC
>JBEKDJ010000152.1:0-11060 GCA_050014415.1 Thermodesulfobacteriota bacterium | reverse complement strand
GAGCCGTGGCCTCGAGCCGAATCGAATAGCAATACTGGCACCGCTCCTCTACTCGATGGGATACATTTCTTAAGAATTCTTCAAGGAGGTATTCATCTCGATAGACCACTTCCAGCCCGACCTCTTCCGAGTATCGTCTTAATGACTCTAATCTCTTCTGATATTCTTGGTAGGGATGGATATTAGGATTGAAAAAATATCCAACGACCTCGTCCCCGCGTTCTCTCATTCGCTCAAGGGGATAAATGGCGCAGTTGGCACAGCAGATATGGAGGAGAATTCTCATTTATGCAAAATCAGGTTCACCGCAGGCGCGGAGATCACGCAGGAAGATTTTTTCTGATCCAATCCTGCGTTTCGCGGGATTGGATCAGTTCATCACTTCGGGGTTAAGATCCGGATCCTGTGATGGCTATAGCACTTATCAGGAGCCTTGTCCTGAAAGAACAGAACCCTTTTTATTTGGCGGTATCTCTTCCGAAAAAGTCTCGGAACCTTCGGTCCGCCAAAATAAGAAATTTCTTCTTTGCGCCCTTGGCGTCTTCGAATTCTTTGGTATTCAAAACTCAGCTTGCGGCCAACAACTCCTTCGCAGACTCTTTTCTTCGGGGTATCCCCAACTCTTTCTCCATCTGCAATATCCTATCGGTGGTCTTGATGACCGTATCCGGATTGAGGGAGATGCTGTCGATGCCACACTCGACCAAAAACTCGGCAAATTCCGGATAGTCACTCGGAGCCTGACCGCAGATGCCGATCTTCTTGCCATTCCGCTTCACCTTCTCAATCACCGATTGAACCATCCGTTTCACAGCTGGATCCCGTTCGTCGAAGATGTGAGAGACCTTTTCTGAATCGCGATCCAGGCCGAGCACCAATTGGGTGAGATCATTGGAACCGATGGAAAACCCGTCAAAAATCTCACTGAATTCATCTGCCATGATCACGTTGCTCGGAACCTCACACATCACATAGATTTCGAGGCAATTCTCCCCCTGGATCAGGCCGTGCTTCCTCATCTCCGCTATAACCAACCCCCCCTCCTTCACCGTTCTGCAGAAGGGAACCATCAATTTCACATTGTTCAGGCCCATCTCATCCCTCACCTTCTTCATGGCGAGACACTCGAGACAAAATCCTTCTTGGTAATCCTCGTCATAATATCGGCTGGCCCCCCGAAAGCCGATCATCGGGTTGTCTTCGACAGGCTCAAACTCGCTCCCTCCGATGAGATTGGCATACTCGTTACTTTTAAAGTCACTCATCCTGACGATTACATCTTTGGGATAGAAGGCTGCGGCAATCTTTGCCACCCCTTGAGCCAACCGATCGATGAAGAAGACCTTTTTATCCTCATGCCCGACAGTTAATTGTTCAATCGCTTTCTTATCATGATCGTCCTTCAATAGATCGAAATGGACAAGAGCCATCGGATGGATCTTAATGAAGTTATTGATGATAAATTCCACCCTGGCAAGGCCCACCCCATCGTTTGGGATAAAAGAGAGGTGGAAGGCATTGTCCGGATTCCCCACGTTCATCATGATTCTTGTGTGGGGCTTCTCCAGATGCTCCATATCGAACCGCTTCACCTCATAATCGAGGATCCCTTCGTAAACCAATCCCGTCTCTCCCTGCGCACAGCAGACCGTCGCACTCCGGTAGTCTCCGAGAATTTCACTTCCGTTCCCTGTTCCCACGACACAGGGAACTCCCAACTCCCGGCTAATGATGGCGGCATGGCAGGTCCGTCCTCCCCGGTCGGTTACGATGCCAGCAGCAATCTTCATGATGGGTTCCCAGTCCGGGTCTGTCATCTGGGTCACCAATATCTCACCTTTCTTAAACCTCTCTATCTCTTTCGCGCTGGAGATGATATTGATCGGTCCGGCGCCGATCTTCTCGCCAACGCTCTTCCCCTGAACCAAAACCTCACCCTTCTCTTTTAAGGAATAGGTCTCCAAAACATTCATGGCTCGCTGGGATTTTACCGTCTCTGGCCTCGCTTGAAGAATAAAGAGTTCCTGGGTAATACCATCCTTGGCCCACTCAATATCCATGGGCATGTAGACCCCTGCTTTTTTCGAATAGTGCTCTTCGATCCTCACACCCCATTGAGCAAGGAGGATAATCTCCTCGTCACTTAGGATGAAATCTGCCCTTTCGTGCGCGGATACAGGGACATTCTTCGTCGAGCCCTCTCCTTCTACCATATAGATCATTTTGATCTCTTTGCTTCCGAGGGTTTTCTGAATGATGGGTTTATAGTTTTTCTCGAGACGGGGCTTGAATACATAAAACTCGTCAGGATTGATCACTCCCTGGACAATATTCTCACCCAATCCGTAGGAGCCTGTGATATAGACCACGTCCGGAAAGCCTGATTCCGTATCGATCGTAAACATCACACCAGAACAGGCCTTATCGGATCGAACCATCTTCTGAACTCCAATGGAAAGGGCCACTTGAAAATGGTCAAATCCTTTATGAGTCCTGTAGGAGATCGCCCGGTTTGTAAAGAGGGAGGCGAAACATCGCTTACACGCTTGGATCAAGGCATATTCCCCGCGGATGTTGAGATAGGTCTCTTGCTGGCCAGCGAAACTCGCGCCAGGAAGATCTTCGGCGGTGGCGCTGCTGCGCACCGCAACATCCGTATCCTCCCCATACTCCTTGCACAACCTCCGATAGGCCTTAACGATCTCTTCGACCGTCTCCCTCGGGAATTCAAGACTGTAGATGAGACGCCGAACCCGGCTGCCCCGCTCTGAAAGGTCTTCCATATCGTCGACATCCAGACCCGAAAGGATTTGCTGCATATTTTCTCGCACATTGGATTTACCCTTTGCGTCGTGCCAATCTTGAACAATCCCTTGGTCTAACAGCGCGTGGTAGGTATCCACGGTCACAGCAAATCCATTTGGGACGCTCACCCCATCTTTCGTCAATTCCCTTCGCATCTCTCCCAAGGAGGCATTCTTTCCACCTACAATGGGAAGATCTTCGAGTCCTATTTCGTCAAACCAAAGGATATAAGGCCTGTCCCCCATGACTTCCTCCATAGAAATCTTGCATAATAACATTAATTTATCCGAACCCCATCGCCTTGTCAACCCCGGTCGTTGGATTTAAGTCAGGACAACCATTAAGTGCATGGGTGGGGAAAGAATTGATTTTTCAATCAATTACCAATACATTATAGTTAATACAGGCCAATTAAAAAAGGGGGCAAAAATCATGAAAAATTCCAAATATGTTTATCTCTTTGAAGAGGCGGAGGGCACCAACAAAAAACTCTTCGGTGGAAAAGGGGCGGGTTTGGCCGAAATGACCCACATGGATCTCCCCGTGCCGCCGGGGTTTATTGTCACCATTGAAGCCTGTGTTCGATACTATCAGAACAAAAGGAGACTCCCCCAGGGTCTCATGGAAGAGGTGCAAGTAAATCTTGAGAAGATTGAAGAAAAAACAGGTAAGGTGTTCGGAAGTTCGCACAATCCCCTCTTTTTCTCTGTCCGATCCGGGGCAGCCATTTCCATGCCTGGAATGATGGACACCATCCTCAATCTCGGGTTGAATAGCGACACCATTGAGGGATTGATCCAGATCACCTCGGATGGGAGGTTTGCCTACGATGCCTATCGCCGGTTTATCCAACTGTTCGGAAAGATTGCCCTGGGCGTCGATGAAAGGGAATTGGATCAGATTCTGATCAAAACGAAAGAAAAATGTGGGGTCACAGAGGATATTGATCTTGACGCAGACTGCCTCAAAGATCTCTGTGACCAGTATCTATCGCTGGTTAAAAAGAGAACTAGGTCTCCATTCCCCGAAGATCCGACGATTCAATTGAGATTGGCTATCGAAGCCGTCTTCAGATCGTGGATGGGAAAGAGGGCAATCGATTACCGGAAGGAATTCAGGATTACCCCTGAAATGGCCAACGGGACCGCCGTCAACCTCTGCACCATGGTTTTCGGGAATATGGGCCTTGACTCTGCCACTGGCGTCGCGTTTACACGAGACCCAGGCACCGGAGAGAACGTTTTCTACGGTGAATATCTTGTCAACGCCCAGGGAGAAGATGTGGTGGCTGGGATCAGAACACCCAAACCGGTTCAAGCAATGAAGAAAGAGATGTCCAGAATCTATCGAGAGCTGGAAAGGGTCAGAAAAACCTTGGAAGGACATTTTCGCGAGGTCCAGGACTTCGAGTTCACCGTAGAAAAAGGGGTCCTCTATATTCTGCAAACTCGCAATGGAAAGATGAACGCTCAGGCAATTGTTAAGACCTCCAAGGAGATGGTTGAAGAGAAGCTGATTACTAAAGAAGAGGCCATTCTGAGATTGAAGCCACAGGAGTTGGAACAACTCCTTCACAAGCGGATCGATCCGAATTTCAAGGGGAAACCGGCCTGCGTTGGCCTTCCAGCCTCTCCAGGAGCAGCTTCTGGAAAAGCCGTATTCGATGCGGATGAAGCAGAAAGGTTGGGAAAACTCGGCCAGAAAGTGATCCTGGTTCGAGAGGAGACGAAACCCGAGGATATCCATGGCTTCTTTGCGGCCCAAGGAATCTTGACAAGCCGAGGGGGAAAGACCTCTCATGCCGCAGTGGTCGCAAGGGGTATGGGCAAGCCCTGTGTCTCGGCATGCGAAGAGCTGCGCATTGATCCTCAGAAGAGAGAGGCAGTCATAAAGAACATTCATGTTAAGGAAGGAGATTTTATCACCATCGATGGCTCTCGGGGGGACGTCTACCTGGGAGAAGTGCCTACGGTTGATCCTGAAATCAGCCAACACCTTTTGACCCTTTTGAGTTGGGCCGACAAGATAAGGACGCTCGGGGTTCGTGCGAATGCGGATACGCCTGAAGATGCGATCAAAGCAAGGCAGTTAGGGGCAGAGGGAATCGGTCTTTGTCGAACAGAAAGGATGTTTAACGCTGTCGATCGCTTACCGATCGTTCGCGAGATGATCCTGGCTGGATCGAAAGAGAAAAGAGCAGAGGCCATCGCCAAACTTCTCCCCTTGCAGAAGGGCGACTTTAAAGAGATCCTTCGAGCAATGGGGGGGGCGCCGGTGACAATCCGTCTCCTCGACCCACCGCTTCATGAATTTCTGCCCTCGGCCGAGGAATTGGCTACGGAACTCAGAAACCTAAAGGAAGTGGAAGCAGCTTTTTCGACAATGGAGAATATCTCTGTGGCAATGAAGTTTCTCGATCCTACTTTCCGGGAATCCCTGAAACCTCTCGAGCATATGGTGACGGATATCATCGAGATCAAAAAGAAGAAGCTCGACAAGAAACTCATCCGTAAAGAGCAGGAGACGCTTAGGAAGGTGAAGGAAATGATGGAGGTCAACCCCATGCTTGGCCATCGAGGAGTCAGGCTGGGGATCACTTATCCCGAGATCTATAGGATGCAGATCCAGGCCATTCTGGAAGCGGCCTCCGAGTTGATGAAAGAAGGTGTCAAGGTTCAACCTGAAATCATGGTCCCACAGGTCTGCACCGCTCAAGAGCTGAAATGGGTTCATCAACTGGTCAAACGAATCCAAAAGGAAGTAGAGCAACAGTATGGGATCAAGATCCAATTCAAGTTCGGTACGATGATCGAGGTCGTGAGAGCCTGCATGAGGGCAGGCAGACTGGCTGAGGTGGCAGATTTCTTCTCTTTCGGAACCAATGACCTCACCCAGGCCACCTTCTCTTTCTCGAGAGAAGATGCGGAGAATAAGTTCTTGCCCCTCTACAATGAGCGAAAGATTCTCCAGGACAATCCATTTGAGGTCCTGGATGTGAAAGGGGTGGGAAGGTTAATGATGATCGCTATTGAGTGGGGAAGAAAGACAAAGCCCGACCTGAAGATTGGAATCTGCGGTGAGCATGGCGGTCATCCGGAGTCAGTAGAATTCTGTCACTCCATCGACCTCTCCTATGTTAGCTGTTCTGTTCCAAGAGTCCCCGTTGCACGCCTGGCAGCAGCCCATGCCAAGCTGAAGGAGAGCGAGAAGAAACCTCCAAAAGAATACGATCCAGACTACGCTTATAGTGTCCTTTTTTGACCTTCATTGCCGAAACGCAGAAATCCCCGTGAGATCTTGACCCATGATCAGCGTGTGGATGTTTTCGGTCCCCTCCAGAGTGCTGATGGCCTCCAAATCGCAACGGAAAACATGGCTCTCAAACCGCTGTCACATCTTCCCCGTTCCTGACAGATCAGGCCATAAGCCGTATGGCTCGCCTTTTTGCAACCATAACCCTCTGCGTGGAGACCGAACAGACCTATCTCCGCCATCCGGGGAATGAGTTTCATGGGAAAGGTTCCTCTGTCGAAATGATCGGCAATATTAGGCATGCACTCCTCATCCACAAATCTTCGAACCTTGTCTCTGAAGAGCCTCTCCTCTTCTGTCAACAATGACTCAATCTCGTAATAATCTACACTCTCGGTTCTTCCCATGAGGCACCTCCTTTGAAGGATTCGTTACCCATGAACCATGAAAATTCTCTGAGTTCTTGGGTTAGGGTTACGGTCAGGAAGCCCGTTTGGTTTAAGGTCGGGGGCGTTACGTGAAGTTCTTAAGACCAGCAACGCAACCGAATGACGAAACGGGTATCTTTACCCTTATCGTGAGACGAGACTTTTTTTCTACTTTATCTCGAGCGGAAGAATCTTCCAATCTTTTAATCTCACGTATCCCTGATGAGTCATTCTCAGGTGAGGTATGGCAGGTGTTCCGAGGGTATCGATGGTGAGGAGGGGCTTTCCCCATTTCACCCCATTCTTCCTCAAGGATTCTTCGACTTGTCCTACCTCTTCTCTTACTATTTCCATCGA
The DNA here is from genome assembly GCA_050014415.1 of Thermodesulfobacteriota bacterium. Taxonomy (GTDB): domain Bacteria; phylum Desulfobacterota; class BSN033; order BSN033; family UBA1163; genus JBEKDJ01. Next base: position 4,218 of record JBEKDJ010000152.1, on the reverse strand, counting down.
TTTTAACGACACGACTCCACAGAGGGGGGCCGGGAATTCTGCAACGACTTTATCTCCTATCGCATAAACGCCACCGCCACCGATTTCATTAAGCCTTTGGATGACCGTCTCCATCGATTGGGTATCGCATCCAACGATGATCATATCCGTTACGTCCCAGCACATCGTAGATCCATAGGCGCCCTTTTGAAGGCCAAATCCTTTAAGAAGCCCCATGAATGCCTTTCCGCTTCCCAGCCGATCTAAAGCAAGAATTCTGATGACGTCCTCAGATTCCTTTGGGTTTTCGAGGTCGACGATCCTCTCCTCGGTCACGAGCCTGCTCACAAGTTCGATCACCCTTACCTTCCCTCGATTTGGGAGTGGGGGAAACGTGTAGCCCGCAACCTTAACCGTATGAAACATGTATTCCGGGAAAAATATTTTCTTGGGTTCAGCCATCGATTTGCCGTCTCTATAAATCATCTTTCCATCACACATCACCATTTGAGGCGAAAATTCATCCGGTGAAGGAATGATGACAAGATCCGCCACCTTCCCAGGAGAAAGAGAGCCGATAAGGCGATCGAGATGGAAGTGTTCCGCTACGTTAATGGTAACCATCTGATAAGTTAAGGCTGGTGAAACCCCAAGCTGAAGCGCTTTTTTCACCGCCGCATCGAGATAGCCCTGCTCAAGGAAATCTTCAGGGTCCACCCCATCGGTCGCAAGAGTCAATTTTCTCAAATCGATATTCTTCCCGAATATATCTTTGACTCCATACAATTCTCTTCTCACAGACCCTTCTCTAATCATCACTGAGTAGCCGAGTCTGAGTCTTTCTAATACCTCACTTTCGGTGATAGGCTCATGACAGGAGGAGACACCCAAAGAGCTGTAGGCCTGAAGTTTTCTCCCTCTGGCGCCGGCAGTGTGTCCTTCAATCATCTTTCCAAGGTCGAGGGCAATGGACACAAGTTCTCTCACTCTCTCTCCCTGCTTTCCCTCTACGAAGAGGTTCCCCCAATAGATCTCCCCCACACCCAGACATCTAGGGTCCTTTAACAGGGGAAGGAGTTCCTCGTTGGGTGGGGCATTGATTTCCTCAGATGGAGTGAGACCACACAACGGAGGGATCGTGTAATAGAACCTGATCGGCTGTTGCTCCAGACCTTTTGCTACATATTCAATACCGTCTCTACCGACAATCGTTGCATACTCAATCGTCTCGGTAACGACTGCCGTAACGCCACAAGGGATCACATGCTTTACGAATTCTTCAATCCCCGATCGGTTGCTAATAACGTGGGTATGTCCGTCGATTAAGCCGGGAAGGAGGACCATGTCTGCTGCATCTATGGCAAGAGTCTTCTCTCCTTTGGGAGGATCATGGTCAGGACCGACGTAGGCGATCATTCCGTCTTTGATCCAGATCGACTGCCTTTCAATAAACTCTCGGGTAAATACATTAAAGAGGACCCCATTGGTGATGATGGTATCAGGAGGAACATTCCCCAAAGCCACTTCGCTCAGAATCCTTCTCTTTTCCATTTCGTTCACGTAGAGTTTCTTAACAAAGCAAGAGATATCTTGTCAATTCGACAGGGTGCAGCAAAACTCAGGCATCAGCGCTTAATCCGGTATCTATACTGCGGGATTGGAAATGAGATTTCCGTAGTCCTGTCTCTTTTGACTCGTTTCTGAATTCATCGGAGACTTCCATTCTCTTCCGACTGATGGTGGGCTCTTCCTTATCAATTGAAATACGCTCTTCTCGTCTGAATACAATACCAGAAGGCGCGACTGCGGATGCAGCGTCATTGGGGGCAAGTACACCCCACCTCGAGAGAGACAATGATGAGATCGATAGGGAATGAAAAATGGGTCCAGTTTTCCCACGATCCATTGTGTTTTCCCTGCTTGCAATGGTGACCAACTTTTTTGGCACAAGGGAATCCCTGCTTCGTTATGAAGCACAGGAAAGCCACGATACTCCAACGATACTTTGGGTAGGTTTCACGTGGAGAGAGTGGGATGTTGACAGGGTATATTCTTCCCCAATTTAATCTTGACAACCTACCATATTATGGTAACGTTTAAGTTATGATTGAGATCAGAAGAGGCGAAGAGACGGGGTTGGCTCGCATGACAGAAAACGCAATGACCGTGCTCAAGAAACGTTATCTCCAAAGGGATCCTCAAGGGAACGTGATTGAGACACCGGAAGAACTGTTCCGGCGCGTGGCGAAGAATATTGCCCAGGCGGAACGCCTCTATGATCCCGAGATTGATCCCACTCCTATTGAAGAGGAATTCTATTCGTTGATGGCTTCGCTAGACTTCCTTCCCAATTCCCCGACTCTGATGAATGCCGGGAGGGAACTTCAACAACTCTCTGCATGCTTCGTCCTCCCTGTGGGAGATTCGATGGAAGAAATCTTCGATGCCGTCAAACAGATGGCCATGATTCAGAAGAGCGGTGGTGGGACAGGCTTCTCCTTCTCCAAGATCAGGCCGAAAAGCGACAGAGTAGGTTCTACCAAGGGGATTTCGAGCGGTCCGGTCTCCTTCATGAGTGTTTTCGATGCAGCGACTGAGACAGTAAAACAAGGTGGGACTCGAAGAGGGGCGAACATGGGTATCCTTCGAGCAGACCACCCCGATATCCTCGAGTTCATCCGATGCAAGGAGGAAGACCACCACTTCAACAATTTCAATATCTCTGTGGCCGCGACCAGAGAATTCATGGAGGCGGCGGAAAAAGACAAGGAGTATACCCTTCGGAATCCCAGGACGGGCGAGACAGTTCAGTCTCTCAACGCTCGTGAGGTCTTGGAAAAAATGACCTATTGTGCTTGGAAAAATGGGGATCCAGGGATCATTTTTATTGACCGGATCAATGAAGACAATCCGACCCCGCAGGTTGGAGAGATTGAAAGCACAAATCCTTGTGGTGAGCAACCCCTGCTGCCTTTTGAGTCCTGTAATCTCGGCTCCATCAATCTTTCTAACATGGTTAGAAACGGGACCATCGATTGGGAAAGGCTGGGCTCGGGGACCGAAAGGGCCGTCCATTTTCTCGACAATGTGATCGACATGAATCGTTATACCCTTCACCAGATTGAAGCCATGACCAAGGCCAACCGTAAAATCGGTCTCGGGGTGATGGGGTTTGCTGACCTTCTTATTCAATTGGAGATTCCATACAATAGCTCGGGGGCATTGGAGATTGGGGAGAGGGTGATGGCCTTCATTCAGGAAAGAGGGAGGAAGGCCTCCAGGCAGCTGGGTTTGAAGAGAGGATCTTTCCCTAATTTCCATGGGAGCCCGTTGAAAGGCCGTTGGGATGCTATGAGAAATGCCACGGTCACGACGATTGCTCCTGCGGGGACGATCTCTATCATTGCAGGGGCATCGTCGGGGATTGAGCCCCTCTTCGCAGTGGCCTTTGCTCGGCATGTCTTGGACGGAAAGGAGCTTCTTGAGATCAACCCCTTTTTCGAGAGATTGGCCAAACAGGAAGGCTTCTATTCGGAAGATCTGATGAGGAAGATCGCTCTGAACGGAGAAATCCAGAATCTCCGAGAAGTCCCTGAGAAGATCCGGAGGCTCTTCGTCACGGCTCATGACATCTCTCCTGAAGATCACATCCGGATGCAAGCGGCTTTTCAAAAATATACGGACAATGCGGTCTCAAAGACGGTTAATTTCCCCCACGAAGCCACTGTAGACGATGTGGCAGGGGTCTACCGGTTGGCCTATGAACTGGGCTGCAAAGGGGTGACCATCTATCGAGACGGAAGCCGAACAAAACAGGTTTTCTATAAGGGAGTAGTCTCTCTGCCCCAGGATGTATCGAGGGATGAGGAAGGGGCTGCCGGAACGGGTCCGAGAGCTCGTCAAGATGTTATCCATGGATCGACACGGAAGATCCGTACCGGTTGTGGAAACCTCTATGTGACCGTAAATGAAGATGAGGAGGGAACCCTCTTTGAGATCTTTAATCAGATCGGAAAAGCAGGGGGTTGTGCAGCTTCCCAATCTGAGGCGATCGGACGTCTCGTTTCTCTGGCCCTCCGATCCGGAATCGATCCTGAGGATGTCATTCGACAGTTGAAGGGGATCAGTTGCCATGCGCCGGTCTGGTACCGGGAGGGGAAGATTCTCTCTTGCTCTGATGCAGTGGCCAAGGCCATTGAATGGCATCTCCAGGATAAGAAAAAGGTTAAGGTTGAAGTT
>JBEKDJ010000151.1:0-11076 GCA_050014415.1 Thermodesulfobacteriota bacterium | reverse complement strand
GATTGAAGACGGTGGTCTTGCCTGCACCATTGGGCCCGATCAGGCTATGGATCTCCCCTTTGGCCACACCGAAGTCGAGGTGGGAAACCGCCTGCAGTTTGCCAAAATCCTTGGTCACATTCATCAGCTCTAGTAAGGCCACACTCTGGTTCCTCCTATCTTGTTACATGATCAGTATCTGCAATTCAGACACTGAACTTCAGACTTCCCATCACGTGAATCGTGTCCTTGTCCGTTAAGGATTTGATAGGGTATTAGGGAATTGGGGAGAGGAAACTCGGAATCGAGTAGCACCAACTTCCTTCCCCATCTCCCGATCTCCCTATCCCCCCATCCCCGGTCATTTGTTCGCCCCTCCGCTCAACCGACCATACTCTTTTCGACGAACAAACCAAGGTTTGATCCGCAAGTTTATTAAACCTAAAATACCCATGGGCATGAAAATAATGATGAGTATGGTAGCGACTCCGGTAATGATTGTCTCATATTCCTTGGCCACCCGAAGATATTCAGGGAGAAAGGTAATGACCGTAGAACCGATCAGAGGCCCTGTTAGGCTATAGGCTAACCCTCCCACTACTACATACATCATGACATAAACCGAGAACATAAAACTAAAGGTCGTTGGTACGGCAACCAGGGTGTAGGCCACAAGATAACTACCGGCTATGGCCAGAAAGAAATTGCCGATAAGCACATTAGCCATCCGGTATTTGACTATGTCAACTCCCACTGAATTGGCCAGTTTCAGACTCGAGCCTATGGCATTCCAGGCTCTACCGATTTTTGAATTAAAAAGAGCATAGTAGACCAGCAAATTGATAAGCAGCAGAATAAGCCCCAAAAAATAAAGCTCCGGCTTGTTAGCGAATGTAAATGGTCCAATAGTGGGTTGAGGTACTACCCCTGTACCTCCCCAGGCACCGAAGAATTTCATAGCGCCAAAGAACTGTTGGGTTGCCAACGTTAGAACCATGCCAAACATAAGGAACACCATCATGCCTCTTGGAATCACTATCACAAAAAACAGCCATCCCAGGATGACGGCTACGAGACCAGCAATCGGCAGCGTCAGCCAAAATGACATGTGGGTTTTAAGCATTAGCGTCGTTGTGGTATAGGCTCCAATAGCCCACCATGCAGCAATGTCAAATCTTGGTAGCCCCACCCTCAAAGTAAAAGCAAAAGCCAGGCCCAATATGGAGTAGGTAATCGTCGAGATAACAATCTGTAGCACATAAGGATTGACCAACCATGGCAATGCAATCAGTAGTAATATCAGCAACCCTAATGCTATCGTTTTCGCTTTAGACATCAATTCCTCCTAAGCACACCAAAATTAATCTTATTTTGCTCTGCAATTGAAATAATTATTCCATCATTCCACCCCTATTGCCCGGGGATGGGTAAGGGTTTGCCCAGCAAGCCACCGGGCCTGAAGAACAGCAGTACTCCTGCGAACGCAAAAATCGCTACCAGGCTTAGCTGCCCCACGTACTGGAAGGCGAAGCTCTCTATAATCCCCACGACGAAAGCCGCCAGCAAGGCACCTGACATGCTACCCGTACCCCCTACGAGAACCACCAGCATCGCTCGGGTAAAGGCATTGATGCCCATAGAAGAGGTTGCCGAAAGAACCGGCACGATGAGGGCGCCAGCGATACCGCATAGGCCGCTACCGATACCCATCGTGACCCAGAATATCCTCTCAGAGTTTATTCCCTGTAATTGGGCTACTTCTTTGTTCTCTGCTGCCGCCAGCATCGCTGTACCTATCTTTGTCTTGATGAAATAATAAAGGGCTACCATAACAATGATAGCCCCGGCGATCACCAGTAGCTTGCCATTGTTAAGGGTTATACCATGAATGTTCAGTGTACCGGGCAGCACTTCAGATACCATTCCTTGGTCGCGAGCAAAGGTTAGAAGGGAGACCTGACCGACGATTGCGCTAAAGGCAATCGTAACCAGCATGGTATGGAAGAAGCCAAAGGGAAGGGTCCAATGAATGATTGTAAAGTGGAAGATCACACCCAGGATGAACATGGCGATGAGCGCTGCTAAAATCGCAATCGGATATGGAAGTCCTAAACTTGATGTTATTCCGAAAGTTACGAATGCCCCCAGCATATAGAATTGCCCTTGAGAGAAGTTGAATACCTTCATAACACCCAGGATCAGCGTGAAGCCAGAGGCTATGAGTGCATATATACCCCCGCTCATCAAGCCGTTTACTATTAGTTGAAAAAATAACCCTAAGTCCACCACGAATCTCCTTTCCCCGAAGCTACCTTAAAATACAGCAGATTTCTCACCATTATATTTTTTAGGATTATCTACCCTTGCGTCACCGGTTCAAATCCATTTGGGTGGCATCGGGCTGGATATCTGCTTTGATTGTATTTTACCGCGAGATGGATTGCCCTGCGGAAAAGGCAGAGCAATCCATCTTTGGTTATTATTTCGTCAAGTCCGCAAAATCGAAATTACTCTTTTCCGCCGCAAAGTTGGGCTTTCCGTATTGATCCCAATATTTCTGATAGACATCTACCAGCTTACGATACTTGATCGTGACAAGGTATTGGTCTTTGGCAGTAATTTGACCCAGGTATTCCAGTTTGCCATTCTTTATGATACCCCAACCGTTCGGTGGACCTCCATCTGTTGTCCGGTACTGCTTTATATCCGGTCTGGCAAATAACTGAGAGTAGCCAGTCAGGGATATTACCGGTTTTGGCCCCTTTCCTAGATAGTCTTTCAGAACGGTGGTATCAACACTTTGCGTGGCATCAATGGCACCTTTTACGGAGAACCAACCTGCTACCCAGGCGCAGCCTTCCGTCTGGAATTCACCATACTCTTTAGTGTAGCGGTCCATTAGAGACTTCATCTCCGGGTTTTGTGCCACCACGGGAGTACCGCGGGGGTCAAAGTAGAGCATCTCTGTTCCATCGAACCAGCTCCCGACTTTCTTCACGATGTTTCCCAACGTAGTTGTATTGATACCGGCTCCCGGGAAGATGAAACCTTTCCAACCGGCGTCTTTGAGAGCGCTGGCTAAATTAACCACGCTTTCCCCAGCAGCTACCACAAAGTCGACCATATCAGGATTAAGGCTCTTTATTTTGGTGGCAATAGGACCGAAATCAACTGTATCTCCCCCATAGAATACCGGTGGGAGTACCTTCATGCCGGCAAGCGCCTCGCCTCCGGTGTATTGTTCAGCTGCCATACGACCAAACTCCCCCTCCATTGTACATGCAAGGGTGCTTCTTGCTCCCTTTTTGTAAAAGTCACGAGCAATCAAATAATTCGTGCCTGCGGTGAAGAATCCTCCAAAGGGCCTGAAGAAATACTCGTACTTCGTTGAAACAACGTCATCTCCAAATCCAACGCCCATGACAAGGACCTTGTTCTTGTTGGCATGGAGGGCGGTCAGTTCAGGAACATCACCAAAACTATTTGTAAAAAACTTGACGCCATCCTGATAGATGCCTTTTTCTACCGCTGCAAGGGTTTTAGCTTGATCCCAGTATCCAACGTCGTAGGTATAGAACTCGACTTTGTACTTCTGTCCGCCAACCAGCCACCCCCCCTGTTCATTAATCATTTTGGCGAAGAGGTCATTCCATTTCTTTATTTCCATCCCCTCCTTAGAAAAAGCGAGAGGAACGAGCGAGCCAAATTTTATCACCTTCTGTGCGTTAGCTTGAGGGGCCATCATCATTGGCAGAGAAATCACCAGTGCCAAAACCAATACGAATAATTTCCAATCCATTTTCCTCATAACTGTCTCCTCCTTTTTTTAGTCAAAGACCTTAAGAATATAATTGTTCCGACTTGCCCTTTTTTGGATATTCTCCTGCTCTGTCCTCCTTTCTACGGCTTTGAAAAACATTTTCTGCCATGGTTGGTTGAAAATACTCCAAGACTCAACCGTTATTACTTCCCCGTTGGGTGAGCACAAAGCAATCCCTTAATACGCTGAATTCACCAACAGAAGGGGCATTGGGAAGTGCTGGACCAAAGAAAAACGAGATCCTATCAATGCATCGGCTTCCACTATATAGCCCTGTCTCAGGTATGTCAAGAGTATTCTCTTTGTGTGTGTGTGAGGTTCCCAAAACTTGCGAAGGCAAACTCAAACATCTAGGAATTAGCGCCTCCAGTGATTCCACGCTACCATATGCGAGCAGGGATGATATTTGGGATCTCTATCAGCATGTCCTTCTAAGGCTCTTTGACCGATGCCAGACCCGGGTTATCGGAAAGAAAGGGCTTCCGCTTAAGAACGAATTGGTCAGTATGGACTCTTTTATTATCGATTTGTGCCTCAAGATATTCGGCTGGGCTCATTTTCGCCGGACCAAAGGACCCCCCCAATTACATCTTCCTCTGGATCATGAAGGCTATCTTCTCTCCTTCGAGGCCATCCCCGAGGGCAGCCTTTCTGATGTTCGAGTGGCCTGTCGGTTCGAATTTGATCCCGCTACGATCGTAATGGATCACCGGGGATATGATGATTGCGAGTTGTTCGGGAGATAGACCGCTCGGGATATCTCTTTGTCACCCGGATTGTATATTACTCCTGAAGTTGAAGCTTCCCCTCTCATTCTCTTTATGCATTTGCGGTTCAAACATCCTAGAGCACCTCTTGGGTGTCCCAGAATGTCACATGGAATACCAGTTCTGTCAATTATACGAAAGTAGGATTTTTGGGCTGGATCTAACCTCCATAAGGACCTCAAATGATCAGAGTGCCTAATGGGGGAAGCAGGATAATTTTCAGTTACAGACATATTGGCAGGTCATCATAGAAAGTCATGCGTGTCCAAATTACGATTCCTACCGCAGACGCTGAGAGCCTTGAGCCGGCAAGACAATCGTTCCGATTCGTTCCTGCAGGAAAGATTCCCTTCTATTTGGCGGAGACATTCCCCTGAACAGAGAGGCTTCTGTCCTTTCGAACGAGGTTCCTGGCAGATGCCATGACCATACCCATCCCAAGGATACCGATCTTTTTCCCTCTCCGATCTCCGCGCCTTCGATGAGCCGTTACCATTCTCTCATCCCTCTCTGTGAAGTGGCACAACCTCTCAAGTGATATTCCATGCCACCATAAGTTATTAATACCTAATGGATTTTGTGTTTCTTAGAGAGACATGTCTATTCTGCGTTAAGAAGTGACTTAGCTATACTGTGTCAGCACAAAAAGATTCTGCTTGACTGTAAATTGTCCAATGTAATATATACTACACATGCCAGAGTTCTCAAGGGTCAAGGGTCCAATTGTGAATCCGGACCTCCTTTCAAAAATGGAAGACAATATTCTTGAAGTGAAAGAACTCTATGAGGCGAATGAGATCATAGAGTACCCATTTATTGGATTTCATATTCTTATCGCCCTGGCAACAGAGAATCCGATGTTTGCAATCGTCATACGAACGTTGAGGGCGGCTTTTAGTTTGGCTAAACACCCCAGAAACAGATATCAGCTTGAGACGATTCAATATCACCAGAATATATTAGAGGCAATCAAGAGTCGAGATCCGGTTGCTGCGAGGGAGCTGATGTAGCAACACCTCGCTCAAATGCGCCATCTTTACGAAGGGGGTATTCTTCAGGGTTACGGAGATGAGAAGAGAGCCGGGGTTTCTCCAGGAAGGATATTCTTCGACAGCACAAATAGACAAAGTCTGTAATTCTGGAGATATCGAAGACAAAGATTTGGGAGAAGTATAGAGCGAAGGTGAATCATCTTCCTTGAGGAGATTGCAGGAGTTGGCAAGGCGTTCTTGGAGGATGTTATTAGAGGAGATCAGAAAAGAAACTTGGTAGAATTGAGTCGAGATTATGGAAAGACGATCTATTCTTTCAACTACAGGATTAAGCAAGTATTTCGGGGGGCTGGCAGCCCTCAAGAAGGTGGATGTCACGGTTCGGGAGGGTGAGATCCATGGTCTCATTGGTCCCAATGGCGCCGGTAAAACGACCTTCGCTAATGTGGTCTCGGGTCTGCTGCGGCCAACGGAAGGGAAGATTCACTTCAACGGCACGGAGATAACTGAATTCGATCCCCACATTATTGCCAGTATCGGACTATCCCGTACTTTCCAGAGAGCACAGATATTCCCGAGAATGAATTGCTTACAAAATGTAATGGTGGGCCATCACCCTCGGATAAAATCAAGCATACTGAAGACAATGTTTCGCCCACCCTTTTTTCGGTGGGCTGAAGAAGATGAGGCTAAACGACGGGCTTTGGAGCTTCTTGACCTGGTAGGCATATCGGATTCTGCTGAACGGATGGGGACGGACTTGGTCTGGGTGGAATGTCAGCTCGTACAAATAGCAAGGTCCATAGCTAATGAACCAAAGCTGCTCATCCTGGATGAGCCTACGGCTGGTATGGGGGTTGAGGAATCGCAGATCATCGGAAGAATAATCAAACAGGTGCGGGATACCGGGGTTACGATCGTCTTGATAAGTCATGATGTGCGTCTCGTGATGGATAATGCGGATTGGGTCACAGTGATAGACTTTGGAGAGAAGATTTGTGAGGGGATTCCAAGTAATGTGCAATGTGACCCGAAGGTATTGGAGGCTTACCTTGGTACGGAATAATAAAGTGCTCGATATTGAGAATATTTCTGTGTTCTATGGTCGTATTTGTGCGATCAGAAACGCAAGCCTGGAAGCATATGAAGGCGAGATTGTAGGTCTTATTGGCGCTAATGGCGCTGGTAAATCAACACTCATGAAAGCGGTGCTTGGCATCCAACGCAGCAATACTGGCAGCATTCAGTTCATGGGGCGGGATATTACCAGGGTGTCAACTGAGAGCATTGTAGCCTCCGGCATAGTTTATGTGCCGGAAGGAGGGGGTGTTCTCCCTTTCATGACGATACTCGAAAACCTGCAGCTGGGAGCCATTCACTATAAGGGCGATTTTAATGTCCGGTTAAGGCAGGTATTTGAGAAATTTCCGATTCTCGAGGAGCGGAAATTTCAGTACGCAGGGACCCTTAGCGGCGGGGAACGGCAAATGGTAGCTATCGGGAGGGCATTGATGTCAGCCCCAAAACTCGTGATGTTAGACGAACCCTCTCTGGGGCTGGGCCCAAAGATAGTAGCAGAGGTCTTCAATATCATACTCGACCTACAAAAAGCAGGGTACACCTTGTTGCTGAGTGAACAGAATGCCAAGAAGACCTTACAAAGTTCCGACCGGGCCTATGTTTTTCAAACCGGAGATATTATGCTCCGGGGAACCGGTAAAGAGCTTCTCGACAATCCTGAAGTTCAGCAGGCATATCTGGGTGGTTAGTAGGAGGATAGACTGTGGAGGTCTTTATTGCTCAACTAATAAGCGGTATTAAGCTGGGGTCTTTGTACGCGGTGGTGGTCATTTGTTACAATTTATTGATTTTGGTGACAGGTGTATTGCATTTAGGTTATGCCAGTTTGCTCGTGCTCTCCATGTACGCAGCCTGGTTTGTATTAAATGCGACCAATAACAATTTGATCTTGGGTATCTGTGCAGCCGTCATTTCAGGCACAATCATCGGTGCTGTCACAGCGCCGATTTTCTTACCCTTCATCAAGCGACGGGCTGTATTAGAAGCCCTGGTAATATCTTTGGCTCTTGGCATTATAAGTGGAGACGTGATGTCACACTGGTTTAACCTTGGATTGCCTATTGCTTTTCCTCCGTCCTTGCAAATGGAGGGCAACACCATAAGCTGGGGCCTGATCATTATCCGCATGGGAGAGGTGGTCACATTGGTTGCGAGTATTATTATTGTGTTCGCATTTCTTTACTTTTTGAATAGGACTAAGCGAGGTAGGATGCTGAGGGCGGTAGCCCAAGATACTGAGGTAGCGCGTATCCTGGGGATTTCAGTTTCTAAGACGGCCATTTTCAGCTTTGCTTTAGCCGGTCTCTTGGGGGGCCTAACGGCAATATTGTTCGCCATGTCCACGGGCACAGCCTCGTCTATCCTGGGTGATAGCCTTTCGATTAAGGCCCTGGCGGTATTATTCCTCGCGAGCATAGGGAATTTGAAAGGGGGGCTGATTTGCGCAATTATTCTGGGTGTCGTTGAGAGCCTGGCAATGGGCTATTTACCAGGAGATTGGACAAACGCCATCGCTTTTTCAGTGGTCGTAGTGATCTTGTTATTCAAACCGGAGGGGTTATTTGGCGAACAGCATTAGCTTTGAGCAGACTGCTGAAAAGCGCCCATCTGTGGCGTTGTCCTCATCCTTCGTTGTTGCAGCGTACAACCAAGTACGCTTCACTCCTCAGTCCCGCCGTCGGCGGGATTCGGGCGCCTTGCCTCTGGGCATTTTTGAGTAGCCTTGGAAAATGACTTTTTCAGCAAATGTTGGTAAGAGTTTTGAGGAGGTCGAAAGACCATGACACAATTTCAATTCTTCTTTCTCGAGTTCTCGGCGATCTATATTCTTCTGGCCTGGGCTATCTATTTGCCGTTCCGGGCGAATCAACCTTATTTTGGGCCTTTCTATTCCATGTGTTTGGGTGCCTACTTTGCTACCTATGCTTCCGTAAACTGGGGATGGCCATTCTGGTTAACCCTCATCGGGGCAGTAGCTTTTTGCATCCTTTTTTCCTTGATCCCTGCATTCAAAATAGCTGCCCTGGGTGGCTTTCCCATGCTCATTGCTACCATGGCCCTTTTCTTCATTGTTCAAACAGCAGCCAGGAATATGCACGTTCTGGGCGGTCGTCACGGTTTATTCGGCATACCACCTTTGCCACAGTATATCTTGTTGGGTATCACTTATGGGTTTGTCTTGATCGTCGGGTTCTGTGTTTACCGGTTGGACCACTCCCATATCGGTAGAGCCCTGGACGCTATCCTTTTTGACCAGCATGTAGCCGCTACTTTAGGTATCGACACGGCCAGGTTGAGCATCCAACTCCAGCTGATCTCGTCGGCAATAGGTGCCTTAGCCGGTGTTCTTTATGCTAATACTTTCTGTGGCGTCTTCCCTGAAGCCTTTGGTTTTCCCTTGATACTCTACGGAATGACTATACTTATCTTCGGCGGCATGTATACTATGTGGGGCATCATTATTGCGGCGCCAGTCTTATGGGGCGTTACCCAAGTTCTTCCCGAGGCTTTGAAGGCGTTTTCTATCATTATCTATGGCGCTTTGCTTATTGTCATGTTGCTTATACGACCCAACGGCATCATCGATAGGAAGATGACGAAGGCAGTCTCTGGTGGTGCCAGGGCTTTAGTCAAACGAGTTTCCAGTTGGTAACAGAACAAAAGGTCTATGATAAACCTGTGGAAAGGAGGTGAAATAGAAATATTCTAGGAACCAAAATCTAACAAGACAAGATTAAGAGGGAGGTTTAGGTTGAGGCTTGAAGTAAAGATCAAGAGAAAGGAGAAGGCAAATGAAAAGGAGTAAGAGAATTGTTACGTATTCTTTGGTCGTAGCATTGTTGATCGCTGTTATGATAGTGCCTGCAATTGCCCAACAAAAACCAAATGTCGTCGTCAAGGAATGGCGCATACCTACCATCTACTTCTTGAGTGGCCCCATGGCTGGCATTTGCGAGCCCCACAAATGGCTGACAGAGAGATTGATAGCCGAAATCAATGCTGCCGGTGGTATTTCCGGAAAGCCCATTGTTACAGAGTTCTTAGACTCGGCTCTTGACCCTACCAAGGCAACTGCGTGTATGGCCAAAGCAATTGACGCAGGCGCCCTCTGTACACATGGCCCATTGAATGACATGGAGATGAGGGCGTGTATGCCTCTTGCTGTGAGGGCGGGGATATTTACTTTTTCAGGGACCTGTACCGACGCCATAGCCAAGCAGTTTTTTCCCTGGACTATATATTCATTAGCACCTGTAGAAGAAAGCGTAAAGTATCAGATGGAGCTGTGGTTCAAGCATGAGCCGGGTATTAAGTCTGCGGTTGGCTTAGAAGAGCCCATCTATCCGATGGTTCATACCCTGCTTGTTGGCTTTCAAAAGACTTTCGAAAGCCTCGGAATGAAGACGAATGGGATCATTGAGGTGCCGAGCGGCATGGCAGACTACACCTCCATCGTGGTGAGGGCCTTGGGTACCGGGGCCGACACCTTTACTATAGGAGCCACCGGACCGGTAGCTGCCAAGTTAGTCAAGGGTCTGGTTAGCCGGGGGGTGAACCCGAAACATATATACCTTGAGGCTGGGTTTCTCGGCCCAGAGTTCTTGACGGAAGCCAAAGGCTCTGATGAGGGTGTCTATAGTGCCACCTCACCAACTTATGCAGCCACCCCTGAGGAGGGGAGATTGATCAAAGCCTATAGAGAATCACACGGTGGTAGGCCGTGGGGCGGTCTTACACCCATGACTTGGGACATGCTCCATATGATTAAAGCAGCCTTTGAGCACCAGGGAATAACTGGTGACCCGGCAAAGCTTAAGGAGGAACGAATCAAAATAAAGGATTACGCAATTAATCAGAAAGGGTTTAAGGGTCTCGACGCAAACTACGATGTCATCGATGGCCTGGCAGTAAATTTCACACAACGTCTCTTCCAGATACGTAAAGACGAAGCGATGTTGGTTGAAGAATTCATGCCTAAGCCATAGTCCGGAATCATTTTGTAGGGTTCAAGGGGTCTTGGATTCAAGGGTTCCAGAGAATTTTAAATTTGAGATTTCAGATTTTTCAATCTACGATCTACAATTTGGAATTCACTTGACCCCTTGACCCCTCGAATCCTTGAATCCTCAGAAGAAGGTCGGAAAGTACACCTAACTGCCTTTCCAATGCAACATCTAAGAAGAGACAATACTATTTAAAGAACCAAGAGATTCTAAGACCTTATTACAGGGAGGCAAGAAATACTACTTTCAAACAGAGTGGCAATTATAACTGGTGGAGCCACAGGAATGGGAAGAAGTATAGCCATCAAATTCGCTGAGGAAGGTTGCGATATCGCAATCGCTGATATTAACAAGAAGGAAGCCAATGAAACCTTAAACCAAGTTCTAAAAAAGGGAAGAAAAGGGCTTGTTATAGAATGCGACATTACTGACAG
>JBEKDJ010000150.1:0-11126 GCA_050014415.1 Thermodesulfobacteriota bacterium | reverse complement strand
GAGAAGACAGAAGTCGCTGAGGCGATTTATGAGCACTATCTCCCTGGTTTTGCAGGAGACCGGTTGCCTTCCAGCCCTGTTGGGGATATCGTCAGCATGGCTGATCGATTAGATACCATCGTGGGATGCTTCGGGGTTGGCCTCGTACCCACTGGAACAGCCGATCCTTTTGGCTTGAGACGTCATGCGCTGGGGATCATCAGGATCATCTTGGAAAAGAAATATTCACTTTCATTAAGGCAATTGATTGAAGAGAGCGGAAACCTATTGAAGCAGAAAATGGAACGTTCTTTTGTAGAGGTGAAGAAGGAGGTTTTAGATTTCTTTCGGGCTCGATATCAAAACCTTTTTCTTGATAGAGGATATCCCTTGGACGTTCTCGAAGCCGTGTTTTCTGTTTCTTTTGATGATCTGCTGGATGTCCGTAGGCGTATCGATGCCCTCAATCGGGCGAGGAATTTGGAAGATATTAAGTCAATCGTAATTGCCTTTAAACGGGCCATGAATATCCTAAAAGCAGTCCCATCTGAGAAAAAAATGTCCCCTACTGCTTCGGGCAGGAAATTCAGATTGATAACGATCGAACCCCATCCCGAAGTAGGAGCCACGCAAAAGAAAGGTATTGATCCTTCTCTGTTCTCTGAACCTGCTGAGCACAACCTCTACAAGTCATTTCAGGAAGTGGAGGCCGCAGTTAAGCCTCTTTTGAGAGATGGATTCTACGATGGTTCAATCGATGAGATGACCAAAATGAGAGGCCCCATTGATGACTTCTTCAATGGGGTCATGGTAATGGTTGAAGATGAGGCGGTTCGTAACAACCGCCTTGCCCTCCTTGATGAAATTGGTCAGCTCTTCTTGAAGGTTGCAGACTTTTCAAAACTCGCATAACCAAATCTTCGGGTGAAGAGTGGCATCCGAGAAGAAGAAGAGAATAAAGGTTAACCCCGGCACGAAACGGAAGACGGTAGCTAACATCGGCATCGGGCGTTTTGCCATTACCTACCTTGTCCTGATGGGCGGCTTCTTCCTTTTGATCGGCCTTAAGCCAATACAGAACGTCATCGATTTGAATGGGCTCTATACAAGGGAAGTCGTCACCTAAACATCGAAAATCCTAAGAATCCTCAGCATTCCAGCCGCTTCCCAGGGTTCGATCATCCGGTGGGGAGGGAGTAATCAATAGGGGATGGTGCTTCAAGGAGAATAGTGGGGAGCCCGCCAGCCTTTTAGGCGTTACTGCAGACAGGAGGAAAATGAAGAAATGGATAGAAATAAAATCCTTTCATGTTTTATTTCCACCATGTTCAGTCTTCTCTTTTCAATTCACACCGGTTCTTGTGTAGAGGTTATTACCCCAACGATCACAATTACTCATAATCTGACGATTGAAGAGTATAGAATCGCTAAAAATGTAGATGAGCTTCTTAAGAAAGCAGAATGCTTTGATCTTAGATGTGTCCCAGAAGGTATACTTACGAAACGAGAAAAGTGGAGGTCTAGAAGCTGTGGAGATTTGCTTGACGAGATAAATAAGCAACTAAAGGCTTTAGGGTACAGATTCGCAAAGAAGGACCAGCTAAATTCTGATTTTTATAAAGGAACAAAACTTTTGTTTTCTAACCTTCAAGATATCCGTGGATTTAGTTTTAATGTATCAAAGACGAGATTCATATTCATTGCTAACCATAACAAACCTGAAAGAACAGAGGTAGGCATATTATTTTTAGACGGTAAAATAACGGATATCCCATTATATCATGGACATGGTCCTCTTTTTTGGGGGGAGAAAATATTGAAATTAAGCCAAGTCGAAAATTCATCAAGGCAAAAGAAGTTTGAATACGATTCACAAGATGTGGATAAAGAGACGGTAAATATTTATTCAGGCGACAAAGTCATATATAAATTTGAATTTGTAGATTACCCTTTTGACTATGCGATACAACGGTTCTATGTTCAGAATGGCCATTGGGTTCTTGAATTTATGAAGGCAGAAACAGAAGGCAAAAAGGTAAGGGACTATCATGGAACAGTTGTAGTTGATGGAGTGAATCTTAATGAAAGGTATGGGGGGGAAGAGATATTTAACTACATCTATATCAAGGGCAAGCCTTTTTATTTCTTTAAAGACAAATCGGGATATACGCGGATAAAAAACTCAAATATTACTCTACCACTTAAGTATGAAGAAGTTAAGCACTATGACTGTTGTTCATACTCAGCATTCAACCCGCGATGGAATGATGATATGATTTGGTTCTATGGAATCAAGGATGGTTACTTACATTATGTTGAAGCAGGGGTTTATGAGTGATTATTGAGAAATTGGAAATAGAGCGGTATTATGTAATATGCCTGCAACAGGTGGCTAACATGGGCATGAAGACTTAAATTCGAACTTAGTCTAGCTTCTTTTATGCCGTCCACGTCAGCCATTGTTGCGCCCGGAAGGAAAATGAATGTTTTGTGCTAAATGCCGAACAGAGTATGTGGAAGGCGTTACTGTGTGTGCAGATTGTGGAGTTCCGCTTGTTTCAGTGTTGCCACCAGAGCCTGCCGAATCGCCGGAGTATGTTGAGTTTGAAGAGATTCTTTTCACCTTCAACGCGGGGGACATAGCAACCATCAAGTCACTTTTGGACAATGAAGACATTGTCTATTACTTCCTCGGCGAATTCTTCAACTATGCCCAGCCGCTGGCTCAACCCGCGAGGCTGATGGTTCGGAGAGATCAGGCCCAAGAGGCGAGAGAGATCCTAAAGGATCTGAAAATTTCATATACCATCACTGGGGAGAATAAGAAATCAAATGACGAGTGATCGCAGAGATGCAAGGGGGAAAAGTAGATCAAATTCTGAATTTGACGCACGAAACTCGACGCAGGTTTAAATCCTTCCCGACCTCCCTTTAGCAAAGGGAGGGGCCGACTTTTCTCACTTTGGAAAGGGGGAGGCTGCTGTTCAATACCAGACCTGTGGCGTCGGACGAAGAAGCGAGCTTTGACTAAGGTTGACGCCCTAAATCCCCCACGCCCGTCCTCTCACAAAGGACGGAAGTGATCTGTCGGAAGGTTCTCAGTCAAAATATTCCCTGAAAGGCCCGGGCGGCTGTGTAGACGCATCCCACCCCGCTGATGTATTGAGCCACCCTGAGCGCCTCCATAATTTCTTCCTTTTTAGCACCTGCTTGGATAGCCTGTTGAGCCAACGCTTTGACACCCTCAACCGTTCCATGCGATGCATCTAGGGCCATGGCAATGAGAAGCTTGAACTTCCTGGGTAAGGCCCCGTCGTCAAGGGCAAGTGCGTTCGTTTTCTCAACGAGCTTCAGAAGTTCCGGATCGACTCTCTCAAGAATTTTCAAAGGGTGTTCAGCCATTTGATTACCTCCTGTCTAGATAGCCAAGCTGAAATTGAGATTCAAGTTCTTTCCCAACCTTGACACTCAACCTAAGCCTTCATTTTTTCGTATCTCGCCCGAGCGGTTTAGCAAGAATCTCAAGGACCCGAAAATCAAAGAAATTATTGCTGTGGGAAGGCCATACCACAATTGCACAATCTGCCCCCTGCCCTTTTTCAGTCGAGGTCCCTCCCACAGCAATCGTTTTTTCAATAGGTATGGCACCGCTATCAGCCGCCATGATCGCACATTCGATGGCCACCTTCATCCCAACACCAAACAGGCACCTGAGGGATTCTGCGAGAACCTCCGTATGAGAAGCTCCGGAGAACTTATTGCTCAAGGAGCGTTCCAAACCGGATAGAATATGGCTCTGTTTCACCACCTTGCAGCCCATGGACTCCAGTTCCTTCTGCGCATTGGGATCAAAGTTCCAGACACCGGGTGAAGAAAAACCAACATGGGAGCTGACGATGGCCAAATTTGTCTTTTGGGCCATCTTCCTTGCAAACTTAAGACCTGTTCCTCCGCGAGAACTTGCCACAACAACATTTTTAATATCCCCATCCCTCAACCTTTCATCAACGATCTCTAGAACATCATCCGTATTCTCCACTCCGGGTTGATTAAAATAAGAAATTGACCGATTGATTCCCCTCATACAGACCTCCTCTTGTCTATTCAAAAGCCATTCAATGTTCTAGAGCAAACCGCCTCTCACAAGACAAACCCTTTAGGTGTTCAACAAATCCCTTGAGCCCATTCTTATGTCAAAGTGGACGAAGATGATTCATCTTGAGTCTTGAAATTCGCTCGACCAACGGTGGATGAGAATAGTAAAACCACGCATATAGCGGATGAGGGATTAAATTCGCCAGGTTATCAACAGCCAATCGCTTGAGAGTGCTCCGCATCGGCTCCGCCGTTTTTATCAAGTTTATTGCAAAATCATCAGCCTCCCTTTCGAACTTTCTGGAAATCGCTGATTCCAATGGATGAGCGAAATACCCTACAGGGCCGATGAGTACCCCTGCTAGAAATAGTCCAACATAAACGATGGGCTTTTGAAAGCCGAATGTCTGGTAAAGCAAAGGCAAGCCTAAGCATCTGGAAGTGACGTAAAAAGCGACGAATGACAATATCTCCAATAGAATGATCTCCTTGATCACGTGTTTTCTTTTCCAGTGTCCTATCTCATGAGCGAGGACGGCAAGAACCTCCTCTTCTGTATGAGATGCCAATAGGGTATCAAAAAGGACGATGCGTTTACTTCTCCCGATGCCTGTAAAGTAGGCGTTGGTGTGCTTGCTGCGTTTACTGGCATCCATCTTAAATACCCCTTGGACCCTCAGCCCTATGCTTTCCATCAAAGCCTTGATACGATGTTCCAAGACTTCGTTCTCAATCGGTTCAAATTTGTTGAACAAAGGAGCGATGACCACTGGAAATAGCCACAAGATCAATATCTCGAACCCACCGGCTACCATCCATGCCCACACCCACCAAGCACCTCCAGCACGAACCACTAAGGTCAAAAGGAGCCAAAGGATCAGACCCCCAAGAATAGCTGAAATGGCCACGCCTTTAAACAGGTCCGAAATCCATGTCCTTACGGTCATTGTGTTAAACCCGTAACGTTCTTCGATGACAAAGGTGTCATAAAGGCTAAAAGGAATACGAAGCAAGCTGGTAGCTATCGAAAAGATAGCAAAGAAGGCCAGACCTCCGATAATCTGCCTGTCATTCCATTGGCTGATGATCTTCACAAGCCACGGCAAAAAGCCTGACAGGAGAATGACCAGAAAAAGCCCTTGGTCGGCCAACGTTGCACCCATGTGGAAATGCTCAGAATCCACATTGTAGGCAGAGACCTTCCTGAGCTTCTCTCCGTCCACCACGTCCCGAAAGAGTTCCGGAACCGTAGTTCCGTGTCGCCGGAGATAGACGATATTAAGCCGGCTGAGTAATAGTTGAGTTCCGGACCGCAACAGAAAAACGACAAGAAACCCGAGAAGCAAAAAGTTTAATCGGATCATAAGTGAGTGAAGAGAGGGGACAGGCTGCTTCTTGACATACTATTTATGCAAGACGACTTTACTTAGAACCCTTTGTTCAAGGCTTCGTCGTGATGGTTTGGCAAGCTCACCATCTCATCCTGAGCGTGTCGACGGATCAGCCCAGCGGCTGAACCCCTGAGTGACAGTTCAATAACACTCTGTATCTCGGCCTTTTAGGGCTGATTTAACCCGACTGCCAAGGACTCGCGCGATGCCCCCTCTTTGCTCTTACCTCGAGCGTCTTTTGGCCCTTCTAGCCCGAGGCGCAGCAGCCTTTTTCTCGGCTGCTTGAGTCCTTCTCTTTTCGAGGAGCCTTCTTGCCTCGCGTCTGCCTAGCTTTCGAAGCGCCACAATCACTGCCTTCTTTTCCCCCCGGGGCTCAAACTTACCCGACTCCCATTGATACACAGCCCCAATGGTCACTCCTGCAAGAGTCGCCATCTCTTTCTGCGTAAGACCCAGGCGTTCCCGAAGGCTTCGGATCAAACGGGGAGAGAAGCGAGACAACTTCACCTCTTCCGGAGTCGCTTTTAGTGGCACACCCTCCTTTTCCAAATCCTTCTGCCGAAGAGCTGCAAATCGTTCGAGGCCTGAGACCGTTTTACGAAGTTGCGAGACTGTGATCTTCAATGCACGGACATCTCGACCCAATGGAACTGAGATTTTTCGTACTTCCCTCTTTGCCAAACGTACGATTTCAGATTTGATGATCCCTTCTACTTTACCCATATGTCCCTCCTTCTAGAATGAATTAGATTCCAACAAGCAAATCCGTCCTAATTTCAAATTTTAGATTTCGGATTTCTATATCTTCAATCTGCGATTTGAAATCTGCAACATAATTAATCGAAGATTTTTCCAGGGTTCATGATGCCATTGGGATCTATAAGCTCCTTGATCTGCTTCATCAACCGGAGACTATCCCCATGTTCTCTTTTCATGAACTTCCTCTTCCCAATCCCGATCCCATGCTCCCCCGTTGCGGTCCCACCACATTCCAATGCGAAACCGACAATCTCCTCCCCTGCCCCTTGAACCTCCTGCCATTGCACCTCCTCTTCAGGAATTCCCATCATCTCCATGTGGAGATTCCCAGAACCTGCATGGCCAAAGACATAGCCATTAAGCCCTCTCTTTTCCAAAACCTTCTGACCCCATTCGACCATGTCAGGATATCTGGAGATCGGTACTGCGGTGTCGATCACCAGAGCAGAGAGGCCAGGATGGTTCAACTTGATCGCCTCATGGACATCATGGCGTGCATCCCAGAGACGATTTCTCTCCTCCCTTCCGATTCCTGAGTCAAACTGGAGAGATCCGTTTTCTCTACAGATCTCCTTCACCACTTCCAACTCTTTTTCCAATCCTGCGGAACTCGCACTTTGGAACTCGATAAAAAGCGTAGGTCCCTCTCTTAAAGAAAGTTTCTTATAATGGTTGACCGCTCGAACAGTTTGTGTGTCGAGAAGTTCAAGGGCAGCAGGAGAAAGTCCAGAACGCATGATTTGTGAGACGGCATCTGTGGCTTCACGGACCGAACTGAATTGGACGACAGCCGCCATGAATTCCGCCGGAAGACCCACGAGCCGAAGGGTGACTTCCGTCACCACACCCAGCGTTCCCTCCGATCCGACGAAGAGACGACAGAGATCATAACCCGAGGAACTCTTGATTGCATTCCTTCCCACCCGGATAATCTCTCCAGAAGGAAGGACGATCACCATGTTGAGAACAGAATCCTTAGTGGTGCCGTATTTGATCGTTCTGATGCCACTCGCATTGTTACCTACCATCCCGCCGATCGTGGCCGCTGCTCCAGGATCGGGGGGGAAGAAAAGGCCAAAGCGGGCCAGGTATCGATTTAGCTCCTTATAGATGACTCCTGCCTCGACACGGACCTGAAGATCTTCCTCCCTCAATTCGAGGATATGATTCATTTGCTGGAGATCAAGGACCATGCCACCCTCCACTGGGATGGGATTGCCTTCAAGACTCGTCCCCGCCCCCCACGGAGTAACAGGGATCCTCTTCTCATTGGCGATCTTGAGAATTTTGCTGATCTCCTCTGCACTCAGTGGCCAGATGACGACCTCGGGCCTTCGCCTCGGATGAAAGGATTCATCCTTTCCATGGAGGTCAAGAATCGACTCCCCGGTGGACATTCTCTCTGATCCCACGATCTCCCTGATCGACTCCAACTGCCTATCCGTCACCCTGCCGTATTCCATTGCATACTTCTCAGCTACCCAACTCCTTCTCCATCTTCTCGACGAGTACCTTCGTCTTCTCAATCTTTCTCTTCTTCTGGGCCAACCAGTCTCTGTTGGCTTTCAACGTCGTTCGAAGGGATGCAATGCTCTCCCTCATCCCCTTCTCCGAAGGCATTCCAACAGACTGATTCTGAGTCAATATCCTTTGCGGTCTCTGCGCCTCCTCAACATCCTTCTCAGTGATGAGTAAATCGATCCTCATCTCAGCGAGGGCCTTTTTCAAACACGAATAGGAAACCTCTTCCTTTCCTTCTCGTTCAGAATATTTCACTGCCTTCTCCACAACCATTTTGGCCTTTCGTAAAGGGAGGGACCCCTGACGGACCATCCATTCCATCAAGGCAGTCGCACCGGCAAACCCCTCCTGGGCCTGCTCAAACATCCGGGTCTCATTGACTCGGAGGAGTCGGATGACATCTGCCATGACCGAGAGGGCTGGCTTACTTTCTTCCACCAGATCCATAACCCAATACTTTGTCCATTGCGTGTCCCGATTATATCCCATAAAAAGGGCCTTGCCGGCGGAGAGGAGGCTGACCACTATCCCAAGAGCAAAGGAGGCTTTTGCCTTGATCACCTCCAAGGAGCAGGGATTTCGCTTCTGTGGCATGATCGAGCTGCCGGTGCAATGTCGATCGTCCAGCCGGACCAGGCCGAATTCATGAGTGGATAAAAGGATCAAAGTTTGTGCCATTGTAGAGAGATGGTCCATGAGCACCGCCACTCCATAGGCCAGTTCTGCTTCGGGCTCCCAACGCTGAGTAATGGGATCAGTCACATTCTCTGTCGGACCATCAAATGCGAGGAGCTTTGACGTCAGCCGTCGATCGAGATTGAAAGAGGTACCATAGCCGGCAGCGGCTCCTAAGGGATTCCTATTGAAGAGAGTGAACCAGTGGACGAATCTTTGAACATCTCGCTCGAGTGATTCGGCGAAAGAGAGAAGGAGGTGACCAAAGGTGGTTACCACGGCATGCTGGTGATGGGTGTAACCTGGCAGGATGGTCAAACGGTGTTCTTCGGCCCGTTTGAGAAGCGATTCCAACAGAGAGATCAATCCCTCGACAAATCCTAAGATCTCCTCCCGGAGGTAGAGACGCATATCGAGGACAATCTGGTCGTTCCGGCTCCTCCCCGTGTGGATTTTCCCTCCATACTCGATTCCCATACGGTCAATGAGAAAACTCTCAATGTTAGAGTGGACATCTTCTTTCGAGGGATCCAATCTAAACTTCCCTCTCTGATGGAGCGTCTCTATTTCCTTCAATCCCTTGAGTATCCTCTTCCCATCCTCTTTCGAGAGGATCGCTTGATGGCAGAGCATAAGGACATGGGCTCGACTTCCCCACAGATCATAAGGGATCAATTGTACATCGCATGGTGGAAGCCCCCGCACATCTCTCCCAGAAAAAAAATCGACCAACTCTTTGGGGGGTAACTCTTCAAATCGCCCACCCCATAGCTTCTCAACCTTCATCCCCTGAACCCCTATCTCATCTTCCTTCGAGCTAGGATCTCAAATGGAAGCCCCCGCACAAAGGCTGCGTCCGCACAGCGTCTCTGATCAAAACCGGTGGCCTTGATGGAACGGATCTCCGGAGAAAACAGACCTGTTTTCGATTCTCGCTGGACGATTTCGACATTCCCCTTGTAGAGTTTGATCCTGTATTTCCCGTTGACCAGCTTCTGAGAAGTCTCGATGAAGGCATCAAGATCATATCTCAACGGATGGTACGCCATCCCATGGTAGATCAGGTAGGCCCACTTCTGATCCACTCCTTTCTTAAACTGAATCTCATCCTTGGTGAGACAGAACTGTTCCAAATCTCGATGGAGCTTGAGGATGATCGTTGCCCCAGGTGCTTCATAGATCTCTCTGCTCTTGAGATCCATGATCCCATCCTCAAACATATCAATCTTGCCAACGGAATGGGTACCTCCGATGGCATTGAGCTCAGGGATGATCTCACCCAGGGGCCGCCGCTTCCCATTCAATTTCACAGGGATTCCCTTTTCAAACTCCAGGGTGAGATAGGCGGGTTGGCCAGGAGCCTTTTCAGGGGGACGGTACCACATCCAGATGTCATCCGGCAACAGCTGATTCAAGTCGATCGCACCGCTGGCAATCGATCGGCACCACATCGTCTTGTCATCGCCTCCCGTGATCATCTCCGTCACTGGCACCCCCCATTCCTTACAGAGTTCCTCTTCTTCCAGACGGGTCAAATCAAAATCTCTCACCGGGACCAGTATCTTCAGACTGGGCGCAAACATCTTGAAGACGTTGTGCATTCGGTATTGATCGTTCCCTTTTCCACTCGATCCCTCGAGGATGGCATCACATCCTTCCTTGAGGGCTACCTCTGCCACCTTCCTTGCCACAATCTGTCTGGTCATCGATGTTGAGACGGGGTAACCCATATAATCAGAATTGCCTTGAATGGCTCGTGCGATCCAGACCTCAGTGAACTCTCTACGAAGGTCGAAGAAGAGGGGTTTGATCTTGAGAGCCTTCGCCTTTTTCTTGCTCTCCAAGACCTCTTCTTCTCCTTGCCCCACATCGATCGTGATGGGGACAATTTTCTTCGCATGATATTTCCGCCGGAGTAATTCGATGGCGAGGGAAGAATCCAATCCCCCAGAGTAGGCGACAGCCACTTTGTCGACCTGAGGTGTCTCAGTCTCCTTGATCTTCTTCAATATCTTCTTAATGTCCATAAATGATGGATACCTCCGTCTCTTAAGATTTTCAGCCAAATGATTAGGCTCTTTTCCGCTATTCAGTTATCAAAAAGGACTCCATTCCGTGTCTCGCGGGAGAGAGGACTCAAGTCTTTTCCAAAGATCTCGTCTAGACCATAAACTACATATGAAAAACAACTACATTTCGGAGTTCTTTGCCTAGATCTTTCCTGCGAAAAATAAGATCCAAGGATTCGAATCCCCACTTCCGGGGATAGACCCCAGAATCCTTATCATGCCATCATCTCTTTGGGAGATGATTCAACTATTATCATAAATTAGCTATTTTGACAATATTTATAATAGTTGTCTATTATAATTCCATTGAGGAGCTTTGGCAAGGTGAGGGTCTAGACTCTGTGATTTGGACATGAGACCATGGTCTCCAGACATTGGACTGAAAGGAACGTGGATCATTGTGTACCAACAGACATGAAGGATGATGGCCAAAAGCTCAAGGAGGGCAATACGACTCCATTCCGAGTTCGAGAACTCTGCAAGCGCTAATTTCCCTCATGGAGAAGTCTGGTAACTAATACTGCCTTAACGAGACTGAACTCTAATGTTTGAATCCAAGACTAAACTATTCAAGGTCGTACCAACAATGGGGATCTTCTTCAAGATAGTCTCCAGTCAAACAGAATGTTAGGCTCCG
>JBEKDJ010000149.1:0-11179 GCA_050014415.1 Thermodesulfobacteriota bacterium | reverse complement strand
CACCACCCCGTGGTCGATGCTGATGTATTTTGAGTCCTGTCCACCGATCTCAAAAATGGTATCCACTCCCGGATCAATATAGATCGCTGCGGTGGCCTGAGCGGTGATCTCATTTCGCACCAGGTCTGCACCGACGAAATCTGCAGTGAGATAACGGCCAGAGCCAGTCGTCCCGGCTCCTATGATCTCTATCTGATCCCCGATCTCTTCGCCAATCTCCTGAAGACCAATGCGAACTGCCTCAATGGGCCTGCCTGCTGTCATTAGATAGCGTTTTGCAAGAACCCGCTTCTCCTTGTCAATGACGACCAGGTTGGTGCTGATCGAGCCTACATCCAATCCCAGATAAGCCTCCATCTTCTCTCCTCCTAACCCCTGGATGGAGATTCTAGCCTGCTCCCGCTGGATGAGATGCCGCGTGGAAAGTGAGAGGGGTATTAAGGAAGCCTGTTCTTCTCGATGATCTTGGAGATATTGATTCAGTCGGTTGAGGCCGATCCAATCCTTGCTTTTCCCTGCAGCCTCTTGGGTGACCAACACTGCGCCTAAGGCTCCCATGGAAGCGAAGTGTTTTGGGATGATCAGCTCCCCATCGGAAAGTTCCAACACATCCATGAAGGCCCTCCGCATCCCCACATTGGCCGCCACTCCTCCTTGGAAAGCGATGGGTCTCACAAAGTTCTTTCCTTTTCCAATGTTGCTCTTGAAATTCCTCGCCAAGGCATAGCAGAGGCCGGCGACGATGTCATAATCCGGCGTGGCGATCTGTTGAAGATGGATCATATCCGATTTGGCAAAGACACTGCACCGTCCTGCAATACGCGGCGGGTTGATTGACTTCAGGGCGACTTGACCAAACTCTTCAATCGTCAGGCCAAGCCGGCTGGCCTGTTGATCCAGAAAGGATCCCGTGCCGGCAGCGCATAGGGTATTCATGGAGAAGTCGTTGATCTTGAGACGACCTTCCTCCTCTCTGAGGAGGATCAGCTTGGAATCCTCTCCTCCGATATCGATAATCGTCCTGACCTCGGGATAAAAATGTTGAGCAGCCTTTGCCTGGGCAATAATCTCGTTGACGAAATTGCCGCCCAAAAGTTCGGAGAGAAGTTTCCCCCCGATCCCTGTCAAAGAGAGTGTCTGGAACTGTTCAGGCGGGATCCTTCCGAAGATCTCCTCCAAAATCTTCCGGACGGTTTGGAGAGGTTGACCCTTGATTCGAGTGTAGTGCTCTTCCAGCACTTCCTGATGATCATCCATGATGACTGTATTTGCACTGATCGACCCGACATCGATACCCAAATAGAATCTCTTCATCCCCTTAGACTGTTCACCTCATCAATGAGAATATAAAATTCTAATCGATTCAAGTTGGCCTTTTCAAGTCAAATTCCTTTTCCGGAAAAACCCATTTCAACAAAAACCAATTTTGTCGTTGATTTTAAGAAGGTCCTATGGTAATTCTTGAATGCAAATGGAAAAGGTGAGGGCACGTGTGATCATCGAAGGAAGGGTTCAGGGTGTCTTCTTCCGTCACCATACCCGGGAGATAGCTCTTCAATTGAGTGTGAAAGGTTGCGTCAAGAACCGCAGGGATGGTCATGTTGAGGCCATTTTTGAAGGAGATAAGGAGAGGGTAGATCAGATCATCCAGTGGTGCCTTCGAGGTCCTTCTGAGGCAAAAGTGACAAAGGTCCACCAGTTTTGGGAGGACTATCGTGGCGAGTTTGAAGACTTCTCGGTCACCTACTGACTTTTCTTCTGGATTTCCTTCTCCTCTTTGAAAACCCTTTTCTTCACCGCCTTCTCCACCCCTTTGTCCACCTCTTCCTTTTCCTTGTGAATTGTCTCCTCCAGAAGCTCCATCCTCTTTCCGGTATCCGTTAAGCCTTCTCCGACCTTCTTTACGGTTTTCCCGCCACCGAAATAGAAAAAAAGAAGAACAATGAGGATGCCGACAATCACTCCCAACAGAAATTTCATCATTTCCCTTTCACCCCCCATGAATTTTCTTCCTTCAGATTATCAAGATTTTTTCCCTATTTCAATCAATTTCTTGAAGGTGCGAAGAAAGTCCTTGAATGTTAAACCTTACCGAAGTAGAATTTCCGATGGAAATCCTTTTTTAGATGAAATGGGATGAACTTCCTTTCAGAGCGTGAGGTGGCTGAGAGAGGTGTTAAGACGAATCCCGGTTCCGTATTCTTTCTCTCCTCGTCCCAATGGATACGAAGATCTCCATTATCATCCCCGTTCTTAATGAAGCGCGCCTCATCATCCAGACACTTTCAGCCCTGCAGCCATTGAGAGCATCTGGACATGAGGTGATCGTGGTTGATGGGGGCAGTACAGACGGTACCATTGCCCTATCCAAGCCTCTTTCAGATCGTCTGACTCGGAGTCGTTGTGGCCGTAGTCGACAGATGAACGTAGGAGCAAAAGTCGCAATGGGTGAAATTCTTCTCTTTCTTCATGCTGATACCTTTTTGCCGGAGGGGGCTGACCGGATGATCATTGAGGGGATGAGAAACCAGGGAAAACGCTGGGGACGCTTCAATGTGCGTCTTTCTGGGAGCCATTTTCTTCTCCGCATCATCGAGTGGTTGATGAACTGGCGTTCTCGGCTGACCGGCATTGCTACAGGCGACCAAGGTATCTTTGTGCAGCGCCAACTCTTTCAAGCAGTCAGCGGTTTTCCCGACATCGATCTCATGGAAGACATTGCCTTGAGCAAGATCCTGAAACGGTATGGTCGACCCATCTGCTTGCGGCACCGGGTATTGACATCGAGCCGCCGGTGGGAAGAAAATGGTATCCTCCGCACCATCTTCCTTATGTGGCGTTTACGCCTTTCATACTGTTTAGGTTCAGGTCATAGGCGTCTGGCTCAAATCTATGAAAGGGCAAGAGAATGATAGACAGATCAGATTGTCGTTTCATCATCTTCGCTAAAGCTCCAGTTCCCGGAGAGGTGAAGACCCGCCTCATCCCGGTTCTGGGTGAAGGGGACACGACTTTGCTCTATGAACGGATGGTGCTGCATACCCTCACGACAGCCGTGAATGCTGCTTTGGGTCCGGTGGATCTCTGGTGCACACCTTCCATGGAGCACCCATTTTTCAGACGTTGCAACGAAGAGTATAAGGTAAAGCTGATGAATCAGACTGATGGAGATATTGGCAGGCGCATGGCCTATGCGCTCTGTGAAACTCTGAAGAGAGCCTCCCGTGCACTACTCTTGGGGACGGACTGTCCCTCTCTCACAGCTGATGATCTGAGAGAAGCGGCCGCCCTGTTGAAAGAGGAAACGGATGCAGTGATCATCCCTTCGGAAGATGGCGGTTATGTTTTGATCGGACTGCGCCGCAATGCTGACGATCTGTTCAGAGGGATCTCTTGGGGAACGGAGAGAGTCATGGAAGAGACCCGATTACGGTTACGAAATTTGGGATGGCAATGGCACGAGTTACCGGAACGCTGGGATGTGGATCGGTCAGAAGATGTTGAGCGCCTGAAGGTTGAAGGTTATCTATCTTTGGTCTCAACGTTATAGTAAATCAGCGGTTGGGTGTGGTAAGACACCTTTAAGATGTAGCAATGAATGAACTCCGATAGGGCAAGGCTCAGATGAGAGTATTTTCCACCATCGATATGGTCAAAAGGACTCCGGTTGTGATGGCCTTGTTCGTTTTAATCTCTTGCGTTCCTGCTCAAGCACAACCCGTCATCGAGGTGGGGAGATTCTCCTCCGAGGTCGTTGGAAGGGATCTGCCAGCCGGCTGGAAGCCGCTCACCTTCAAGAAGATCGAGCGGCATACGGATTATTCCTTGATAAAGGATGGAGAAACCGTGGTCGTCAAGGCGTTATCGAACGCCTCTGCCTCGGGCCTGATCCAGAAGATCGAGATCGATCCAAAAGAGTATCCCATCGTGCAGTGGCGGTGGAAGGTGACCAATATCCTGAAGAAGGGTGATGTGTACCGAAAGGAGGGCGATGACTATCCAGCCCGTCTCTACATCACTTTTAAATACGACGCCAGCAAACTGGGATTCTTCGAGAAAGCAAAGTACGAGACGGTCAGATTGTTATATGGTGAATACCCGCCCCTCAGGGCGATCAACTATATCTGGGAAAGTTACGCACCGAAGGGTACGTTTGTTCCCAATCCTTACACGGACCGGGTCATGATGATCGTGGTGGAGAGCGGGGAGGATAGACTGAATCAGTGGGTGAATGAGGAACGAAACCTCTGCGAAGATTACAAACAGGCCTTCGGCGAGGAGCCGCAAAAGGTCTCGGGTGTAGCGATCATGACAGATACGGATAATACGGGTGAGGCGGCAACAGCCTATTACGGTGATATCCTCTTTAAGCGGAAGATAGGAAATGAGTAGGTCTCTCCGTTGTCCAGATGAGTTGGCCGGGGGTTGAAAAGAAGGATTTCAGGGGGTTGGCTTTGCATATAGTATGAGAATTAAGCAAATTGCGTCTGTGGTAACACTTTGGCGCTTCGAAATAGAACGTGGTAGGCCTCCGGTCAATAATGCTTCCCAAGTCTTAGAATGCGGTCCTTCATAGGTTACGACATTGAAACGAAGTAACTGAACGAAACGCTCGTATGCTCTTCTGCCTTCTGAATGGTCCAGCAAGCAGATTATCGACTCACCCACAGTTGTTCATATTCCCGCCGGGTTATTTCATGGTCCCATCGTTTTTACTAAAGTGAGTCAACCCGTTCTATTCATCGATATTGCAATGACAAATCAATACGGAAGAGCCGTAGACCTGGATAAGAAGCCCAAAGCGTAGACCACATAAACCGTCAATGGGAGTCCCGGGGTTCTCATCGAGCTTAACAAAGCAAAGAGTTCGATTACCTAAATTACTCTTGTTCGCACGGGGCAGGGCCGGCAAATTCCGTTCCGGCTTCTGAGCGGATGATCTATCTGTCTTTCATATCCATTAGGCTTGCTGACGTTTTCGCGCAGCCCTAATTTCCTCCAGATAATACCTAACCAGGGGAGACATCTCACGAGGTTGCCAATCGGTCTTCTTCGGTTCCTCGGGCCAGGTAAAAGGAAGGTGCCAGACCTCTCCTGGTTTCTGGGCCTTTTCGAGAACCGAAAGGACTTCGATCAGGACCTTCCTCTGCCCTTCTCGGTCCCCGACTTGGCCCACTGGCCTTCCGTAGGGATATTCAATAGCAGCTGTTCTGGGGATGCCTACTGCTCGGTGAAACTCATGGGTCGGGGAGAGAACGACGGTAGATAAACCAGCTTCCTCCAGAAACCTCGCAGCCAGCCCGACGGACTGGCAACAGAAGGGTCAGGCCGGGGTCAGGAGAACGGCGTCCACGGCTTCGAGTTTCATCCTTTTTGAAATGGGCTCAATAGCTTCCTTCAGAAAATCGGTGTTATTCCATTGAAAACCGTAGAACGAATAGGCTGTGGGAGCGAGACGACCAATCACCCCTTCTCGCTCAAACTCGGCCATTCGGGTCAAAGGTAGGATGACATTCATATCCTGTTTGATATAGGCAGTGTTGATGTGGAGGTGATTGACCTCAATATCCTTCTCGGTAGCCCCTCGAGGTATTTCTCGAAAGGAGCGATCGCCCCAGAGAGGCTCCCTCTTTTCCCTTTCCATGTCAAAAGGAGGATCGGTCTTCAAACTGATCCCGGCACTGGTCGCCAGAGCAATAGTGGTTCGACTTAAGGATTCAGACAGGGGTGTCCAAGGAATGGGGCCTTCAAAGTCTTCGTCGGGAATGAAACTTTGGACCCAAGCCGCTAAGCTTGGAGGAAGAAACCGAAATCCATCCACCTTCTTTTGTCCCTGTTCCATAGAGTGTAGAACTAAGAACTCCGAACTGATTCTCGGACCTCTGTCTTACGGAACCAACCCTTTACTTTTTCCCGAGCCGATTCCAAATAGATATAAATCACAGGAGTGATATAAAGGGTGATGAGCTGGGAAAAGATCAGACCACCCACAACAGCCAGTCCAAGGGGACGGCGTGCTTCTGCGCCTGCACCAAAACCGATGGCGATGGGCAGGGTGCCCATAATGGCTGCCATGGTGGTCATCATGATGGGACGGAATCGGATGAGGCAACCTTCGTAAATCGCATCGGCGGGGTTTTTCCCTTGATTTCTTTGTGCATCCAAAGCAAAGTCAATCATCATAATGGCATTCTTCTTAACAATTCCAATCAACATGACGATCCCTACCATCGAATAGATATTTAAGTCCATATTAGGAATCTTTAAGAATTTGAAGATCTGCAGGGTCACCAAAGCCCCAAATCCGGCAGACGGAAGCCCTGAAAGAATGGTCAGAGGATGGATGAAACTTTCATAGAGGATTCCAAGGACGATGTAAATCACTACAATCGCCATGATCAATAAGAGCCCCATCCCTTTCATGGAGGTCTGGAAAGCCTGGGCTGTTCCCTGAAAACTGGTGCTGAGGGTGGCAGGCAGCGTAGCCTTCGCTATCTTCCCAACAGCCGCGACAGCGTCCCCCAGGGAAACCCCTGGTCTGATATTGAAAGAGATGGTTACCGAAGGGAGTTGGCCCAGGTGGTTTATAGAAAGAGGCCCAAGGCTAGGACTCAAATTTGCTACAGCATTGAGAGGAACCAACTGGCCAGTCGAGGACCGAATGTAAAGCATGGATAGAGCAGAGGGGTCCAGCTGATATTGCGGCTCCAGTTCGATGATGACCTGGTATTGGTTTATCGGAGTGTAGATCGTCGAGATTTGCCTCGTTCCATAAGCACTGTAGAGAGCGTCTTCGATCTGATTGGCTGTGACATGAACAGTCGAAGCTTTGTCTCGATCGATTTCGATGTTCACCTGAGGGTTCTTGATTTGCAGATCACTCGTTACATCCTGCAATCCTGGCAATTCACGCAGCTTCGCTTCGAGGAGAGGAGTATATTGATAGAGTTCCTTAATTTCTGGACTCTGAAGCGTGAATTGATACTGGGCCTTTGTCAACATCCCTCCGATTCGAATAGGAGGAGGGTTTTGAAGAATGACCTGGATTCCTGGAACCTTTGCCAGTTTTGGCCGTAATTCCTGAATTACCTCATCCGCATCCAACTTCCGTTGAGATCGAGATTTCAAAGTAACGAAGACACGGCCGACATTTCCCGTCGCCGATGGGCCTCCTGCTCCGGCCGTGGATGAGAAGGAATCCACATTCGGATCTTGCCGAATGATCTCTGCCACAGCGATCTGATGTTGTTTCATGGATTCGAATGAAATCCCCTGTGCAGCTTCAGTAAAACCAAGGATTTGACCAATGTCTTCGTTCGGAAGAAATCCATAGGAGGAGATCATGAAAAGAAAAATAGTCATCACCAGAATAAGGATAGAGACGGCAAGGGTAGAAAGGCGATGATTCAAGACAAATCGAAGACTGTACCGGTAGGCTTTGAGCATCCCCCCGAAAAATCGCTCTGAGGTTGCGTAGAGATGGCTTTGCTTTCTTTCTCCTGGCGGTCTGAGAAATCGACTGCAGAGCATGGGTGTTAGACTGAGTGAAACAAAACCAGAAACCAGAATCGCCACGCCGATCGTCACCGCAAATTCATGAAGCAATCGGCCAACGATTCCCCCCATAAAGAGGACCGGAATAAAAACAGCAACAAGTGAAAGGGTCATCGACAAGATCGTAAAACCGATCTCTCCCGATCCATTGAGTGCTGCTTGGAGAGGCATCTCCCCCATCTCCATGTGTCGAACAATATTCTCAAGCATAACGATAGCGTCATCCACCACGAAACCTACGGAAAGCGTCAAAGCCATTAGAGAGAGATTATCCAGGCTATATTCGAGAAGGTACATAATCGAGAATGTACCGATGACCGACATGGGAAGTGCCAGACTTGGAATGATGGTGGCAGACAGGTTACGCAGAAAGAGAAAGATCACCAGGACGACCAGGCACATAGTCAGGAACAGGGTGAACTTGACATCATTGACGGAATCGCGAATCGATAAAGAGCGGTCGTAGAGAATGTTCATACCAACCGAACCAGGCATTTGAGCACGAAAGCTGGGTAGCAGCTCCCTGATCGAATCGACCACCTGAACGGTATTCGTTCCAGGTTGTTTGAAAATGGCCAGGCCAATGCTAGGAACATTGTTATACCAGCTTACGATTTTGTCATTTTCAACGCTGTCGATCACCCTTCCCAGTTCACCCAGCCGCACAGGGGAACCATTTCGGTAGGCCACGATAAGGGGCCGATAAGCCTCAGCGTTATTGAGCTTTCCGCTCGCCTCTAACGTAAAAGCTTGGTGGGTTCCGTAGAGTGTTCCGGTTGGAAGGTTCACATTTCCATTCATGATTGCATTGGCCACTTCGTCGATTCCGATGGAGCGTGCAGCAAGAACCTTCGGGTCCAGTTGGGCGCGAACAGCATATTTCTGAGCCCCGAAGACCTGAACCTGAGCCACACGCCGCTCACCATGGAGATTCGTTGAGCCACAAAGGTATCAGCGTATTCATGAACGGCTGAAAGAGGGAGGGTGGGTGAACCTATATTTAAGAAGAGAACGGGAAAGTCGGCAGGATTGACTTTCTGGTAAGAAGGAGGATTGGGCATGTCCGGCGGAAGTTGGCGTGCTGCCTTGCCGATCATGGCTTGAACGTCCTGAGCCGCAGCATCAATGTTCCGGTTGAGATTGAATTGTAACGTGATCCGGGCTATCCCCTGGGTGTTGGTCGAATTCATGGAATCCACCCCGGCGATGGTTGAGAACTGCCGCTCGAGAGGAATGGCCACGGCAGAAGCTATCGTTTCCGGACTGGCTCCAGGGAGTTCGGCGATTACCAGAATAGTGGGAAAATCAACCGTGGGAAGATCACTGACCGGCAGGAGCCGGTACCCCATGACACCGAAAAGAAGAATGCCCAGCATGACAAGGGTGGTCATGACAGGCCGCCGTATAAAAAGTTCCGGGATGTTCATGGCGTTTTTTTCTGGGGGGCTGTGACCGAATCAGAGGTCTTGATTTCTACCCGGGCTCCTGGATAGAGGCGAAGCTGCCCATCCGTCACCACCTTTTCGTTTGCAGAGAGTCCTTTCTGAATGACTGCCTCACCATTGACGGTTCTACCCACGACCACTGGCCTGGATTCGACAGTAAAGTCAGATTTGACCACAAAGACGTACCGACCTTCTTGCCCAGTCTGGATAGCCTGTGATGGGACCACCATTGCATGAGGCTCCGTGGTGAGCGTGAGAACTACATTGACAAAATTGCCCCGGCCACAGTTTTTTCTCGCGGTTGGCAAAGGTCCCTTTGAGCCGGATGGTGCCGGTATTGATATCCACTGCATTGTCTATAAAAGTAATGATCCCCTTTTCAGGTCGCTCCTCATTTGCGGGAATGAAAGCATCTATTTGGATTTTCCCTAAAGCCATGTATTTCTTGATCTCTGGCAGAAATTGCTCGGGAATAGAAAAGGCGATGTCGATGGGAATGATCTGATTAATGACGACGAGGTTGATGTCATCGGCTTTGATGATGTTCCCCTGCTTAACCATCAGACTTCCCGTACGGCCGTCTATGGGCGAATGAATCGAGCAGTAATCCAATTGAATTTTCGCATTCTCCATGGCCGCCTGGTCCGCGAGGACTGTGGCTTCAAGGGCATCTGCATCGGTACGAAACTTATCATATTGTTGCTGGGGGACTACACCTTTCTGGATCAAGAGTCCGTAACGGCGTGCATCCTCTTGAGCATGCTTTGTCTGAGCCAGATCTCTTTAGAGATTGGCCTCTGCCTGCTTGAACGCCGCTTCATAGGGACGGGGATCGATCGTAAAGAGAAGCTCTCCCTTTCTTACATCCTCACCCTCTGTAAAATGGACGGCTATCAGTTCTCCTCCTACCTTGGATTTGACTGTCACCGTAGAATAGGCCTGCACATTAGCAATGGCGCGTAGCTCGACAGGTACCGTTTTCTGAACGACGGGAGCCACTTCCACCGGCAAAGTCATCGTAGGAATTTGCTTCTTTTCAGTGCATGAAGATAGAAAAAAAAGAGCAATAACCAAGATACTCCCTAGAAGGATTTTCCCCTTTTTCACTTTTGTTCCTTTTTCAGGAAAGAGTATCGATAGCAGACCTTTGAATTCTCTTAGGCAAATCATAGGAAGAAAGAAATCTTTTAACTCACAATAAATGTTTAACCCAGATTTGTCAATTCCTTCAGGGGTCTTTACCCAGTTAATATCAAAAATGGAATCTACAGTCCGCAACTACCTTTGTGGCCCTGCTTAAGCCGCATTTCAGTTTTCAGCCTTTTCCAGAAGCATCAAAGCCATTCCCCACTTTTCTTGATCCATAAACCTTAACGTTGAAAAGGCAGTTGGGTATGCTTCCCAACCCTTCACCCTGTCGGTTTTTGACATGTTTTATAGCCAACATACGACATTACCTCAGGTGAGATCTGGGATATGCTTGGAAGGGTAGTAGCGAGCTGTTTAGGGGTTCCGTTGCTAAGTTTTTCCAGCATATCCGGCCGCCTTCTGGTGTCCTTTTTATCAACTGCTAGGTAAATTATGGACCTTTTGCTAAAAATCTGGCAGATCGGCATGAAATTTGCTGAGAAATGTATTATGTTGGAAGTTTTAAGGAGGATTGAGATGAAATGTCAGCGATGCGGTGGTATAATGGTCTTGGAAAAGTTCTATGGCACATCCGAGGTGTTTTTGGGGTGGAGATGTATCACCTGCGGGGACATTGTTGACCAGGTGATTCTTGAGAATCGACTCGGTCAGAAATGATCATATGCTTAATTCCAAAAAAGACACGACGAATAAGCCGAGGATTTCCATGGTAATCAAACAGTGACGCCCGAGCGAATTTCAGAATGTCTTCGATTGGAGACCGAGTGTCGTGATCTCCGTCTCGGAGAGAAGGGTTTGAGAAAAGCAAAGGAATCCAACTTTCCTCATCACATAGTCGACAAATTTACTGTTACCTTGACAGACCTTGGACAGGCTGAGTATATCGTTTTATCATTGGAGTAAGGTGAGTCTCAGCTAAACCCTTGGGGCAAGCTGATCTCTCATCCTTCCGCTCGAGAGGGGAGGGGTGGGGAAAAAAGAGAGGGAGAATATGTCGAATTGGGAATACCAGGTTACACTTCATGAGCTTC
>JBEKDJ010000148.1:0-11594 GCA_050014415.1 Thermodesulfobacteriota bacterium | reverse complement strand
GCAAAACTGGTTGAGGATGGCCAGTGTCTTCCCCAGCACAAGGCGATGATTGATAGTTTCCGCAAAGAGGGTAACACCCTGTCGAAGCCTAAGGCTGACCGGGGCAAATGGGCTGAGGGATTAGATGTGAAGCGTTCCAACAAGGAGAAGGCTGAGGTCGTTTTCCATGCTGGGTGTCAATTCAGCTACGATGAGGAGCTACAGAAAGCAGCCAGAGCGGCGGTCACCCTGCTCAAGAATGCCGGAGTGGATATTAGCATCATGGACGAAAAGGAGACCTGTTGTGGCACTCGAGCCTATACGATGGGTTACAGGAGAGAATTCACCAAATCGGCTGCAAGTCATATTGAGGCCTGGACAGAAGCCGGAGTGAAGAAAGTAGTCACTTCCTGTTCCGATTGCTACTATGGATTCAAGCGCCTCTACCCCAAAGCCGGTTCCAAGTTTGAGGTTCTCCATACTGTGGAATTCATTGACCGTCTCATCAAAGAAGGCAAGATCAAATTCACCCAAAGGATTCCCATGACCGTTACTTATCATGATCCCTGTCACCTGGGAAGGCAAGGAGAACCCTACGTGCCCTGGAATGGGGTAGAGAAGAAAATCAGGAACCAAGTCGTGGTCTATGAGCCACGAAGACCGAGGTACAATGGAGCCTGGGGTGTCTATGACCCGCCCAGGAATGTGCTCAGGAGTATTCCGGGTTTAGAGCTTGTTGAGATGGAAAGGATTAGGGAGTACGCCTGGTGCTGTGGCGCTGCCGGAGGAGTGAGAGAAGCCTATCCCGACTTTGCCAAATGGACGGCCACAGAGAGGATCGAGGAGGCAAAGTCGACCGGTGCTGAGGCGATTGTAAGTGCTTGCCCCTGGTGTGAAAGAAACTTCATTGATGCCATTCATACCCTGGCCGAAAAGATGAAAGTCCTCGATGTTGTTGAGCTGGTACAACAGGCGATGTAACCCCCGGACCCCGTGTTCATACATGAGGGTTTTCTTAAGGGAGAGATTTTGATGCACCCCTCTATTTCTGTTCTTAGAATTGAGGCGTTATTGGGTGCAGGGTAAAAAAGGGAGATGAAAACATGACATTATCAAGAGAGGTATATCAAGCCTTGGAAGACATTGTGGGCGCTGAGAACATCTCCGAGGATCCGGCCGTATTGGATTCATACACATACTCATTGAGTCAGACTTCCATCCATTTGGGCCCTTTTTATAATACCTTCACACCCAGGGGTGAGGCTGTCCTGTTGCCTGGGAGCACGGAGGAGGTTCAGGCAATCGTTAGAATATGTAACCGATACAGAATCAAGTTGAAATCTTCGAGTACGTTCTGGTCGGCCATGGGATATCCTTTAGATGCGAACACAATCCAGCTAGATATGAGGCGAATGGACCGGATCTTGGAGATCGATGAGAAGAATTTGTTTGCCGTCATTGAGCCTCATGTCATTGGGGCAACCCTCCAGGCTGAAGTGATGAAGTTAGGGTTGAATACCCACATCATTGGGGCTGGCTCCGGCTGTTCTCCCCTCGCCAGTGCAACTTCTTACATGGGACCTGGGCCAGATACGATTTTCATGGGTTATAGCGATGAGAATCTGCTCGGTCTGGAATGGGTCATGCCCAATGGTGATATCCTGAGGACGGGCTCTCTAGGATCTGGACTCGGCTGGTTCTGCGGGGAAGGGCCGGGGCCAGGTGCCAGGGGCATCGTTAGAGGACTTGTCGGGACGAGGGGCGCCATGGGTGTATTTACTAAATGCGCTATCAAGCTCTATCCCTGGCCCGGACCTAACAAACTTCCTGTCGAAGGAACAGTGCCGGCATACAAGGCAGTCTTGCCTGACAATTTCAGGGCGTATACTCTGGCCTTTCCGACGTGGAAGGCTTGGGCTGATGCCTGTCACAAGATTTGGGATGCAGGAATAGGGTATCTCGCTCATCGGCAGTTTCCCATGTTCGGTAGAGAACTCAAGGCGGCCATGATCAAGATCCTCACTGACCCCACGAAGACACTCTATGACCTCGATGAGATGCTGAGGGATCCGGAAATCCGAAAAATGGGAGAGGAAATGAAACGCGATTTCCAGATTGTGCTGGCGGGTATGACCCCGAGAGATATCGAATGGCAGGAGAAAGCACTGAATGAGATATTGAATGGGACCGGAGGCTGGAAGGTAGCGGCCATGGATGACCCTGAGATCAGAAATTGGGTTCTTCTCTACTTGATCAGGATAGGACACAAGAATCTGAACCTTGTCTATGCCGGAGGATATGATGGCTGTTTTGGACTCGTTGGGCCTCCGGATTTTGGAACAGCCCATGTTGAAGAGATAGGAGAGTTTAAGAAAATGTGGGAAAAGAAAGGCGCGATCGTGGATGCCGGGGGCGACTGCATGATTGGAGGAATAGGTGGCATAGGAGGGGGAGGTCTATGCATGTGGGAGAACTTTACTCATTTTGACCCGGATGACAAAGCATCCGTTGAAGGAACTTTTGATTTTTTTGAAGCTTCATTCAAATTCGGTTTGGAAAGGAAGTTTGGATCTGGAATGGAGAGAGGGAATGTCGTTGCGAGAGGGTATGATGGCAAGACAACTCCCAAGGAAGCGCGGGAGCGGGTACTTTTATCTGCACCGCAACCTGCCGTGTTTCGTTACCAGCGAAAAATCAAGGAGGCCTTTGACCCCAATAACCTTGGCGATGCCTATTACGTGACGTTGGAAGAACCGAGAAAATAACCATTAGCAGGCTCCTGAAAAACGCCCATCTGTCCCGCGATTCGCGGGATTTCGCAAAACTCAACTTGTATAAGGGCATTTTTGAGCAGCCTGGGGAAAATCACTTTTTGATCAACCTGTTAGATGATTTACAGGAGATGATGCATAGAAAGCATAAAAGAACAAGGAAGCGGAAGGGGGAATCACTGAATGGCGATTCGAGAAGAGCCAATCAAAGGTGTGAAGAAACTAAGGAATTACATCAACGGCGAATGGGTAGAATCTGAAACCAAAGAATACGGGGATGTCTGGTGTCCGGCCACAGGCGAGAAGATCGCCGAGGTCCCTTTTTCAACGGCAACCGATGTCGATAAAGCGGTCCGGGCAGCGAAGGCAGCCTACTGGGAATGGAGGTGCACGCCTCCTTTGACGCGAGCCAGATACTTTTTCAAGCTGAAGAATCTCTTCGAAGATTCGTTTGAAGATATCTCCAGAGTCCTGGTGACGGAAGAGGGTAAGACCCTGGATGAGGCCAGAGGCGAGGTACGCCGAATGATCGAAAATGCGGAGCATGCCACAGGGGTCACCACCCTAATGACGGGCTACAATTTGGAAGATATTGCCCAGGGCATTGATTGCACCGCAGAACGCCAGCCCATCGGGGTCTTCGGGGTCATTGCTCCTTTCAATTTCCCGGCCATGGTACCGTGGTGGTTCTTACCCTATGCTGTGGTCTGTGGCAATACATATGTTGTAAAGCCTTCAGAACAGGTGCCCATGACGCAGACCCGGATCTTTGAGATCATCGATGAATGCGGTTTTCCCGAAGGGGTCATTAATATGGTCCATGGAGCAAGGGACGCCGTGAACGGGTTGCTTTACCATCCGGATATCAAGGGGATCTCTTTTGTCGGTCAGAGCGCGACAGCCCGTTATGTGTACAAGGCTTGTGGGGAGACGGGAAAGCGCGTTCAGGCCTTGGGCGGAGCGAAGAACTTCGTTCTCGTCATGCCTGACGCAGAATTGAACAGGGCTATGCCCTCCCTGATTACCTCTTTCTACGGATGCGCCGGGGAGCGATGCCTCTCAGGGTCAGTGCTGGTTGCCGTCGGGGATGTCTACAAAGAGCTGAAAGAGAAGTTTGTGGCAGCGGCAAAGGCGCTTAAAGTTGGCAATGGTCTTGTGGAAGGGATACAGATGGGGCCTGTCGTCTCCAAAAAGCACATGGAAAAGGTCCTAGGATATATTGACAAAGGGGTCGGGGAAGGGGCGAAACTAATATTGGATGGTAGAAACATCAAAATCGACGGCTATCCAAATGGGTTTTTCATTGGCCCGACCGTTTTTGATGAGGTCCATCCTAACATGGCTATTGCCAAGGAAGAGATCTTTGGACCGGTCGTCTCGGTGATCCACGTGAAGAATCTCGATGAAGGTTTGAAATTGATTGAGAACAGTGAATATGGAAATGCTGCGTGCCTGTATACCACGAATGGGAAGACCGCTCGCGAATTCAAGTATCGCGCAGTCGCCAGCATGATGGGGATCAATCTGGGTGTTGCCGCGCCCATGTCGTTCTTTCCCTTTGGAGGGGCCAAGGGGTCTTTTTTTGGAGATATCAAAGGTCACGGCAGGGAGATCTTTCAATTCTTTACCGACACAAAAGTCGTGATTCAGCGGTGGACGTGATATCTTAGTAGTCAGTCCATAACTGTATAGATACTGAAGACCAAATCCCTCCTTCCCTCCCTTTACAAAAGGGAGGAATTCCCCTCTTTGGTATCCTTTTCCTGTCTTCGGACAGGCAAAGAGGGGTTAGAGGAGATTTTCAAAAGAATATGTCTTCTCAATTATGGACTCCTTAGTAACCAACCCATTGCAGAAATGAACCCGGACAAATCCCGCCCCAGGCGGGACTTCGAACAGCGGTTTTTAGGAGGTTGAAGGGAAACGATGGAATTTATCTTAAGTGACCGCTGATCATTTCTCGCAACAATGGGATTAACCGGCATCGTCAATATCAGGCGGGGTGCGTGCCTGCATTACGCAGCCAAGGCCTACGGCGAGGTTCAAGGGTTGTTTTTAACAGAAGTCATCGCTTTGAGTGGAGACCGACAATGGCTCTAAGTACTTTTGGTGCGATTATGGGATTTGCGGCTGAGACCGTTGGGCAAACGAAGGATGCGTATGAGACTCTAGCCGGAAAAGCCAGGAACCCTCTCCTCAGAGAAACCTTGCAGGCTTTCATGCGAGAAGAAGGCGGGAATTACTCTCTCATGGAAAGGACGCGGCGGGAAAATGTGACGGAGATGATTCTGGAGCCTATCACCGGGCTCAACCAGGAGGATTATGAGGTCAACCTGAAGATGACGGATCCGATGGGGGATGATGATATACTGGGGGCTGCCCTAATTCTTGAGGAAAGAGGACGGAAGTTCTTTCGTGATGCATCAGCCAAGGTTCCGCTTCCTGAAGTGGCGAGGACTCTTCGCAAGATCGCCCAGAAGAAAGATCAAAATCTGACAAGACTCCAGGGTCTTGGATCGGATGAAACGTTAGAGCAGAGTCGCTGAGCTTTTCAGGGAGGTTAGGTTCTATTTCTTCTCAGTCCCTTGTGTAGGTTAGAAAGGAGAGCGTCCATGCCGTCGAAAATCAAAATGCCGCATCCGGAGCATGAAGAGCATTTGTGTTTCTTGGAGAATATCGGTTATCTGAGATCGCCCGAACTTCTGGAGATGGGAGTGGACCGAAAAGAAGAATTCAAGAGGCTCGTCAGAAAGCCACGGTTCTTCTGTAGAAAATGTGGCCGGGCTGCCGCCAACGAAATGAATCTTTGCGAGCCGGAGAAATTGTGATCGTTATTAGCGGGGCACCCAAAGAACCATTCTGGGTTTCTTCTTCATTTCTTTTGCCAGGTCTTCGATTCGGCCGTATTTCATGCATGATGCCATGCAGTGTTTGACACAAGCTGGTTCAAGACCCTTCCTGGTGCGGGGCTTGCACAGGATGCAGAGCTCTGTGGGGAAGGGGAGAAAAGCGAGGTAGTGCCTGTCATTGGGCAGCGGTTGAACAACTTCCATCACTTTCATCCCGCCCATACCGGCTGGCCATTGGTATT
Source organism: Thermodesulfobacteriota bacterium (assembly GCA_050014415.1). Classification (GTDB taxonomy): domain Bacteria; phylum Desulfobacterota; class BSN033; order BSN033; family UBA1163; genus JBEKDJ01. The sequence continues at coordinate 5,753 of JBEKDJ010000148.1, read as the reverse complement.
CCTGGGCGCAAGCCACTTCACAGGTGTGACATCCAGTGCAGTACTCATAATCAATCAATAGACCATGTTCGGGCGCCTGACTCATTTCTTCTCATCCTTCTTCAGACATCTTGTAGACTTTACAGAGAGAGTGTTTGATGGGTGCCCCCAGGCCATCTTTTCCCTGAAATCCCATAGGCAGCAATTGATTGATATTGGATTCCCAAACGCCAAACAGAGACGGCTCGGGTGCTGACTTCTCGGGAAACCACCATCCATGGGTTGCCATCACCATCCATCGAGGAACCACAGGAGTGAGCTTTGCCTTAAACTTTGCCTTTCCGAGCCAGTTTTGGACCCAAACCCATTCGCCGTCTCCGATGCCGTGCAATTTAGCGGTATCTGGATGAATCTCGACCAGAGGATCCGGATCGATCTGTCGAAGCCACGGGATCATCCTGTGTTCGGAATGGAAATAGACAGGAGATCTTCTCCCTGTCGAGAGAATCAGAGGATATTCTTTGTGCAGCTCCGGTTGAGTGACCGGTGTGAAAGGAGGTTCCTCGTAGTGTGCGAGAGGCTCCAGTCCCCATTCTTCACGAAGGGATGCATAGATTTCAGCCTTGCCAGAGGGCGTTTGAAAACCGGGCTTCCCATCGGGCCGAAGCAATCCCTTCTCATATCTTCGATAGGGAGCACTGGCGTGTCCCTCGGGCGGAAGAACCCATCCTTTCTTTTGAAGCTCGGCGAAAGTCATCCCTGAAGGTTTGAGGATATCATCAAAGAGCTCATGAATGTTCTTCCAACGGAGGTCCGGATTGAATCTCTTTGCAAGTTCAAAGTTGATCTCAACATCCGGTTTGCATCCTTCGACAGTAAGGGCCTTGTTAATACTCTGAAGAGGCACCCACCACGTCCGAACCCCTTCTTTTTCAAGGAAAGTGGCTGACGGAAGAACCACGTCAGCCAGTTGGGTCGTTGAATTCATAAACAGGTCAACCGCAACAATAAAATCGAGCTTCTTTAGGGCCTCGGCCCATTGCTTGGGATTCAGGCCAATCCCCCCTATTGGATTGCATGTCTGGATCCACATACCCTTGATGGGATAAGGCTTTCCAGTGAAGATCTGTTCTAGAACTAGATCGGTTTGTGCCCGAAGGATGAATTGCCGTAATGGTCCATATCGATCAGCCCCGATTCTCTTCTTGTGAGCCTCCGGGTTTATCGTGATCACTCCCTTTGCTCCTGGCAGGGCATAAGCAACCGCATCGAACGCATATCTGGAGATGACATTCCCTCCCGGGACATCCAGATTGCCGGTGATACACCAGAGATCGGTAATCGCCTGTGCCGTGGGGGTGATTGCAGGCGTCATGTCGATCGGTACTCCCCAGTGGATGGAAGCAGGTTTGCTCTTGGCGTAAAATCGGGCTGCCTCCAAGATCTTTTCCGCAGGAACCCAGGTGATCTCAGCCACACGGTCGAGCGGGTATTTGTTCACCTCCTCGCAGAAAAGGGTCCACACCGTCTTGCAGGAAACCCGTTTGCCATTCGGAAGGTCGATCTCATAGCTTCCTTCAAAAGCCGGCTTCACGCCGGAAGATCGATATTCGAGCTTATCCGAATTCCAGATTTCAGGTGCCTCCTTGGCGGTATTCCACACCGCGAAGTTGGCAGGAGAACCTCCCTTTGCCAGGTCACTCTCGCGCAGGAGTTTTCCGGTCTCTCCTGAGACCAGAAACGGTGCATTGGTCCACCTTTCGACAAATTTCCTGTCGTAGAGGCCTTCTTTGATGATCACATTGAGGAAGCCCATGGCCAGCGCCCCATCTGTTCCTGGCCTCAATCTAAGCCACATCTTCGATCTTGATGCAAACCATGATAGGCGTGGATCGATGGCAATGATCTTCGTGCCCCTCTTCATGAGGTCAATGATCCAATGTCCGAAGACGTTATCCGGACACGAGGCCGGTATATTATAGCCCCAGACCACAACGCACTCAGGAGTCTTGTAGCGCGGATTGTCATAGCGACCCGGTAACCATTGTGCTGCATCCATGACGCAGTAGTCGCCCTGCACTGTTTCTACAGCGGCAATTCTCGGGCTATAACAGGCGATACCGCTCAGACTGAACATGACGTTCGGACTGCCATAGGCATAGGCAAGCAGGCTGATCCAGGGTCCGATATCCCTGCCGGTCCCCATCGAAAAGATCACGCTCTCCGGGCCAAATTCCTCCCGGATTTTGACCATTCTATTCTCAATCAGGTCGAAAGCCTCTTCCCAAGAGATCTTCTCCCATTTCCCCTCCCCACGGGTTCCGATCCTCTTCAAAGGGGTCGTTAACCGATCTGGATGGTATGTGTATTGGGTCATCGCGAGCGCCCTGGCGCAAAGCCGACCTTGATTCCAAGGATGATCAGGATCACCTTCTAGCTTGACGAGTCTGCCCTCCTTGATATGTGCCAGCACGCCGCAGCCCCCATGACAACCAGGGCCAGCAGACCAGGTGGTGGTACGAACAAGTTCAACCTTCTTACTTCCCATGATTTCAATGTCCTCCGCCGTCCCTCCACCCCTTACTAAAAGGGGGCGAGGGGGGATTTTTATGGTTCAGGGTTGAATTACCCATCCTGATCCAATATTCAGAGATGACACAAAAAAAGTTTTTCGTCAACATTGCCGAAATCCCTTTTGATTGATTTGTTGAATACTATGGTCTGTAGATCTTTGGTCCACATTGACGGAATATGGAGAGGGAAGCATCCAAAAGTGAAGAAGAATTTCTATTTGCCTGAGGTAGAGGGTGGTGTAGAACCAATCGTTCGCGGACCTTACCGCACAAGGGGTGAGAGGGACAATACAGCCGAGCGAATCCGTCGAAGACAGCGCACAAATCTTCCAGCCTGTTCAAGAAGTCCTCCCGGTCTCGATCAGCGCGGAATATCTGTGTCTGCTCGATGTCTGGTCCCATGATATGGTGCAACGCTCCAGGAGCATCAAGTCTTGGCTGCCTAGGAATGTTGCCATATTAAATCTCTTTGCTTAATTTGTCAAGTTGTTTTAGAACCAACGTCCCCTTTGTTTTATAGGTCTTGAATCCGTTTCGGACTGGATCCAGGTAGAGTAGCTCGGGAGGGTAGGGGACTGCTGACCGATATCGCCAAAGAGTAGATCACGTTGAGATATTTCAGGAAAACTAAAGATGTCGCAAAAATGGGAAACCAAGCTATTTGTAACTTCTTCCATTGGCACATAGGTGTTGAGGATTTCAGACATCGAGGTGGCTTTTCTATCCGAAAAGCCACAAGGGTTGATGAAAGAGAAATGTTCTAAGTCGATGTTTACGTTTAGTGCAAATCCATGCATGCTCACCCATCTCCGAACACTCAGACCAATGGTAGCAATCCCTTTCGTTTTTACCCAAACACCCGGATGACACTCATCCCGATTTCCATCAATCGAAAAATCCCTCAAAGTCCGCAGCATAACCTCCTCGAGGTCGTTGACATAACGGTGAACGTCTTTCCCTCTCTGTCCCAGGTCAACGATGGGGTAGCCAACAAGTTGACCGGGGCCGTGATAGGTGACATCCCCACCTCTATCGACAAAGAAGAGGGAAATCCCTTGCTCGGCCAGTTGCTTTCTGGCAATGAGGACGTTGTCTAGCGTTCCAGTTTTCCCAATTGTTATGGTAGGTGGATGCTCAAGAAGGAGCAGCACATCGGAGATCTTCTTATCGACCCTTCGACGATGAAGGGTTCGCTGAAGTTTGTAGGCCTCTTGATATTCCATTAAACCTAGTTTCAGAACAGAACCCATCTGAGATCACCATTTGATATATACATGATGACATAAGACTTGTGCCCCGCCACGGCGGGGTCATTCCGGGCTTGACCCGGAATCCAGTTCTTTTCTGGATTCCCGTTTTCACGGGAATGACAGCCTTTTAGGATTTGTTCGCTATGTTCCTCTGGCTGCCTCCCACAACACTTCTGAAAGGGATGGATGAAGATGAAAAGCTTTGGCGATCTCCCCTGGGGTTCCCTCCATCTTCATGGCAAGTGCCGCTTCTGCGATAAGATCCCCTGTCCGAGGCCCAATCATATGGACCCCCAAGATCTCCCCAAAGCGCTCCTCCTTGATCACCTTTACTATTCCCACCCTTTGTCCTAAGATGGTTGCCATCCCATTCCCAGCGAAGGGGAACCTCCCAACCCTTAGTTGGTATCCTTCTGCCACCGCCTCCTCTTCGGTCATCCCCACGCATGAGACTTCAGGAATAGAATGTGTCCATAGGGGAATCGCTTTGTAGTCGATCTTTGAATCCTGTCCCATCGCATTCTCTGCTGCTGCAATCCCTTCGAAATAGGCTACTGTTGTCCACATGTGTTCCATGGTGACATCGCCGGCAGCGAATATCCCCGGAACGCTTGTCTCCATTCGCTTATTGACTGATATCCCCCCACTCTTATTCAGTTCAACTCCTACCTCTTTTAGACCGAGACCATTTATATTGGCCTCTCTTGATTCGGTCATCAACACATACTGGGCTCCTACTGTTACATCTTCTCCCTTAACATCAATATGAATATTGAGGCTGCCTTCTTTCTCTGATTCTATTTTTTTGATCCGGGATTTCGAGTAAATTTGGATATTGTTATCCTTAAACTCCTTCTCGAGAATGAAAATAATCTCCTTGTCAACCTGGGGAAGTATCCGTGACGATTCTTCCATCAGGCTCACCCTGGCCCCTAGCTTGGAGAATATCGTCACAAATACTGCGCCGATGAACCCTCCTCCTACAATCATTATTGATTTGGGGATTTCATTTAGTTTCAGGGCTTCTATCGGATTGATGACCTTCTCCACTCCTCCAGAAAAAGAGACCTTTGGGTATCGGGAACCCGTTGAGATGATGATCTTACGGGCCTTCTGCTCTTTCTTTGTTCCATCCTTAAGTTGAACCTTTATAACTGAAGGTGAAACAAGCTTCCCTGTCCCCTCGATGACCTCAACCCCGTAAGCCTCCAACGTCTGCTTCACACCCGATACAAGAGTCCTTACCACTGTTTCCTTCTTGCTCATCATCCTTCGAAAATCAACGGTCATGTCCTTGTAGGTGATCCCGTAGTCCTTCGCATGCTTCCCCATCTCAAGCAATTCGACCGCCCTTGCTAGGGCCACTGTTGGAATACATCCATGATTGACACATATGCCTCCTATGATGTCCTTTTCGACAATCGTTGCCTTTCCCCCAAGCTGCATTACTCGAATCGCCGCCGTGCAGCCGGCCCACCCCCTACGATTACTACGTCCCGATCTTCCATGCTATATCTCCTTCTCTTCACCCTTCACAAAACTGATATTCAAGCACCGGACTTCAGATATCAGCCCCAGACTTCTCTGTAATGATGATGGAGAATTAGGGAAGTGGGGAGATAGGGAGAGAAAACTTTCTCCCAAAATCCCTATTGCCCCTTCTCCCCAATGATTTTATGTTTTCCCTATCTATTCTGATGTCCGAGGTCCAGAGTCTTGCTATCTAAATAACGATTGTGAAACTAAAAGCAGGCCTGGGGTTTCCACCAATTCCTTCAGTCTCCTAAGGAATTGTTCTGCTCCAAAGCCATTGATTACCCTATGATCGAAGGTGAAGCTGTATGGCATCATTGGCGCGATAACGATTTGACCATTCTTCACCACAGGTTTCTCCATGATCGGACCGGTTCCCAGGATTGCTGACTCCGGTTGATTGATGATCGGCGTCTGA
>JBEKDJ010000147.1:0-11241 GCA_050014415.1 Thermodesulfobacteriota bacterium | reverse complement strand
ATTAAATATCGCAGAGAGACGCCTTCCCCAGGATGGAAGGATCATGCTGCGGGTGAAGGGGAAGGAAATCGATTTCAGGGTTTCCTCGGTCCCGACGATTTATGGGGAGAGCATCGTTTTGCGAATTTTGGATAAGAGTAGTATCGTGCTCGATATCGAGAAATTGGGCTTTCCGGAAGACACGCTGAAGGGGTTCAACGAACTCATCCAGAGACCCCATGGAATCATTCTCGTTACTGGCCCCACGGGGAGTGGAAAAACAACCACTCTTTATTGCGCCTTGGAAAAAATCAATTCCCCTGAGAAAAAGATCATCACCGTGGAGGACCCTGTCGAATATCAATTGAAAGGAATCAACCAGATTCAGGTGAAACCATCGATTGGACTCACATTTTCCAATGCCTTACGATCTATTGTCCGCCAGGATCCCGATGTGATTCTCATCGGCGAGATTCGGGATGCAGAGACCGCAGAGATTGCCATTCACTCGGCATTGACCGGTCACCTGGTACTGAGCACCTTACATACCAATGATGCTCCAAGCGCTGTGACGCGGCTCATCGATATGGGGATGGAAGATTACCTTCTCTCTTCCACGATCATCGGCATCTTGGCACAGCGCCTGATCAGAGTTGCCTGTCCTTATTGTCAAGCCCCCGACACTCCGGATCCATCCATTCTTCAGGAGATGCGAAGAAATGGTGAAAACCCTGAGGGTTGGAAGATCGTCGAGGTCAAGGGGTGTGAGCAATGTGCCAACACAGGGTATTGGGGCCGTTCAGGAATCTTTGAATTCCTCGAAATCGATGACGATATCCGCAAGCTCATTTTGGGAAAAAATGATTCCAACATTATCAAGGAAACAGCCCGGAAGAAGGGCATGAGGACATTGAGAGAGGATGGTTGGTTGAATGTCAAACAGGGCATGACCACCATTCCTGAAGTCCTGCGAGTAACCCAGGAAGAAGAGGTCTTATAAACGGGAAAGCAAGTTCTCGGCTATGGCAGAATATCTTTACAAAGCAACGACGATCGGCGGACAGACTGTTGAAGGCTCCATGGACGGCAGGGATGAAGAAACGGTTGTTCAGAGCCTGCATCAACTGGGCTACATTCCCATCCGAATCATCTCTGCCCAGGAAAAGGGAGCGGGTTTCCGCCTCTCCTCTCTCTTACCCCAGCGGGTTGGGGTGAAGGATCTTCTTATCTTCACCCAGGAATTCTCCACACTCATTTCAGCCGGGTTACCCATTGATCGGAGCCTCAATATCCTGGGAACCCTGACGGAGAATGGGAGATTGAGAGAAGTGGTGAAGGACGTATTGAAAAGGATCGAAGGGGGAAACTCTCTGGCTGAGGCACTGGGGCAATACCCTCGGATTTTCTCGAAACTCTATATCAACATGGTCAAGGCGGGAGAGTCAGGAGGCTTCTTAGAAACAATCCTATCCCGGTTGGCTCAATATCTTCAAAGCACCAAGGAAATCCGGGACTATCTCATCTCCGTGATGATCTATCCTTTGATTCTGACAATTGTCAGCGGGATCTCCGTTACTATTTTAGTAACGTTTGTGATTCCGAGATTTGCAAGGATCTTTTCCGGCCTGGGGCAGACGATCCCTCTGCCGACCCAGATCATGCTTTTCGCCAGCCAATTCGTAAAGAATTACTGGTGGGCTGGCCTGGGGGCCATCGTTTTGATCTACCTCGGGTTGAGGATTTATCTCCAGCAAGAAGAGAGGAGATTCCGTTGGGACCAGTTCAAATTGAGATGGATCGCCGTTGGAGACCTCATAAAAAAAATAGAGGTGGCCCGGTTTTCGAGAACGTTGGGGACGTTACTGCAGAGCGGGGTTCCGATATTGCCTGCCCTCAATCTGGTCAAAGAAGTTTCTCAAAATCGAGCGATCTCAAGATCGATCGCTGACATCCACGATCGATTGAGGGAGGGTAAAGGGATCTCCAAATCGTTAGAGAAGACAGAGGTCTTTCCACCTCTGGCTGTCCATATGATCGGTGTGGGCGAGGAGACGGGAAGACTTGACGAAATGCTGATGAAGGTGGCTGAGACCTACGAGGAAAATATTCAAAATAGTCTGAAACGTTTTGTTTCCCTCCTGGAACCATTAATCATTCTCATCATGGGGGCGGTGGTGGGATTCATTGTCATTTCCATGCTGTTAGCCATCTTCAGCATTAATGAGATCCCCTTTTAGCCCCTTCCCCACTGGGAGACTGTGTCGTAATGGGGAGGAGGCGACACAGCCTCTGGAGCGAGAGAGATGCCTGCCTGCCGTAGGCAGGAGGCGAGGGGTTGGAGGAGAAATGGAAACAAAGATGAAACCAAGAGAACGAGGCTTCACACTGATTGAGATTCTCATTGTCGTCATCATCATTGGTTTGCTGGCTGCCTTGGTGGGACCAAAATTATTCGGGAAGGTCAGCATGGCCAAGCTAAAGGCAGCGAAGGCGCAGATTGAACTTTTCGGCACGGCCCTCGATGCCTTTCGACTCGACACGGGAAGGTATCCTACCACGGAAGAGGGATTGAAGTCTCTTCGAGAAAAACCCTCTGGCATTGAGAACTGGCAAGGTCCGTACCTTCCCAAGGAAATCCCCGTCGATCCGTGGGGAAGGCCTTATGTCTATATATCCCCGGGCGAACATGGTGAATATGATCTCATCTCCTATGGCCTCGATGGTGTGGAGGGAGGAGAGGGAGAGAATCAAGATATTGTGAGCTGGAAGGATATTGGGAGATGAGGAAACAGGGTTTTTCATTGTTAGAGTTGATCGTCGTTATAACAATCATCACATTATCCACTGCTCTGGTGATACCGTCTCTGTCTCGTTTTTCAAGGACCATCGAGCTGAAAGGGTGTGCCAAAAAGGTTTCTGCCATTCTTCGTTACTGCCGGAGCGAGGCGGTCAATAAAGGAAAAACTTATCAGGTTCTCTTCGATTCTGAAACCCAAGAGGTGAAGGTCCAATCCATGGAATCGATGGAGGAGGAAAAGGGGGGCGGAGAGAAAAAAGGAGAAAAGGCTCCTGAAAAAAGATACGCTCTTCCCGACGCGGTCCATATCAAGGAGGTGAAGGTGGACTCCACCCAATATCCTTCTGACCTCCCTGCGATCGAATTCTATCCCAACGGAGGATCAAATGGAGGCTCGATTCTTCTGGATAGCCCGGGCAGGAGGGGATATCGGATCAACATCAATTTTCTAACAGGGATGGTAGAGATTGAGAAAGGTCAGATATAAAACATCCCCTCACCTCGTCCCTCGCCCCCCAGGGGAGAGGGGAAGGGTGAGGGGCGGATTTACCCTGATCGAAGTGGTGGTCGCCCTTGCCATCCTGGGGGTGGGCCTGACCGTGATCATTGAACTCTTTTCAGGTGGACTTCGTCTGGGAAGAGCCTCCGTGGAATATACGAAGGCGGTGAATTTCGCTCGCATGAAAATGGAAGAGATCTCAATGAAACCGAATATCCGAGAGGAGACTGAAGAAGGGAAGTTTGATCCCACTTATCGCTGGCAGGTTGAGATAAAAAAGATGGATCTCCTTTCTGCACAAAAAGGCAGAGATCTTAACCTCCCTGCTGAACTTTTCCAGGTAAAGGTCAATGTACTCTGGAAATCTGGCAGTAAGGAACGATCTGCCATTTTCGAAACTTATAGGACAGAAAAACGGAAGGAGAGTTAGTAGTCAATTCGTGATACGCATGGAACATGGGAATTAGATGACTACAAGATTTAAGAGGGTTTGGCACCGACCACAAGGGTTTACCCTGATCGAGGTCATGGTCACTCTGACCATCATCGGATTCATTCTTCTCATCGTTTTTGGGTCTTTCCGCCTGGGCCTCTCTGCATGGGAGAAAGGGGAGTCCATGAAGAATGAGTATCAGAAGATTCGCATCCTCTCCGAGTTGATCTCCCGACAGATCAAGTCGGTCGTCCCTTATAAAATCAAAACACAAAAGGCGGAGGGGGACTATCTCGGCTTTGAGGGGAAGGCCCAATCGCTGAAATTCGTCTCGGCCTTCTCGATCAAGGCAAAAAACCCCGAAGGCTTTGTCTACGCGGTCTATCAGTTCAGAAAGGAAGGAAGAGAAGGAAGTCGGTTTCTCCTTTATGAACAGAGGGCACTCAACAAGGATTTTTTTGAAGAGGAACCTAGAGAAGAATTAGCCGTTTCCCTTTTGGAAGGCGTTTCAGATGTCCGCTTCGAATATTACCAGAAGGAAGATACATTGAAGAACCGGACCGAGGGGTGGGTGCAGGAGTGGAGCGCAAAAGAAGAGAAAGAGTTGCCAGAGGCCCTCAAAGTAACCATTACCTATGAGCAAGGTGGAAACGAGAAGATGGAGATTCCTCTTGAGCTTTTGATCCCTATGCCAGCCTATCAGTTTGAAGGTATCATAGGAGGTCAGGTTAGCCCGTTACAAAGGATAATCCAGGAAAGGCTTCGGTCCACAGGTCGTTAAATGAATTTGAAATCCGGCATTCCCCATTCTGCATTCAGCAATCCTAACGGTGTTGCCCTGGTGATGGTACTGTGGGTTGTTACCATCCTTTCAGTAGTCGTCTTAGAGTTCTGTTTTGCGATGAGAACGGAGGTCAATATTGCTAAAAATTATAAAGAGGAACTCCAACTCTATGCCATGGCTGAAGGAGGGGTTCAACGAACCATCACGGAATTAATCTACAAACATGACCAAAGAATTCACCAGATGAGAAAAACCCCGAACCCCGATGACATTCCTCCAGCCGAAAGGGAGTGGGTAACAGACGGGAGGCCCTATCTTCTGCCTTTTGATCTGGGTGAGTGTGAGATCAAAGTGATGAGCGAAGCGGGGAAGGTCAATATTAATCTGGTCCCCGAGATGATCCTTAGGAAGATCATCGGAAATTTGGGTTTGGAAGGAGAGGCAAGGGACATAGTGGTCGATTCAATTCTGGACTGGAGGACTCCAGGTGATTTTCACCGTCTCAACGGAGCCAAGGATGATTTCTATCAATCCCTCAAAGAAACATACAATTGCAAGAATGGTAATTTAGACTCGATTGAAGAACTCCTCCTCATCAGGGGCGTCACCTCCGACCTGTTTAACGGGAGGAGAGGGAAAGGAAAAGAGGAGGGATCAAAGGGGGACAGTCCCGGATTGAAGGATATCTTTTCCATTTATTCACCAATGGGACTGATTGATATTAATAGCGCCACCCCGGCGGCGCTGAGGGCTGTTCTCGGAGTACCCTCTGAGATAGCCCGACGCATTGTGAAGGCCCGTGAGGAAAAAGGTTTTGAAAACCAGCCAGATCTTCTCCAAAGGGTGCCTGAACTTGCTCCTCTTTTCGGAGAGGTCGGAACGCTCATCGTCTTTCAATCCACGACGCCTTATTACACCATTGAATCAAGGGCAAAGAATAAAGAGGGCGTATCGAATCGAGGCTTGAAGGTGATTGTCAAAATAGACCCTAATGAAAAGAAAAATTACAAAATCATTCAATGGGTGGATAGGCTCACCCCATAGGAGTGATGGAGTAATGGAATGACGGAATGATGAAAAGTCTGGCTGCAAGGCACAATATGCTTCAAATTTTCCGTAAAGAAAGGCTTCGTAGGATGTTTTCCAATTCGAGTTTGGGAATAGATTTCAGGCCGCACCATCTGATCCTCACCCTTTTGAAGAGGTCTTTCAGAAGGATCAGATTGGTGGATTATGAAATTCATGCCCTTGTGTCTGAAAATCAAAGAGAGGAGCGGGAGGCCCAGATCCTCAATCTGATCAACACCTTTATCTCCAAACATCACCTCGGTAAAGAGAAGATATCGATTTCAATCCCGAGGGAGAAGGCGATGGTCCGTTTTATCACCCTTCCCATCGCCGCCAAGGAGAACCTGAGAAAGGTGATGGAATACGAGGTCTCTCAGTATACCCCTTTTGAAAGAGGGGAGGTCTACTTTGATTATCAGATTCTGAAAGTGGAGAAGGAGGGGTTGCATCTCTTTGCTGTTTTTATGAAGAAGATAGAAGTGGACTTCTATCTATTGTTATTAAAAAAGATCGGCATTGAACCGATTTCAATCCAGATCCCCACTGTAGGAGCTCTTAATCTCTTCTATTTTAACGAAGGCCCGAACAGGGATGAGATATCGGTTTTGCTCGATATGGCCGAGCCATTCTTTGAAATGAATCTCCTTCAGGGAGAGGATTGGCAAGAAAGCTTTCATCTTCCCCTGCCCCGGGAGAAGAAAGAGCTGAAAATCTTGGATACCTTTAAGCGATCCGGATTGAAAGAGGAATCTTTCTCAAAATCGGATTTCTTCGTTTACGGGTTGGATACGGATGAAATGCTTCTGGCCGCCCTCAAAGAATTGAATCCGATCAAGGCGGTTTCTCCTCCTCCCCTGAATCGAATAGAAATTGGGGAGGGAAGTCCGATCCCATACAAAATTTATCCTTCCATTGGCGTTCCGTTGAAAGGACTGGTCCGTACATCGCTGGATCTCAATCTCCTTCCTTTTGAGATGAGGAAGAAGGTTAGGCAAATTGGAAGGCTTCTTTTGATCATCCTCGCCTTCCTCGCAGTCCTCCTGACTCTGACATGGGGAGGAGGGACCTTTATTCAATACAGGAATGAATTGGCTACGGTCAATGCCGAGGTCAAAAAGAGAAGGCCTGAAGTGGAGGCCCTTGAAAAGTTGCAGAAGCAGAAAGATCTCTGCTGTAAGGAAACCTCAGAACTTGATCAGATCAGATTGGGAGAGATCAGTAAGATAAAGATGTTAGAGGAATTGACCAAGATCTTGCCCGAGACGGTCTGGATCTGGAATCTTAAATATAACGGAAAGGAAGTTGAGCTGAGCGGATTTGCAGATTCGGCTTCTGATCTGATTCCTCTTCTTGACAGGTCTCCTCTCTTTGAAAAGGTTGAATTTTTGGCGCCGGTGACAAAGGAGATACAGATGAGAGGCGCTGAGAATAGGGAGAAAGAGAGGTTTCGAATCAAAATGAGGCTGGAAGGCAGGAGGTAAACCCCTTGGTAAATATTTTGGCGACGATCCGAAGCAAATGGCCTTTTTTGAAAAAAATGACCTTTTCTCAAAAAAAAGGCCTCTGGTGGATCGGAGGGGTCGCAATTCTTATTCTCATCCTCACCTTCGGGATCCTCCCCCTTGTCGACTCTGCAAAGAAAATGAAGGAGGAGATTTTCATAAAGAAGAGAACTCTTGAGAAATATGAAAAGTTTCGCCAGAATCGCAAGGCCATTGAAGAGGAGCTCGATCAGGCGTTGAGACAGTATGAGAGGACACAGCAGAAGCTTCTTTTGGGAGGAACGCCCCAACTCGGAGCGGCAAATCTTCAGGAGATCGTGAAGCGGCTTTCCGAGAAGAATGGAATTGGTGTTCGGAGTTTCAGAATAGTGGAGCCCAGGGAGATCAATTCCTATAGAAAGATTTCCATCCACATCGATTTCAACCCGGTCAGCAGCATGTTGAGCCTGGGCCAGTTCATTTATGATATCGAGCATCACGAAAAAGAATTGATGGTCTCCGAGATGGACCTCCTCGTCATGAATCCGAGGACCCCGAACAGTATCCAGGGAAGCCTGGTCATCTCCGGAGTGATGAAGAGCAATGAGACCAAAGAAAAGGGAGGGAAAAAACAATGAAGCAAAGTAACGATCATCTGAAACTTCTGGTTTTGCTTCTGATCCTGATCTTCCTTACCGTTCTGGTGAGCGTTGACAGGTCAACCCTTGCCCAGGCCACCCCTGATAAGGAAACGATCAAGAAATCGGGGGAAAAGATCGAGACACCACCGGCTTCGGGGCAACAGCGAGAACTCGCCCCTGCCGAGTCTAACATTTCTATCGCCTCTATTGCGGAAAAGAATATCTTTAACCCTGAAAGGAGAGATTTTCCCGTTCAGGCTGGACTTAAGCCTGTTGCCCGTCCACGGATTATTCTCTACGGGGTGACCATTGCCGGAGATTATCAGTCCGCCTCCGTTGTGAACCCGGGGAGGTCCCTCCATAAAGGTGAAAGAGAAACAATCACCCTGAGAATAGGAGAACAGATTGGCGGATATAAGCTGGCAAAAGTGTGGTCTGACCGGATCACCATGGAAGCGGAGGGAGATAGCTTCGAAGTCCTCCTCTACGATTCCAGGGAAGTGAAAAAGAGGGGTGACGCCAAGACCGACAACAGGCCGACCGCGGTGACGAACCCCTTTGGTGTTCCGGTTGAAGCACCCACGCCGACTCCTCCAACCACCGCTGAGAAACCAAGAGTGGCTGTTCAGGAAAGGGTCTCTACTCCTACTCCAATACCATCGCCTGCTCCCCCCTTGATTCCCCCTTCGGGCTTTAGACTGGGGAGGAGGATATATGTCCCACCTGAAGCTCCGGCACCACAAGGCAGTCCTGCAACACAAGGGGTTCCGGCGCCAACACAACCGGGGGTTCCCACATCACCCGGGACTTCTCCACAGGGAACAGGGGGTAATTGATGAAGAAGGACATAAATAAAAAGATGAAGAAAATCGGATGGCTATGGATGGCATTATTGATCATTTTCCTGATGGTGGGCGTAACAAAGGGGCAAGAGAGTGAAAGGGCCTCAGAAGCTCCTAAACAGGAGACAGTGACGGAACCTCAGGCCCCGGCTCCAACAGCCCCAGCACCCTCCGCTCCTATCCCCGAAACCATACCACCCCCGAGGCGGCCCTTTCACCAGCGTATTCTTCCACTTCAACCCCCTCAAGTTCTTCCATTACCTGCCACACCTCAGCCCCTTCCAACTCCACCATCCCCACCTGAAACAACTGCTCAGCCATCTCCAGCTCCTCCTTCTCTCCCTTCAAGACCGACAGTGCAACAAATAGGTTCTGGGGTCGTCTTCAATTTCGACAACGCGGATATCTATGAAGTGATCCGGGTGATGGCAGAAATTCTGAAGATTAGCTATCTGGTTGATCCGAAGGTGAAAGGAATCGTCAACGTCCACACATCCGGTCAGATACCCACCGAAGATGTATTTAATATTTTCCAGGCGATCCTGAAATTGAATGGGGCTACCGCGGTCAAGAAGGATAATCTTTATGAAATCGTCCCCATGAGCGATGCAAAAAAACTATACACAGCTCCTTTAACGCTCCGGGAGCAGGGAAAAAAGCTCCCAGAAGAGAAATATACGATCCAGATCATTTCGTTGAAATATATCCCTGCGACAGAAGTCTCCAAGATGATCAAGCCCTTCCTCTCAGATGGGGCCGATATTGTTGAACATCCCCCGAGTAACATCCTCATCATCGGTGATGTGGCTTCCAATGTGAGAAAATCCCTCGATATCATCAACCTCTTCGATCTCGATATCTTCACCGATTTGAGGGTAAGGATCTATCCCATCTCGAACGCCGATGTGACCGAGGTGGCCAAGGAAATGGAGCGAATCTTTACCTCCTTTGAGGTCTCTACCAAATCGGGGAGAGGAGTGGGAATCACCTTCACGCCCATCACGCGGATCAATTCGCTCCTGGTGGTGAGTTCCATTCCAAATATCTTCGAGAAGGTGGAGGGGTGGCTTAAGGAACTTGACAAAATACCTATGGAAGGGACGAAATATAGCGTGTTCGTCTACTATGTCCAGAATACCAAGGCCAAGGATTTGGCTGAGGTCTTAAAACAGATCTACGTGACAGCAAAAGAAAAGAAGGGAGAGCTCAAGGAAAAGGTCGCAGAGCAACTTACCTATCCGAGAGGGGTCAAACCCCCCCCCACTCCTTCTCCCACAACTCCCGCTAGAGAAGAGGGGGGAGCCGTGCCAGAAGGCGAGATCAATATTGTTGTCGATGAAACAACCAATTCACTGGTCATCCGGGCCTTTGCCAGGGACTACAAGAGTATCCTCGAAACGGTAAAGAAACTTGATATCTATCCCAAACAGGTATTGATTGAAGTCTTTTTGGCCGAGATCACCTTGGATGAATCAAACAAATATGGTGTGGAATGGGCAAAGTTTATGACCCATAATCCTCCCAATCCAGGGCAGACTCAGGCGTTTGTGTTGGGTTCACAGCCTCCGGCCGACCCCTTTAGTGCAGTCCTCCCGCAAACGGGCTTCCGATACGCCATTGTGGAACTGGGAGGAAGACTTTCCGTTGCCATCAATCTGGCGGCAGCCGAAGACCGGTTGAAAGTGATCTCATCACCCCATATCATTGCGTCCAACAATAAAGAGGCAAAAATTCAGGTTGGATCCTCCCAGCCCATCCTTACTTCCACTTATGCCTATGGATCGAGCACAACCACCGGAACCCCTATCAGCACGACAACCACCCCTACAACAGGTCTTCTTGAAGGGACGATTGAGTATAAGGATATTGGCATCATCCTCTCCGTTACGCCTCGCATCAGCGATGGAGGGTTGGTGAGCCTGGAGATCAGTATTGAAAAGAGTACGGTCAATACTTCTGCTGTCCCCCTTGGGAACCTTCAGAATATCCCTGTCTTTGGAAAGAAAACTGCCAAGACCATTCTCGCGGTGATGGAAGGACAGACCATTGTGATTGGAGGATTGATCGAAGAGTCTAAAGAAAAGATATCAAAGGGGGTTCCTCTGTTGAGCAAAATTCCCATTCTGGGGGGTCTCTTCGGCTTTCAGGAGTATGATAAGAAGAAGACTGAGTTGATTCTACTCATGACCCCACACATCATCACTGACCACATTCAATCGAGGACAGTCACTGATGAATTCAGGGAAAAAGTGTGGGGTCTCAAGAAAGAGTTGGAAAAAGAGAGGATGAGGAAGGAGAAAAAATAATTGCTCACTATGTGGAAGACCATTTGCCTATTGGGTATCAAAATTTCTTTTTATCAGGGGAATGCATTCTTCAGCTACCAAAGCGGTTAACCGTGTGGGGATGGACAGGGTTCAAGAATTCTTGGGGCATACAAGATCGACTATGATAAAACGTTATGCGAAAATGAATGCGGAAGGGCTAAAACCCGTCCTTCGAAAAAGCAATTCTGGAAACCGTTTTGAAACCGAAATTACAACCATCCAAAAACAAAAAAGCCCTTGATAATCAAGGGCTTCCCATTTTTCAAAATGGTGGAGGCGGCGGGAATCGAACCCGCGTCCGGAAACCTTCCGACAGAACATCTACATACATAGCCTGTATTTTAAATTCGCCCCTCAGGACTCCCACAGGCAGGATTCCTGAAAGGCTAT
>JBEKDJ010000146.1:0-11251 GCA_050014415.1 Thermodesulfobacteriota bacterium | reverse complement strand
TAATTGGCTCTCGACCCAGATTCTTCCGCCATGAGCCTGTACCAAATGCTTCACAATGGACAGTCCGAGACCGGTCCCACCCAGTTCCTGAGACCTTCCCTTATCTACTCTGTAAAACCGTTCAAATATCCTGGGAATATCTTCTTTTGGAATTCCGATGCCGTTGTCTTGGATTGAAAACTGAATCTCTCTTCGATCTTGTTCGATGGCTGAGATCGTAACCTTTCCTCCCTCATGACTATATTTGATGGCATTATCCAGAAGATTGATCAATACCTGTTCCAGATAGTTTCTGTCGGCCTCGATGGCCAGAGAAGGGGGAATTTTGCCTTGGGATATTGATATCCTTTTCTTTTCTGCGGGCTCTTTTACAAAATCAATGACATCATTGACAAAGTCCTGCAGAGAAATGACCTCTATCTTCAGTTGAAATTCTTTGGACTCGATCTTCGAGAGCATCAAAAGATCTTCAACGATCTTAGTAAGACGATCGCTGTGCCTCTTGATGACTTGAACAAATTGGGAGGCCACTTCCTCTTTCAGAGCTCCTTCCAGAAGTGTCTCGGCATACCCTTTAATAGTGGTCAATGGGGTTCGCAGTTCATGTGAGACATTCGCGACAAAGTCCTGTCGGATTTTTTCCAACTCTTTCAATCGAGTGATGTCGTGAAAAACTGCGACCGCACCTCTGATCCCTTCGGTATCCTTAGCTGTCGAGTTCGAGGAGGGAAGAATACTAACCACATTAACCTCAAATACTCTTCCACCAGGAACTGTGACATTTAGTTCGAGGGACTTGCTTTTCCCCTCACGGACAACAGTTGTGATTGCCGCCTCCAACTCTGCATTCCGAATGACTTCCAGGGGCATTTTGTCTGCCACATCCGAAGTAAGGGACAGCAGACTTCGTAGGGTATCATTCACTACTAAGATACGACGCCTCTCATCTACGACCAAAACGCCTTCCACCATACCCTTCAGAATCGTCTGCAGATAGTCTTTTTCTTTGGAAATCTCTTCTATCTTATTCCTTAACTGGATACCCATCTCACCAATCGCTTTTGAAAGACTTCTCAATTCATCCTTTGAATCGATCTGAATTTTCCTGTCAAATGTGTCGGAAACCAACTGGATTGCTTTCAGACTAACTTCCAAAATGGGATGAGTGATGGATCTCGCTAGGAAATAAGCCAAAGGAATGAGGATAACGAGGCTGAGAAGAAAGGACAGGAGCAAGGACTTTTTGAGAAAGTAAACACAATAGCCCTGAATGATGAGGAGAAGGAAGAGGAGGAAGATAAATGAAAGCATCCATTTCCACTGAAGTCGAAGTTTCATTCCTTCTCCTCCCGGAACCGATACCCAACCCCCCGAATGGTTTCAATGAAGTCACCTAAAGGGCCCAGTTTTTCTCTTAGCCGCCGAATATGAGTATCCACCGTCCTTGCATATCCTTCGTAAGTGTATCCCCAAACTCTGTCCAGAAGACGCTCACGGGTCTGGACTCGTCCTCTTTTGGAAGCAAGCTCTTCAAGGAGTTTGAACTCCGTAGAGGTCAGTTGAACGGGACTTTTCTTAACGGAGACGTGATGGCGATCGATATCAATCAAAAGGTCACCAATCCGAATAATCTTCTCACTTTCGTGACCGGCCTCCTTTCGGCGAAGGATGGCTTTTATCCTCAGAACCAGCTCCCTTGGGCTGAAAGGTTTGGTGACATAGTCATCCGCACCCAACTCGAACCCGATGACCCTATCGATCTCTTCTGCCTTTGCGGTCAGCATCAGGATCGGTATCGATTGAGTGAGAGGGTTTGATTTAAGTGCCCTGCATATTTCTTTTCCATCCATTCCCGGCAGCATCAGGTCTAGAATGATAAGACCGGGGCGTTCCTTCTTAGCCAGTTCCAATCCAGAAGGCCCGTCCAGAGCCGAGATGACAGAAAACCCGGATTGTTTCAGATGATATACCACGAGGTCCACGATGTCCTTTTCGTCCTCGACGATCAGAATCGACTTCGTCTTTGCGTTCCTCCTATCGCTTTGATCTCATTAACTAATAAGACATTGATAATCGTTGTTCGTAGGTGATGAACCCGCCATCAGTAGCAGAATCCATTTTAGCATAGAGGCGAACTGAAAGGCAAAGGTCCAGGCTTGGTACGGGCTCACTCCGATTTCTTACAACGGAAAGGTTATTAGGGCCAAGGATTCGAGTCCCGCTTCTGGCGGGATGGACCCCCCCAAGTCATCCGGGTTGGTGGATCATAGCCGACTTATGATTTGATTGCCGTCAGCCATGAGCTATTAACCCAGAGGTTGCAAAAAGTGAGTTGCATGAACCTGGACAGGCCGCTCGGAAAGGCTTCGAGGCGAACCTTTCACCGAACCAGCACCTTTAAATCGTTTCATGATCAGAGGTCACTTAAAGTAAATTCCTCCCATTTCCACTGAATCTCCTAAGAACTGCCATTCGAAGTCCCGCCGGGGGCGGGATTTGTCCGGGTTCATTTCTGGGAGTAGTGGGTTAACTGACTACTTTTGCCTTGGAGTTGACCGCAGGCGGCTGAAATTTCTGTCCCCTTGCTGGTCCGGACGATTGCGGTGAGCCCCGTCTCCATTAAGACTTCTTGAAACCGTCTCACCTTCTCTTCCGGAGGTCTTTTAAAAGGGATTCCTGGGGCCTCGTTGAGGGGAATAAGATTGATTTTGGAGGGGATGCCTCTCAATATTCGTATCAGTCTTTTGGCATCTTGAGGCGAGTCATTAATTCCTTCGAGTAGAACATACTCGAAGGTGATTCTTGCTCTATGCGGGAGTGGAAAGCTTCGGCAAACCTCTAAGACCTTTTTTAAGGGATAGCGGCGATTGATTGGCATGAGGTGGCTTCGAGTCTCTTCATCTGAGGCATTGAGTGAGATGGCAAGACGGAATTGCTTCTTCTCGTTTGCGAGTCGCTCCAACTCCGGGAGGAGGCCAGCCGTGGAGAGGGTGATCCTTCTTGATGAGAATTTGAAGGCATCGGGATGTAGCATCAGTTCAATGGCCTTTAGCGTATTTTCGTAATTGGCTAAGGGTTCTCCCATGCCCATGAGGACGACATTGGTAATGAAGTTACTGTCATCGAGCGTTTCTTTTACCGATAGAATCTGATTGAGGATTTCAGAGACTGTCAGGTCCCTCTTCCATCCTTTTTTCCCAGTGAGACAAAAGCGGCACCCCAAGGCACAACCCACCTGGGTGGAGAGGCAGAGGGTCAGGCGTTTTTTGTCGGGGATGAGCACACTCTCGATTCGATTTCCGTCCTCGAGTTGGAATAGAAATTTCTTTGTTCCATCTTTTGCCTCTTCCACCATCCGGGGATGAAGTGTTGAGATGCCGCAGATTTCGCTCAGCTGACGGCGGAAGTTTCTAGAGAGGTTGGTCATCTCTTCAATGGAGTGAACACCCTTTTGATAAAGCCATCTGAGAACCTGAATGCTCCGATATCTCTCTTTTCCAAAGGAGGCGATGAACCTCTCAAGTTCCGGAGGACTCAGGTTCTTTAGGTCAGTTTTTCCAGCAAGGGTGTTCAATCTTGAAAAATCTCCAAGGCATTGAAGAAATACTTGATTTCAAAGGCAGCCGTTTCAGGCCCATCAGACCCGTGTACAATGTTCTTCTCGATATTTGTCGCAAATTGATGTCTCAGTGTTCCTTCTTTTGCCTCCCTAGGATTGGTGGCACCCATCAACTCGCGCGTTTTTAGGATCGCACCATCCCCTTCGAGGACCATGACGACAGAAGGCCCGCCGGACATGAAGTTCGTTAGACTTTCGAAGAAAGGTTTGCCCCTATGTACCGCATAGAATCCCTCCGCCTCCCTTTTGTCCATGGAAATCATCTTGAGGCCGATGACCTTTAACCCGTGGTCTTCAAAGCGTTTAATCACCTCTCCGATCAGATTCTGCTGGACTCCATCCGGTTTTACAATCGACAACGTCCTTTCCATGGTCTCCTCCTGTCAGCATTAATTAGAGTCTGTCCATAAATAGCCTTTTTCGTCATGCCGGACATGATCCGGCATCCAGAAGGGTTTGAAAGGACTGGATTCCGGCCTTCGCCGGAATGACGATTCTGGTCGGAGCAGTAGTTTATAAACAGACACTAATTATAAGTTTCTACTCTATCTTTCTCAAATCAAACTTGTCAAGCTGATGCTTCTTTATTATATTTGATGTGTAGTCACTGGGGATGAAGGAGGATTCGATGAAAGTCAGAGATCCGAAGATATATGAAGTCATCATCCTGGGAGGAGGGCCTGCAGGCATGACCGCTGGGATCTACACGACAAGATCGAGACTTCATACGCTCCTCATCGAGAGGGGCATTTTCGGGGGCCAGATGCCTACGACCGATCATATTGAGAACTATCCTGGTTTCCCTCAGGGGATCGCGGGCGATGAGCTCGCCCGTCTGATGGAGGGTCAAGCGAAACGGTTTGGATTGGAGACAGTCAATCAGGAGGCGATGCAGGTAAGTCTGGACAGCGATTTGAAGGTTGTCAAAACGTACGAGTCAGAATACCTTTGTAAGGCACTGATCATCTGCACCGGCGCGGAATACCGGAAATTAGGTGTTCCTGGTGAGAAGGAACTCACTGGCAAAGGGGTCTCCTATTGTGCGACCTGTGATGGGGCCTTCTTTCAAAATAGTCGGGTTATTGTTGTAGGGGGAGGTGATTCTGCACTCACAGAGGCCCTCTTTCTAACAAGATTCGTGAAGGAATTGACCATCATCCACCGAAGGGATGCCCTTCGGGCGACGAAGATCTATCAAGAGAGAGCCCAAGCCCATCCGAAAATCAAGTTTCTCTGGAACACGATCGTAGAAGAGATAAAAGGGGAGAGGGAGGTCCGGTCTGTCGTAATCAAGAATGTGAAGACAGGAGAAGTGGAAGAACACGAAATAGACGGAGCCTTCGTTTTTGTGGGAATCTCTCCCAGAACACGATTCTTGAGAGATTTGGTCGAATTGGATGAAGACGGCTATATTCTCACTGACACGAATTGTGAAACCTCTGTCAGAGGTATCTTCGCTGCTGGTGACTGCAGAAAGCAGTTGCTGAGGCAGATCACGACTGCCGTGGGGGATGGCTCAACCGCTGCGTTTGCAGCGGAAAGATACGTGGAGCAGAAGGAATAAGTCTTAAGAACACAAGGTTAAGGCTGAGACTGAGGTTAAAGACGGAAGCCAACTTCCAAGGGTTAGTAGGAAGCTCTCAGACTGGAACATGTTTAAGTCTGCGCCTGAGAAGTTGAAAATATGAAGTTGAAAACCAAAAACCAAATGCAAAAAGGAGAGAAATGTTAGGATATTTGCGAAGAGCTTTTTGGTATTCTTTGCTTTGTGCCTGGATCATGATCGTTCCTTTCTCTTCTTCCGGTCAGGAGGTGAACCGAGAGGGCTGGCCTGTTCCAGATTTAGAAGGTCTCACTCCTTATTCGATAGCTATCAAGACAGTCGATGGAGTGGAGAAGGTTGTGGAGCGATTCTATACTTCTGACGGAGGACATGTCGCAAGGATAAGTGGGAATGGGAGGGTCTTTGCCTATGCGGTGGATAGGGACCGAGAACCTCCCATTGACTATCTGTTACTTGACCCGGATGGTTCAGGGAAATTCACGCAGAGATTTGGCCCTGAGGATTCTTACTCTATTCCCGAGTGGGTTTCCCATTAGGTGGACCGCATGACTTGCCCTCCCCCAGTTTTCCTTTTTGCCCTAAGGGCTGGGTGGAACGGATATGTTTCCCTCCCCCTGGCCAACCCCCTCTTCAAGACTTCATAAGGCCGATCGCTTAGGAAATGTTTTCACCTTGATCAAGGAATGTATAGAGCGTCTTCACAACGCGAAGTTCCTATGTGCACAGGCATGAAGCGGTTCGTTCTGTGAAGCCTCTACGGGGGACTCGGCCAGGGGGTTTGCTCCTAATAGTCTCAGCGTCAAAAAGGCTGGGAGTTGGCAAGGATGGCATGATCATTGACATTTCCTTCTCTTGTTGTTATAAAAAGATTAAAAAGACCTGTTTAGTCTGATTTATATGCAGATTACAAGAAGCGAAGAGTACGGATTAAGGGGATTGCTTTTCTTGGCAATGCAACCCCCTGACAGAGTGGCCCTAATCAGTGAGATCTCGAGGGATCAGAAGATTCCAGAGCCTTTTCTGGCGAAGATTTTCCAGCGCCTCTCAAAGGCGGGGTTACTCCGGTCCGTTCGAGGGGCAAAGGGTGGTTTTTCTCTTGGAAAGCCCGCTCATGAGATTACGATGAGGGAGATTGTAGAGGCAATTGAGGGTCCTATCGCCTTAAACCGTTGTCTTCAAAGACATGGACAATGTGAAGAGGAAGAGATCTGTCCACTCCATCAAGTTTGGGAGAAGGTGCAGGAGCGTTTTGTAGAGGTTTTGGACCAGACGACGATGGAGGATCTAGCGAACAAGAAGATTGGAAATGGTGGAAAAGGGAGGAGGTGAAACGGATGAGAGAGAATGTGGAAAAGGCATTAGAAAAGATTCGACCTGCCCTTCAAGCAGACGGAGGGAACGTAGAACTGATCGATGTGGTCGATGGGGTTGTAAAAGTGAAACTCACTGGCGCTTGCGGGGAATGCCCCATGTCACAGATGACCTTGAAGATGGGGGTAGAGAAGGTCATTAAACAGTATGTTCCAGAGGTTAAGAGCGTCGAGACCGCCTAGATAAAGAAGGATTCAAGGATTTGAGGGGTCAAGGATCTGAGAGTGGAAAGTAGAGAAAAGAAATTCGTAAAAACCAAACTCCACCTTCCATTTTCTTTATGTAAATCCTTGAACCCCTGAATCCTAGACCCCTTGACTCCTTGAAGAGGAGTTGAGATGGATCTTACACCGCAAGCTATTACGATCTTGGAAAAGAGGTATCTCAAAAGGGATACTGGGGGAAAGATCATCGAATCCCCAGAAGAGATGTTTTGGCGCGTTGCACGAAATATCGCTGAGCCCGAGCATCTTTATGGAAGTCGGACCTCCCCGGAAGAACTTTCTGAGATATTTTTCAAGATGATGTCTTCCTTAGATTTTCTCCCCAACTCTCCCTGCTTGATGAATGCGGGGAGAGAACTCCAACAGTTGGCTGCCTGTTTTGTTCTGCCCGTTGAAGACTCACTCGATGCCATCTTTGAAACTGTCAAACAGACTGCTCTCATCCACCAAAGCGGAGGAGGAACAGGCTTCTCCTTCAGTCGTTTGAGACCGAAAGACGATGCCGTTCAATCCACCGGGGGGGTGGCGAGCGGTCCGACCTCGTTTATGAGAGTCTTCAACATGGCGACAGAGGTGATCAAACAGGGAGGAACGAGAAGAGGGGCTAACATGGGGGTACTGAGGGTAGATCACCCCGATATCATGGAGTTTATTGCGATCAAGCAATCCCCGGGGGAGATGGAAAACTTTAATTTGTCCATCGGTCTCACAAAGCCCTTTATGGAAGCTCTTGAAAGAGATGCGGAATATGGTTTGATCAATCCAAGGACAAAGAAGGAAGCAAAACGCCTCAGGGCGAAAGACGTATTTGAGGCACTTGTGAGCGCGGCCTGGGAAACAGGAGACCCGGGAATTCTCTTTTTGGATCGGATCAACGAGGCGAATCCCACCCCGCAATTGGGAGAGATTGAGAGCACGAATCCCTGCGGTGAAGTCCCTCTCCTCTCCTACGAACCTTGTGTGCTGGGGTCCATAAACCTCTCTCACATGTTAAGGGAGAAAGATGGGAAATGGGAGGTCGATTTTGACAAGATCAGACAGACCGTGAGGCATGCGGTTCATTTTTTGGACAATGTGATCGATATGAACCAATACCCTTTACCCCAGATCGCCCAGATGGCAAAGGGAAACCGTAAGATCGGGCTCGGGGTGATGGGATTGGCCGATTTCTTCATCCGGTTGGGTATTCCTTATAATTCTCTGAAGGCTTTGGAAGTGTCGAGAGGCGTCATGAGCTTTATTCAGCATCAGGCCAGAGAACGATCCATGGAACTGGCGGAGGAGAGAGGGGTTTTCCCGAATTTCTTGAGTTCCATCTACGACAAAAGCGGTATGAGGCTGAGAAATGCTACGGTCACAACGATTGCCCCAACAGGTACGCTCAGCCTCATCGCCAACTGTTCGAGCGGGATTGAGCCTCTTTTCGCCGTCCAGTATACACGCAGAGCTTTTGATGATGTAGAGTTCCAAATCCTCGACCCTCTCTTTGCCGAATTTGGAGAGAGGGAAAAGTTTCTAAACCCTGACGTACTCAGGTATATTTCCGAAGGCACAAGCCTTCGGGACCTCCCCCAGGTTCCGCAGAGAATAAGAGAACTTTTCATAACCACGTTTGAGATCTCTCCAGCCTGGCACATCAAGATTCAGGCGGTCTTTCAGGAATATACGGACAATGCGGTGTCAAAGACGATCAATTTCCCGCGAGATGCGACAAAAGGTGATGTCAGAGAAGCCTTTCTCATGGCCTATCGAGAGCGATGCAAAGGCATCACGATCTATCGAAGCGGAAGCAAGGCGAGGCAGGTTCTGGCCTGCGGAACCAAGCAGGTTTGCTAACAGAGAGTGTAGAATTTTCTTTATGAGTGAGTCCATAATAGCAAAGGCACCGGAGACTAAATCCCTCCTTTCCTCCCTTTACAAAATGGAGGAATTTTCCTCTTTGAAAAAGAGGGGTTAGGGGAGATTTTCTGAAGAATATATCTACCCAATTGTGGACTCCTTAATAAGATTCAGATTTCTGCGTTATGCACTATGGTCGCTGCAGATTTGACTAATGCATCCTGTTGTTGATCAAGAGAAATGCATCCGTTGTGGAAATTGCACGGAGATCTGTCCGATCGAGGTTCATCAAATCGAAGAAGATAAGTCCGATCCGATTCACTCGGAAGATTGCATCGGGTGTTGGGCTTGCGTGATCCAATGCCCGACGGAATCGATCCAACTTCAAGACAATTGATTTCTTCCTTGGCTCACCCTTTGTCCCATCCGGCCTGGATTTTCAGGAATCTTCTGTGGGACACAGACACAAAAGTGATAGGGAATATCTCTTGAAAAAATTGACTGACTCCCCTATGATAAGATAAAGAAATTTAGTATGGAGGTGACCATGGAAAGGGAAGGATGGAAAATAACTTGTTGTATACTTATTCTGGTATTTGGTTTCTACGGATGCACCGATTTGTTTTCCTCCCGGACGATCGGAGAGAATGAATCAAAGGTCCAGCAACCGGTGCTGCGCTCCTATCGATTTGAAGACATCCCTTTACCTCCTGGAATGACCCTCAATCGGAAGGAATCCTTCATCTATGAAACCGGGACGACTAGGGCTGGACTTCTCGTCTACGAAGGAAAAGGCGAGATTGAGACGTTGGCCAACTTCTTCAAACAACAGATGCCAAACTATCAGTGGAGGTTGGTGAGCAGCTTTGAATTCCATAATGTGATGCTCACTTTTATCAAAGAGGGATGGAGCAGCGTCCTTTCCATTATCCCCGGGGAAGGGGAGATGAAGAGACTCGAGATTCGAGTCGGACCGATTGAAATCAAGATTCTTCCTCCGTCGAAGGACTAGAATAAGTCGATCAAACAGAGGGATGCATAACCAAGCCCTGTACCTAAAACGGTACAGGGCAAGCACCAAATCCGCCGTAGTGGGATCAAACAACGGCTAATAATCAAATTCCAACGGCTAAACACCGTGTCCACCGCTTCTTCCCCGTTCGGCAGAGCGGGAGAGATGAGAGACATCATCGGTCGAAATGAAAGAAAGACTCCATTTAGAATCTCCTGCAAAGGTCAACCTGCGGCTGGAGATCTTGAAGAAACGGAAAGACGGATACCATGAGTTGAGAACCGTTCTTCAGAAGATTGACCTTCACGATACAATCTATTTCTCTTTGAAGAAAGAGAATGGGATCTCCATTGTGACAGATCACCCTGACCTCCCAGTTGGAAAGAGGAATCTCGTTTACCAAGCGGTTCAATCCATATTAGAGAGGTCGGACTACACGGGGGGTTTACACATAAGAATAGAGAAGAGGATTCCTCTTGGGGCAGGCCTCGGAGGTGGGAGCAGTAATGCCGCTGCCACATTAAAGGCATTGAATCAACTCCTGAGGATGAACCTCCCTGAGAAGGAGCTAATGGGAATGGGGTTGAGGATCGGGGCAGATATCCCGTTCTTCTTTATGGAGGGGTCTGCGATTGGCTCCGGAATCGGGGAGCGACTAAAGGAGATCGAACTTGCGGGCCTATGGTATGTTCTGATCTACCCGAATTTTCAGGTTTCAACACGTTGGGCCTACCAAAATTTCGTATTGACAAAAGTGCGATTTCGTCTTAATTTTTATAGGCTTTTGAGAACTCCGGAGGGGATTGCTCATATTTTGCGCAACGATCTGGAGGAGGTGGTTTCGAGGCAATATCCTCAGATTGACATCATGAAAAGAATAATTCTCGGTACCGGGGCATTGGGTGCTTTGATGACAGGAAGTGGTCCTACGGTCTTTGGTGTATTTTCTGAGGAAGAGGATGCGTTGGAAGCTTGCCAGAAGGTGAAGAAGATGGTGAAAGGGAAGGGATGGATTGTTCTGAACGCACGTAGCATTCCTTTCTAGATCAGGATCGCGAGGGTTTCTATAGCCCCAACCTTGAAGTAACATCATTCGCTCCGGGCGATGGTTGGAGTGGCCGCAAACAGATAGTTTTGTGATGGCGGGGGACGTTATGGAAGTGACCGAAGTGAAGATATTTCCGGTGCAGGAAGATCGGCTCAAAGCATACGTAGCGATCACCTTCGACCATTGTTTCGTCGTTCGAGACTTGAAAGTGATCAATGGGAATAATGGATTGTTCGTTGCCATGCCGAGCAAGAAGCGGAGAGATGGAACCTACAGAGATACAGCCCATCCCCTGAACAACGAAACCCGGCAGATGATCGAATCGATCGTCTTGGCAGAGTATGATAAGGAAATCCAAAAAATAAGATAACTAATTTCAAATGCTAGAATCCAAATGTCAGATAGATGTCAAATGACCTAGTGTAAGAACTTCCTTCTGACCATATTGCCATTTGGGTTTTGGATTTCATTTGAAATTTGACATTACTTCAAAGAAGATTGGGGTGTCGTCAAGCGGTAAGACACAGGTCTTTGGAACCTGGACTCGGAGGTTCGAATCCTCCCACCCCAGCCA
>JBEKDJ010000145.1:0-11292 GCA_050014415.1 Thermodesulfobacteriota bacterium | reverse complement strand
TTGTCATTGACTTCCTTCATCTTCTTCGTGTGCATGGGGTTGACCTGGACAATTTTGACCTGCTGATTCGCAAGATAATGGACGAGGGGTTCGGCATAGGGGCCGGTAGATTCATAGCCAACGAGCACCTCATCACATCCAAACCTGTGCTTACTAGCCACGGTCATACACCAGAATTTCTCGGATCCTTTCTTTGTGTTGTCGAACCTGAAGGACTTGGTGCTTCTCCCGTCCAAGGTAGTGCAATACCCTGTGTTGTTTGCTACGCCTATGTCCACCGTCGCGATCAGTGTGCCTTCCTTCACCATCTTTACCCTTTTCGCCCTCAACCCTTTCATTATAGTCTCCTCCTTGTTTGTGGTCGGAATAAACAGCCGCAGAAAAGGAGGATATCCTTATTCCTCGTTCCCCTCAATCATGAACTACATTATAGCAAGCTGAAATCAGCAACCCGGCATTTTGTCAAAGTATACATGGTTTGGATTGGTAATCATCAGTGGTTTTCTTCTTGACCTATTACCCTCTTTTTCGTATATTCAACCCATACGAAATGGTATCTAAGGAGGAGAGACCATGAACGATGAATTGGTAACGGCGATTTCAGAGTTGGATGAAGAGAAGGCAGTACGGATAGCGAAGAAACGCCTTGACGAAGGGGCCGATCCCATGGCGATCCTTGCCAGCTGCCAGGAAGGCATGATGCAGGTGGGAAAGCGCTTTGAAACCGGCGAGTACTTCATCTCGGACCTCATGATGGCAGGGGAGATATTCAAGACCGCCACGGCCCCTCTCGAGGCCCGGATCAGTGCAGGCGGGGGTGGCGGCAGAAAAGGTAAGATCGTCTTCGGGACGGTGAAAGGCGATATCCACAACATCGGCAAGAACATCGTGGTGGGTCTTCTCAAGGCGGTCGGCTACGACGTCCTAGACCTCGGCGTCGACGTCCCTCCCCAGAAGTTTGTGGACGCCGTGAAAGAAACAGGCGCGAAGATAGTCGGCCTGTCCGGCCTGCTCACCGTCGCCTATGATGCCATGAAGGAGACCGTGTCCACCCTTAATACGGCAGGTCTCAAGGTGAAGGTCATGATCGGCGGGGGGCCTATGACCTCTGCCGTCAAAGACTATACCGGCGCCGACGCATGGGGTGCCGACGCGCAGACAGCAGTCAGAGTCGCCAATCAATGGACGAAACAAAAAGGCAATTCCGGGCCAAACGATAGCCCGGATAAGCAAGCTCGGAAGGGGGTGGC
Organism: Thermodesulfobacteriota bacterium; assembly: GCA_050014415.1. GTDB lineage: Bacteria > Desulfobacterota > BSN033 > BSN033 > UBA1163 > JBEKDJ01. The sequence goes on along the minus strand of JBEKDJ010000145.1, from coordinate 10,042 downwards.
ACAATGAGTAACGAGACCGTTTATCAGGAAAGGCGTGAACGGATTCAGAAGGCGATGCAATGTGAGCCTGTCGATCGAATACCGGTCATTTACCAGGGAACGGCGTTCTCTCCCCGGTACATGGGCATGACCATAGCCGAATTCTGTGCGAGCGGGGAGGCCGCGGCGAATGTGACCCTCGCAGCCATGGACAGGCTGAGCCAATTTGGGACCATTGATGGCACCAACTCTGCGGCCACCGTTCGTATCACCGCTGGTCTTACGACCCAATGGCTTTCCCGCATCGGCGTGCCCGGACGTGATCTCCCGCCTGACAGCCTCTGGCAGGTACGGGAAGAGGAAGTCATGACCCAGGCCGACTATGATACCATCATCGAAAAGGGTTATCAGGCATTCCTGGGGGGCTACCTGCCGAAAGTGATCGACATGGGAGAGTTCCAGAAATTCATGGTTGCGGCTCAGACAACGGCCGGACCCTTGATGCATAGATATGAGGAGCACGGATATTTCGTGATAACCGGGGGGTTTGGCTCCATACCCTTTGAGTTCTTTTGTGGCGGCCGGTCGATGGAGAAGTTCTACCTCGATCTCTACCGTATGCCCGACAAGGTGCAGGCAGCCATGGATGCAGCCTTCCCCGAGATAATAGGTATGACCATAGGACCGGCGAAGATGTCCGGTCGGCCCGGGGTTTGGCTGGGAGGTTGGCGTTCCGCCAGCGCCCTTCTTGCGCCGAAGTTGTGGAACCGTTTTGTCTGGCCTTACTTTGTCAAGTTCGCCAACGCCCTGATAGATGCAGGAATCACACCGATACTCCACCTTGACCAGGACTGGACTAGGGACCTCGCCCGCTTGCAGGAGCTCCCTGCCAAGAAATGCGTGTTCAACCCGGACGGGATGACGGACATCCGCAAGTTCAAGGAACTGGTCGGTGATCGGATGGCCGTGATGGGCGACGTACCGTCGGCCCTTCTGGCCTCCGGTACGCCCAAGGAGGTCCGTACGTACGTCCGCGATCTGGTAAGGGACATCGGTCCCACAGGGCTGCTCCTCTGCCCCGGCTGCGATGCACCGATCAATGCGAAGCCGGAGAACATGGAAGCCTTCGTGGCGGCGAGCAATGAGTTTGGGACGGTGACGCATTGATTCGAGTGTCTTATTCTTTATGTAGGTGAGCTACAACCGACCTCGTTGGAACCCCTTTGGGATTTCTATATTGGGCATTCGGATCTCTATGTGACCCGAATCGGGAGTCTTCTGATGAATAGACCGTACCGTCTTGTATAACCCCGCGAACTCTCTATTCAAGATTTTAACCAATAATCCTCAGTTCTGAGTTCAATCTAAAGATAACGATTTGTAGGTATACTCCTCAGCCAACTTCCTTACGGGCTTTCTGGGGGTTTAAATGACGTTCCCAAAATTAAGGGAGGCCGGAGTTAACAAAGAGGGGTGGTCCCGGGGTGTGGATTTCTGCTATCAACGTTGCGTTTTTCAAGTTCCAAAAAGCTACGGTTTGAAGATCAGATAGAAACATTTACTCATTTTTTAAGGGACTTACGTTTGGCAAGATATGTTCATCTCGATCCCAATACGCCGATACCCGGGACTGCTGGGTACTTCATCCCGCCCTTTTGTTTAAAGAATGGCTTTCATTCGATGGCCGACAAACTGACTTACTTCGCACGGTCTTGAATCTTTTGGGAGACTGCAAAGCTACCGATTAAGAGTTTTCCCTTGCCATTCTGCGTAAGCAGCTAGCACTTGTTTTGGACTGATCTACAACAAGTCTATTGAGAAAATATGGATTTTTGTTTTGAAATCCGTTGTTGATAGGTGTTGCATAGGAAATTAGTGTCCTGCGCCACTGTTAAGGGCTTTGCGACTGTCAAAATACAATAGATTTTCCAAGAAAATACGCAATTTACAGTATTTAGTTTTTGGGCTCCATTTGGTATTCATTAACAGTAGACAGTGTAAAGGAGGGGGCTCGGCCCCGGAAAGAGCTTTGAGCAATTCCAGGCCGACGACGCAGTCTGTAGGCAGTGGGCAGCCCAGCAGATTGGAAATTCACCTCAGGAGACGATCAATGAGAATACCGGTGTAGAGGCTGCCGTGGGCACAGCCGCAGGAGCGCTCCTAGGTGCGGCTATCGGCGCCCCAGAAGGACATGCTGGCACTGGCGCGGCCATCGGTGCCGGCAGTGGGGTTCTGGCCGGAACGGCTGCTGGTGCTAGCGCCGGCTGGGTGTATGGGGATTTGACCGATAGCCTTTGTCTTCCAGGCTTGGGATAACGGACTTCAACTACCCGCCAGGAGAAATCATTTGGAACACACTGGTCGAGACCATTGAGGGTTATCAGGGATGGGTGATATGAAAGACGAAGAGGCAATCAGAATTCTGATCACCGGTGGTACCATCGATAAAGAATACGACCCCCTTACCGGCGAATTGACGTTTTCAAGTTCCCATCTATCGAATATGCTCAATCAAGTGAGATGCAAGGTAAGGCTCATTTTAGAAGAAGTGATGCTTAAAGACAGCCTTCAAATGATGTGGCAGGATAGAGAGGAGATTTTGACAAAGTGCATCAATTGTCTTGAGAATAAAATTATCGTAACGCACGGGACAGATACGATGGTGGAAACAGCTCAAGTTCTCAGCGACAATGTCAAAGGAAAAACCGTCGTTCTGGTAGGTGCCGTGATTCCCTATGCGTTTGGTGCTTCGGACGCTTTGTTCAATCTTGGTTTTGCAGTCTCTGCCGTTCAAGCCTTAGAGCAAGGGGTTTATATTACAATGAATGGAAAGATTTTCCGCTGGGATAACGTAAGAAAAAATAAGCAATCCGGTGAATTTGAAGAATTACCGCATTAAAGGTTCACCTCGGAGAGAGGAGCGAATGAAGATCAACAGGTATGAACTCCATTTAGACATAAACGATCTGGAGCATAGTTACGAAGGATCTGAACGAATCTATTTGGAAGCTGAGGAAGAAAAGCTTCTATTGAACGCAGTGGATTTGAACATTAAGAAAGTACGGGTAAACGGAAAAGATTCAGATTTTTCAGTCAACCGTGCCAACGAGGAGGTTTCCGTTGAAACAAACCTTAAGGGAGAAACGATTGTTGACCTTGAATTTTCGGGAAATATTGGCCAGACCCTTACCGGGTTTTATCTGGCAAAGGCTGAAGATAGCGAGATGTTTACAACTCAATTTGAATCCTCAGGAGCAAGGCGAACCTTTCCGTGCCTTGATCACCCGGCCTATAAGGCCCAATTCTCTCTTTCCTTGACCATCCGTGAGCACCTTGATGCGGTTTCAAATATGCCGATAAAATCTGACAGAAGCAGCGATGGGAAGAGGATTCTGACCTTTGAAGACACCCCAAGAATGTCCACTTATCTTCTTTTTCCCAATAAATGCTTACTCTGCTGTCCCTCACTTCCGAACTGATCTATTTACTCCTCTTCATCATACCATATTGAGAGCTTACCTAATCCGCGCCAATCGAGTTTGGACTGCCCTCGACAATCGTGTAAGTGGCCTTATTTGACTCTTCCCGCGAAGGCCTTATGACTCCCGATTGTGAGAAACGTGCCCGTTTCCACGCCGAATCGAAAGGCTGGGAGGTAAAGAGGTCTATTATCTTGAGGGGTGAGCCGTAAGTCAGTCATTGGCATGTCCGAGACGCGAAGGATGTAGCCAAACCCAGAACCACTGTGCTAAATTTGTGCTAAAATTGAATGGAATAAATTAGAATACAGAGAATAAAATGGAATAGGTAGAATGCCGTTAAACTTTATATTTCTAAATAGTTAAGAGAAACCGGGTTAAGAATCGAGAGATTATAAAAAATGCCCAAATCGATCTACGAATCCGCAGGTCGCCCGCTCGAGTCGGGCTGGGCGCGCCAATCCTTTCAAGGAGTTACGGCTCTAGAGACTAAGTCACTCTTCCTGATTCCTTAAGTTCCTTCATCGGTCCTGTGATGCTCATTCTGTAGGCACCCACCAAGAAACTCAATTCTTCATGGGTAAAAGGTAATTCCAGGATAAATCCTCGATCGCTTTTTGTACCACATTCCTCGGCAAAGTTGAGTAGGCTTCTATAAAGACTTTCGACAATAGTCGTTAGAGCCATGTTTTCCACTTGGCTGGATAGCCAGGACAAGCGTCTACCCATGCAAGCCGATATGTCGTTCGAATTTGTTTCGAGTTTCGGACTTTATGCTTCGCATCAAGACGCCTCCTTACCTATCAATAGATTGTTGCCATTCTGCGCACAATTCCATTCGTAAGTGCTCAAATAATTTGGAAAAGTGCCTTTCAACTATCCTGAAAGTGCACAGAGCCCGCCGTCGACGCCGAGAATCTGCCCCGTGATGTATCCGGCCTCATCTGACACGAGGAAAAGTGAAGCACGCGCAATATCCCAAGGGACTCCCATTCTCTTCATAGGGACTCTCTCGTTGCGATCCTTTCTCATTTTATTAATGTCTCCGTCATAGAACCTAAGAAGTTCTTTATAGATCGTTGGACTGTCTATCAATCCCGGCATTATACAATTCACTCGAATCCCCTTATCTGCTAATTCGATTGCCAGGGAGCGGGTCAGTGAGTTTACCGCAGCTTTAGAGACCGTATATATAAACAATTTTGGATCACCATGTTGAACAGACGCTATCGAAGAAGTATTTAGGATGCACCCCCCTCCTTGTTTTAACATCTGGGGGATAACAGCCCTGCAGGTATGAAAGATACTCCTTAGGTTTACGTCCATTATCAAGTCCCAGTCTTCTTCATCCGCCTCTAATATCCCCCCTGGTTTTCGGGGAATAATCCCCACGTTATTATGAAGAATATCGATCTGACCATAAACCTGCAGGCAACGCTCCGCTATGGCATGGCAATCTTGAGCCTGCGACACATCCCCCTCAAAAGCTGAACAAACCCCCCCTTCTGCTTCGACGCTCCGTTTCGTCTCCTCGGCAGCTTCTCGCCGAACATCAACTGCCACAACACGAGCACCTTCTTCGGCGTAGAGAATGGCCGCAGCCTTCCCATTGCCAATTGGCTCTCTATCTGTTGGGCCAGGAACACACCCAGCCCCGGTGACAATAGCCACTTTCCCTTTCAAACGATCGCCCATCGCTGATCCCTCCCTTTGTATGTTTCGATTCATCGATCTCTACGATATTAGACGCATTCCTTTTTTGTGCCGAGCGAAACGCAGTGTCATGGTTTACCTTCAGGGGCAGACAAAAGGGCAAACTCTGGGCCGGTTTAAGATCAAACCAGGACAGCTGCTTCGTTACTCCGTGCTCTATCACTCCTAGAAAAAAGAACCCCTTGATCTCATCATTTATTTTCGTAAAGGTTATCAGGAACCCTGGTATCTGCTGGTTCCTTCAGGAACCTCGCTGACGGCTGAGGAAATCGTTGAGCTTTACGCCAAGCGCATGTCGATTGAACAAGGGTTTCGAGATTCGAAGACTCATCTGGACGTCCGTGGATTAGTCTTTTACGGAGACAATCCCGCCCCTCGCCTGACCCGATTACTTCTGGCCTTCTCCTTGAGCTATTTGCTCTGTCTGGCCTTAGGCTCCACGGAGGAGGCCCGGGTCGTAAGGGCTTTCGTAGAAATCGAAAGACGCAAACCTCGCCATGGCACCACCCGAACGCTTTCGCTGCTCTCCATTGGGATCTTGCGACTCTCTTTGAAGAAGTTTTCCAAACAGGCTGATCGAGACCTTCTCAAGATGCTCCGTCGCTTATCTCGGGGCAAAGGCGTTATTCAGTGGTGCCTCTCCCCGCCTAAGCCCATCAGACTTTCTTTCAAACCATGAAATCGTGTTACCCCAAACACAATGCCTCTTCGCTTTAAAGCCCCTTCACCTCTTATGCAAATGCTTCGCTTGAACCCATAAAATTCTCATGAAATTGTTGTCCTCACTCACCACCTCTGCGATGACACCCCTATTGAGTTATCTGACCTCTCAAAACCTCAGCTTTTTCGACCAACACACCCGTCCCAATTCCGAATAGGGTCCACCGCCCTCGCTTAACCAATTTAAAAGTGAAGGTGGGCAAGGTAATTTTCTCTCTTGACAAGGTACCTTTTAATGGGTGCATAAGAAACGTTGCCAGAGGCAGGTGGGTGTACTGGAAAAACTTTTTAGCGGCTCCTTTCAACGTTTGGCTACTCGGTTTCCAAGCATATTGCAAAGATCACCTTAGGTGAAATCGCATGTTACCTATAAGACTTATGAAAGAACCGCATTATAAAGTTTTGGAACCACACTCTTTCGTTTGAACTTTGATCTTTGGCATTTGACATTATTTTCTTAACTTTTATTCATACTCCTCTTGCTGCTTCCCATAACACCTCTGAAAGGGATGGATGAAGATGAAAAGCTTTGGCAATCTCCCCCGGAGTTCCCTCCATCTTCATGGCAAGTGCCGCTTCTGCTATCAGATCCCCGGTCCGTGGCCCAAGCATATGGACCCCCAAGATCTCCCCCAGGCGCTCCTCCTTGATCACCTTTACTATTCCCACCCTCTGTCCTAAGACGGTTGCCATCCCATTCCCAGCAAAGGGGAACCTGCCAACTTTAACCTGGTACCCTTCTGCAACTGCCTGCTCCTCGGTCATCCCCACGCAGGAGACCTCAGGATCAGAATGTGTCCATAGGGGAATTGCTCTATAATCCATCTTTGAATCCTGTCCCATCGCATTCTCTGCTGCCGTAATGCCTTCGAAATAGGCTACAGCGGTCCACATGTGCTCCATGGTGACATCGCCCGCAGCGAATATCCCGGGAACACTCGTCTCCGTTCGCTTGTTGATCAGTAATCCTCCCTTCTGATTCAGTTCAACTCCCACTTCCCTGAGGCCAAGACCCTCTGTATTGGCCTCTCTTGACTCGGTCATCAAGACATACTGGGCGCCTGTTGCTACCTCTTCTCCCTTAACGTCCATGAGAATATTGAGGCCATCTTCTTGCCCTGAATCTATGCTCTTGATCCGGGCTTTCGAGTATATTTGGATATTTTTATCCTTAAACTCCTTTTCAAGAATGAAAACAATCTCCTTATCCACCTGGGGAAGTATCCGTGACGATTCTTCCACTAGGGAAACCCTAGCCCCTAGCTTTGAAAATATCGTCACAAATACTGCACCAATAAACCCTCCCCCTACAACCATTATTGATTTGGGGATTTCATTCAGTTTCAGAGCCTCTATCGGATTGATTACCTTTTCCGCTCCTCCAGGAAAAGAGGCCTTTGGGTATCTGGAACCCGTTGAGACAATGATCTTCCGGGCCTTTTGCTCTTTCTTCGTTCCATCGTTAAAATGTATTTCTATCACTGAAGGTGAAACAAGCCTTCCTGTCCCCTCGATAACCTCCACCCCATAAGCCTCCAAGGTCTGTTTTACACCCGATACAAGGGTCCTTACCACCGTTTCCTTCTTGTTCATCATCTTCCGAAAATCAACGCTCATCTCCTTGTAGGTGATCCCGTAGTCCTTCGCATGCTTTTCTATCTCGAGCAATTCGACCGCCCTTGCTAAGGCCACTGTTGGAATACATCCATGATTGACACAGATCCCTCCAATGGTATCCTTTTCGACAATCGTTGCCTTTCCTCCAAGCTGCATGACTCGAATCGCCGCCGTGTACCCAGCCGGCCCTCCCCCCACGATCACTACATCCCGATCTTCCATGCTCTATCTCCTTCCCCTCGGCCTTTATGTGACTGATGTTCCAACATTGAAGTTCAGACATCAGCCTCCGGACGTCACCGTAATGAGGATTCTAGGTTTCTTCTCTTTAGTTTCATGTCCAAGGGCGAGAGCCTTACTATCTGAATCACGATTGTGTAACTAAAAGCAAGCCTGGGGTTTCCACCAATTCCTTCAGCCTTATGAGGAATTGCTCTGCTCCGAAGCCGTTGATTACCCTATGATCGAAGGTCAAGCTGTATGGCATCATTGGCGCTATAACGATTTGGCCATTCTTCACCACAGGTTTCTCCATGATCGGACCGGTTCCGAGGATCGCTGACTCGGGTTGATTGATGATCGGCGTCTGATAATGACTAACTCCTATGGCTCCTACACTTGTAAGAGTAAACGTCCCCCCCGTCACCTCATCCGGCAAGATCTTCTTCTCTCTTGCCTTCTCCACCAGGCCTTTCACTTCTTTGGATATCTCAATGAGGGATTTCTTGTCCGCCTGTTTTACCACCGGCACAATCAAGCCCTCCTTGCCCAAGGCAACGGCTACCCCTATGTTGATATCTTCCCAAACCTTGATCTCATTCTCAATCAGACTGACATTGATATCGGGGTGATCTTTGAGGACTCTTGCGATGACGTACACCAGGATCTCTGTATACGTGATCTTGGTCCCAATTACTTTTTCTCGATTTAAAAGAGCTTCTCGAAGCTTGACGAACTCGGTAGTGTCAAATTCCTTAGTTTCCTGATTGAGTATTACATCTCATTTTATGCAGTTCATACTTTCTTTTGTATGCAAAAAGGTACAAAAATGTAACAAAATTTGGCACTTCTTGGGTTAGCTATATATTAAAATCTTAATGATTTTAATAAGTTAGTATTTGGTACAGAAAATGCTTTTTTTACAAAGACACCTAATTGATTAGAAATAAAGGAGGGGCTGAGGTGAATTGGGCTTATTTGGGTCGATTGGCCATCGCGGCGGGCTTTTTCATCACATTCTCCTCGTTTATCGCTAATGCAGAAGAAATAAAGGGTTCAGCTCCTTCTAGCCAAGTGGTTTACAACTACGGGCATACAATTTACATGGGTGGACTGAATGTAAGTCAGGCCTTTGCATTTTTGGCGGACAAGAGTGCTTATATTAAGACCCTCGCGGATAGTATTGTAACGAAGTCCTTCAACAATGTAGGTGTCTATTACAACCTAGCGAAGGCTTCACATCCTATGACTGAACAAGTCCGCCCATCTTCATTTAACAGCACGAAACCTATGATCCAGGATGAGTCTGATACACGCAACAAGTTTTCGTTTGCGATAGATGACAAGATTAAGCTGATCGTTAATCTGACATCTCAGGTATCCATTTATGCGGGCTATCAGGTCTCATACATAACCGGACTTGCACTTGCGAGTGATCAGCTAAATTTCCAGACGGTTCCTCCACTTTCTTCTCCAGCTGAAAGTTTGGGCGTTCAGTTGAACAAAAAATTCCTCTATCACGGACCATCCATCGAACTAATGTTCCGCTGGTAAGACCTGCTAGCGAGATACTGAGTCTGAATGATACCCATGCTTTTGGACGGCACCATGCCACTTGTACGCCATCTCAGAATGAACATTAGGTGTAATCCTCAAAAAACAAATCAATATTCGATCGCCAAAGAATGAAGGTAGGGGCAGAGATGGCTCTGCCTTTTTTGTTTTATGTTCCAAATGGAGAATTCAACGAGAATGTGTTTGGAGTGTTGGGCAGGATTGCGCAGTTCACCTACGAGTCTTCACGCTAAGGTAACCTTTGAAGTTGACGATTACGAATGGAAAGCGAGCATGAGGGAGGCTTCTAATAACAAAGGCAGAGCCTTTTCTGACCCTGGGTTCGCTCTTCGTTTATGGAAGGGATTTAAACAGTATCTATACCTGAATATGTCTCCCCCGTTGAGTAGTTATCTTACCCCATGTTATTTTTTCCGCGTGAATTCCTTCCAAAATCGATTTCTGTTGCTCAGTTAGCATGCCATTTTTCTCAAAATACTCCTTAACCCGTTCTACAAATTGCCTTTCTATGAGAGTTAATTCATAATGATCTAAAATTGCCACAATGCATTTAAACCAGTCTTTGTTCATAGTTTTCTGACCTCGCTTTAGATCCAATGATGTTTAATGTCGCTCAAGTTAACCTTAACGTTGCGTAAGAAATCTGAAATCAGTAGTTTAAACTTCAAGCAGCTTTTTTCAAAGCCTCAAGAAACTGTGTCAAATCTTCTTTGACGGCGGCATTTGGATTCATTGTAAGA
>JBEKDJ010000144.1:0-11863 GCA_050014415.1 Thermodesulfobacteriota bacterium | reverse complement strand
CCCCTTTCATGACCATATCAGCAAACGTGGGGATATCCTCATGGGTCCGAATGTTGCCGTAAAGGGTCCCTTTCACGGATTTACAGTGGGGAGGGGTATAGGCAAGGGGTAGCCCCGTCATCACGGCTTCCGGTGTAATCCCAATTTGAATTAACGTCCCCCCAAGACCCAAGGCCCAAACGGCCTGAGTAATGGCACCTGGATCCCCGATTGCCTCGAAGCAGTACTTGGAACCTCCTCCGGTGAGCTCTTGGATGATCGGCACCGGGTCTTGCTTGCTATTGTTGATAAAGTGCGTCGCACCGAATTCTCTGGCGATGGCCTCCTTGCTGCCTTCCAGATCCACACTGATGATCGGATAGGCACTCCTTAACTTCGCACCCCGTACCACATTGAGCCCGACACCTCCCATCCCCCAGATCGCAACGGAGTCTCCTGGCTTCACTCCCGCCGCATTTCCATGAGCGCACCCGCCCCATGCATTTCATGGCTCTTCCTGCAGATATGGCCCTGACCGCTTCTACATTCAGGACAGGTCCCACATGGACACATCCAGGCCGCCACCACGTGATCCCCCTTTTTGACAGACGTCACCCCCGGTCCAACATCTACCACCACCCCCGAAGCCTCGTGGCCAAGCACCAAAGGGATCGGAAACTTAAAGGCCCCTATGATGAAAGAATAGTCCGAATGACAGAAACCCGTAAAAGCCGTCTTGACCAATACCTCCTTCTCCTTCGGAGGCGCCAACTCAATCTCTTCAATGCTCACCGGTTTTTTGTATTCTCGCAGAACTGCAGCCTTGATTTTCATCTCGATCCTCCCCTTTTCTAAGTTATCGTCTTATGTATGTCCCTTGATTGGTAGCAGAGGCCAAAGTGAAACGTCGGATTCTCATTTTACCAGTTTATCCTTTTTCCCTTTCGATTTCCACTTGAGAGAAACAGAAAAATAGCAAAACGATTTTCATACAGCAAGTCCTGATTCAGCAATGCTCCCTTCCACTCGGGTGATCCTATTTTGTTGCTTCCAGCTTCTTCTTTGCCATTTCCGCCTGTTCAGAATGGGGGTATCGGTCAATCACTCGTTTGAGGAGATCTCTGGCGCTCGATTTCTCCCCAAGTTCTAAGAAAGCGAGAGCCTGTTTGAACAGAGCTGCGGGTACTTTGTCACCTTCCGGATATTTCGTAATTGCTTTCTCGTATTCCAGGATTGCCTTCTCAAAATCCTTTTTAAGATAGTAAGTCTCTCCAATCCAGAATTGGGCATTGTCGGAGAGTTCGGTGTTCGGATACTGCTTAAGAAATGCCTCGAATTTTCTCCGGGCTTTCTCTAGATCTCCTTTTTGAAGGGTTTCGTAGGCATCCTTGTAGAGGTCTCCTGCCCCTGTCGAGAGCCCCTTCACGTCAACAGGAGCCTCCCCCTTTGGCGTCTTTTCCTCCTCAATCTGTTTCGAGGCTACCTGATCGATCTTTGCTCCTATCATCTTGAGCTGATCCTCTATCCTCTTGATCCTCTCCTCCATCGTCCTGATTCGGTCCTCTTGGACCTTGTTTTTTTCCTCAACGGTTTTATCCTTTTCTTCCAGGGTTCTCATTCGTAGGGCGACATCTTCTTTCATGCGCTCAATCTCTTTGGAGGGTCGCTTGAGAAACTCCTTGTATTCCTCAACATCTGTGGAGAGAGTTCGAATTTGAGATTGAAGGGCTTCGACTCGGAGGAGAAGGTCAGCTTGGAGCTTCTTGGTCTCTGAACCAAGATCGGTCTTAAGGGCTGGGATCTCTTTCTGGACCTCCGTTTTCAAAGAATCCTTCTCTTTTTGAAGTGCGTTCAGTTGGGAACTAAGTCGATAAATCTCTCTATCAAGAATACGAACGTCTGCCGTCGTGGCGCATCCATAGAGAGACACAATAAACAAGAGGATGAAGCATCCTCTCATCCAGTCTATCTTTCCCATATTTCTACTCCATTTCTACTCCAGGGATGAAAATCCTCAGGGATCATCAACGGTCCCTGAGGATACCCGCCCTCTTATTTATTTAGATAAGACGATAGAATGGGCCCTTCGGTTCTTGGCCCAGGCTTCTTCGTTATGACCAGGATCCAATGGCCTCTCCTTTCCATAGCTAATGGTGGAGAGACGCTTTTCGGGAATGCCAAGAGAGATGAGATAATCCTTCGCACTGTTGGCACGTCTCACTCCGAGAGCGAGGTTATACTCCACCGTTCCCCTCTCGTCGCAGTGACCTTCGATCTGAATCTTCACGTCGGGAATCTTCGCCAGTAGAGCGGCATTTTCCTTTAGAATCTCCGCGTCTCCTGGACGGATATCGTATTTGTCAAAATCGAAATGGATGTCTTTGAGCAGAGGAGTTTCGTAAGTTTTCCCTTCAATTCCCGGGGTTTTCGTTTCGACCAAACTCTGTTCAAACTTCTCCTTCTCTGCCCTTCTGGCCGCCTCCTCTTTGATCGCTGCTGACTCTCGTTCCTTTGCTTCCTTCGTAACGACCTCTTCTGCCTTCTTGGAAGTAGGTTCCTCTTTAACCACAGTTTTCTTTGGACACCCTGTCATGATGAGTCCGATGCAGAGGATAAGGATCAGGATACTGAGACTTTTCTTAATCATGATAACCTCCTTTGATATATGATTTGAGTGTCCCCTTCTTATTCGAATCGCCGGGACCAGGCTGGACTCGATTCACCTCCTTTCGACTGGGTTAGTGGCCTTTGATTCAATCCGTTGGCATGCATAATGAAGATCTTCGACCCTCCTGTCCGGGTAGAACTAAAGGCAATGTAACGGCCATCCGGAGACCAGGAAGGGCTTTCATTATCTCCGGAGTCCGATGTCAGCCCTTGGAGTCCGGACCCATCGATTCCGATTGTGAAGATATTAAAGCGTCCCCCCACCCTACCACAAAAAGCAATTCGGTCCCCCTTTGGAGACCAGGAAGGGTTGGTGTTGTAATTCCCTTCATAGGTGAGGCGACGGACATCTGATCCATCGGCGGCCATGATATAGACCTGGGGAGAACCTGATCGGTCCGAGATGAAGGCGATCTGTTTACCATCCGGGGACCATGTGGGTGAGGCCTCGTTGCCGTGCCCTTTCGTGATTTTTCTCGGATTTCCACCATTCGCGTCGATCAGATAGACGTCCGACTTCCCCCCCATGCTCATCATGAGGGCGATCTGTTTTCCGTCAGGTGACCAGGAGGGGGCAGCGTTCAGCCCCGGTTGGGAGGAGAATTGACGGAGATTTTTCCCCTCCAAGTCGATCAGATAGAGGTCCGGATTTCGTTTCAGATAGGAGGTGAAAGCGATTCTTCTGCCATCAGGTGACCAGGCGGGTGAAAGATTGATAGATTGGTTTTGAGTAATCTGTTTCATATTAGCGCCATCAAAATCGGCGATGAAGATTTCCTTATTCCCTCCGTGAAGTGAAACATATGCAATTTTGGTATTATAGACTCCCCTCTCGCCAGTAAGTTGTAGGAGGACCTCATCCGTCATCCGATGCACGATTGCTCTGAGGTTCTGGAGAGAGGCTTCATACTCTTTTCCAACCATATGTCTTTGTTCAACGAGGTCAAAGAGATGGAATCTTATTCTGACATTGAGCGCTGCTGAATCCAGCAAGGTTTCTCCAGCCAATAAGATTTCGCCACCAGCAGGCATCCATTCCTTTAGGAAGACTGCCTCGGGGATTCCCTCTTTCCCTCGAAGGTCTGGGGGAAGATGTTGGTAATCAATCACCCGGAAAAAACCGGAGAGGCTGAGGTCGTTGGTCAGGATTTCGTAGACCTTTTCGGAGAGGGTCGGCGGGGTCTTGCCCACGTTCTTCCATTTCGGAAGGACAATGGGGATCTGAATGAGGGTGGGGTTGGTGATGTCGATCATGACCCTCGCTCCCGCAGAGGAGATAAAAGTGAAAAACAGGAGAACCACAGTGAAGAGGACTCTTTTCAACGTCTTTCCGTTCTTAATGAGGCAAGAATCGCCTCAGAGAGGATACCTCAATTCATCTCCTCCCTATTCCTTTTGAGGAATCGAAGAAATTCCTTTCCCATTGGAGAAAGCGTTCTTCCTCGATGAGAGAGAACGTAGATCTGTCGCAAGATGGGTTCGATCCCCTCCGTGTCGATTCGGGAGAGGAGACCCTGATTCAGTGCTTCTTCCGCCGCTCTCTTGGAGATGAAGGCTAAGCCCAATCTTGCCTTCACCCCCTCTTTCATTGAGGAGGTGCTCCCCATCTCCATCACCACATTCAGTTGTTTCAGACTCCTGCCTCTCTTCCTGAGGGCCTTTTCAACGGTCATTTGAGTCCCAGAACCCTCCTCCCGAACAATCCAAGGTTCTTTCAACAGGTCTTCAAAATTGACTTTTCTCTTCTTGGCAAGGGGGTGGTCAGAGGGACCAACGACAATGATTTCATCATCTTCATATTTCTCGTAATGCAATGAGTGATGGTTCAACCTGGCGCCGGTCATTCCAAGTTCGACGTTCCCTTGCAACACAGACTCGACGATCTCCTTGGTATCAGCGATCTTAAGAGAGAGGGTCAGGTAAGGGTATTGCTCTTTGAAACCACATACTAATTTGGGTAGAAGATATTCTCCAGGAATTGTGCTTGCTCCCAAGGAGAGCTTTCCTCTGATTCCTTGGGAGTATTCGCTCAAGGCATTCAACAAGTCCTTCCGGGATGTCAAAATCTTCGTGGCATGACGAAGGAACACCTCTCCAGCTCTCGTCAACCGTGCCTCTCTGCCGCTACGGTCAAAGAGTCGAAGTGAAAGGGATTGTTCTAGCGCTAGGATGTGGCCGCTCACTGTTGGTTGGGTGATGAATAGATCATCCGCCGCTTTGGAGAAGCTTCTAAGATCGGCGACGCGGCAGAAGGTCTCCAGGTGTCGAAAATCGATGGGCAATTGCTTTCTTTCCACGACGAAGAGAATATTATACCCATTTACCGGTAAATGCAAGGGTGAAATTAACTTTCATAATAAGGTTCAATACTTAGGATTTGAGTGAGAGGCTTCAAGGAGTCTAGGATTCAGGGGTTCAAGTCAATGATAAACAGCTAGAAGTTAGAACCGCACTACATAAACACTTGAACCCTTGACCTCTCGAATCCTTGAGCCCTCCTCTTAGCAAGAGTAAAAAAGGGCTTGGGTGGAGATAGATTCTCCTTCCCAAGCCCTTGCCTAAATTTGCTTTAGAGGATGTATCTCAGTACATATCACCCATTCCACCCATTCCACCACCGCCACCCGGAGGCATCGCTGGGTAAGCGGGTTTCTTCTCCGGCTTCTCAACGATTATGGCCTCTGTGGTGATCATCAGTGAAGCTACAGAAGCGGCATTCTGAAGGGCGAGCCTCACCACTTTGGTAGGATCAGTGATGCCTGCCTTGATCATATCTGAGTATTCATCCTTAGCAGCATCGAATCCAAAGGCTCCCTTCTCATTTCTCACTTTTTCCGTTACAACAGACCCTTCCTGGCCGGCATTGTTAGCAATCTGACGGATGGGTTCTTCCAGGGCTCTTTTGATAATGTCCACTCCGATCTTCCTATCTCCTTCCAATTTCAATTTGTCTAAGGTGGAGAGACAACGGAGGTATGCGACACCACCGCCCGGGACAATCCCCTCCTCGACGGCCGCTCGGGTTGCGTTGAGAGCATCTTCTACACGAGCCTTCTTCTCCTTCATCTCTGTCTCCGTGGCTGCGCCCACATTGATCACTGCCACACCACCAATGATTTTGGCCAGTCGTTCCTGGAGCTTCTCTCGATCATAATCGGAGGTGGTCTCGTCGATCTGGACTCGGATCTGCTTTACCCGGCCTTCGATATCGTTTTTGTTTCCGGCCCCGTCGACTATCGTTGTATTATCTTTGTCGACATTGATTCGTTTAGCCTTGCCCAAATCGTTTAGTTTGACGTTTTCTAATTTAATACCCAAGTCCTCTGAAATGACTTTTCCTCCGGTCAGGATGGCGATGTCTTCTAACATTGCCTTCCGACGGTCGCCAAAACCAGGGGCCTTCACAGCACAGCACTTGAGGGTTCCACGCAGTTTGTTGACCACTAAGGTGGCCAGGGCCTCTCCTTCTATGTCCTCAGCGAGCACGAGAAGGGGTTTGCCCATCTTGGCAATCTGCTCCAGGATCGGAAGCATATCCTTCATATTGGAGATCTTCTTCTCGTTGAGAAGTATATACGGATCATCAAGAACAGCTACCATCTTTTCAGGATCGGTGACAAAATAGGGGGAAACGTACCCGCGGTCAAACTGCATTCCCTCCACAACATCGAGGGTTGTCTCCATGGCCTTAGCCTCTTCGACTGTGATCACTCCTTCTTTGCCTACCTTGTTCATCGCCTCGGCGATGATATTCCCGATGGTCTCATCATTGTTGGCAGAGATAGTCCCGACTTGAGAGATCTCCTTTTGATCCTTCGTCGGCTTGCTCAATTTCTTCAATTCCTTCACCACTTCTTCCACGGCAATGTCAATTCCCCGTTTCACTTCCATCGGGTTGGCACCTGCCGCGACCACCTTCGACCCCTCGCGATAGATCGCCTGAGCCAGAACAGTGGCTGTTGTCGTACCGTCCCCTGCTGTATCAGAGGTCTTGCTGGCAACCTCTTTCACCATCTGGGCGCCCATATTCTCAAATTTGTCCTCAAGCTCAACCTCTTTTGCAACCGTCACACCGTCTTTGGTAACCGTTGGGGATCCGAACGATTTTTCCAAAATGACATTTCGACCCTTAGGGCCCAGAGTGACTTTGACTACATCCGCTAAGACATTGACTCCCCGTAAGATTGCATTACGAGCCTCCTG
Organism: Thermodesulfobacteriota bacterium; assembly: GCA_050014415.1. Lineage (GTDB taxonomy): Bacteria > Desulfobacterota > BSN033 > BSN033 > UBA1163 > JBEKDJ01. Next base: position 5,014 of record JBEKDJ010000144.1, on the reverse strand, counting down.
GCTAAACTTCAATTCTTTTGCCATTGTGACCTACCTCCATTTCTTTTTGATTTAGATCGGTTATCATTTTCCTTCAATAATCCCCAAGATGTCCTCTTCTCTCATGATGAGATGTTCCTCACCATCAATCTTCACTTCTGTCCCTGAATACTTGCCAAAAAGAATCTTGTCTCCAACCTTCACATCAAGAGGGATCACCTTTCCATCTTCTGTGGTCTTTCCTTTTCCAACTGCGATCACTTTCCCTTCCTGGGGTTTCTCTTTTGCCGTGTCAGGAATAATGATTCCGCCTTTCGTCTTCTCTTCCTCTTCGAGCCTTTTGACGATTACCCTGTCCTGTAATGGCCTAATCTTCATTTTTTCCGTCTCCTTTCTGTTGACAAGATATAGATTGATTCTGTTGAGAATGCATTCTCCAGTCTTTCACATCACCTCCCTAGAACTCCAAAAACTCCAGAAATTCAATAATCGTAAATTGGTGAACAGTCGACCGCCGGCACCTTTTCATTCCGATTCTCGCCTGGGGGGGACGGGGACGAAGAATCTAATCATATCAATCTCTTTTAGATCCTTCACCCCGCCATCGACGGGATTCAGGATGACCATACGGGATTCTTTCCGAGTTCATCAACAGTTTTGTTTTTACTGTCTTGTTAAGAAAGCACGCGACGATACCTGAACTGAAAACTCCACAAAAAAATAATCACTAGCATATCGATTGTCAAGACTCATATACAAATTTCTTTCTCATCCTGGCTGTGTAGATTGTTAAGAAGTGGGCTGATGCTTTCAAAAAAGAACCCGGATATTGAAAAAATTGACTCGATTCGACATAATTCGAATCTAAATTGAGCGATTTTGTGAACGAAGCCTTCCAGATTCCCGCCTTCATGGGAATGATACCCCTGCGGAAGCAGTGGCCAACGAACTTCTATGCCATTCCTATGGGAGCAAAGCCTGCCCCGCAATGGATGCGGGGAGTCCAGTATCTTAAAACCCGATTGCAAACAACCGCTCAACTTAGGCTTGAGAATCTTGTCTGAATGGGAAGGAAGATGAAGAGGAAAAGGAATGGCTGCAGGAAGCTTTCTTTCTTGACTCTAATCGCCTTCATCTTCTTTTTTTCTAACCCTGCCGATGCCGACCCATCGAAGAGGCCACTTTCTTTCCAACAGGTCACACAAAAGGATGGTCTATCGAGCGAAATGGTTTATGCCATTGCCGTCCAAGGGGATCAGATGTGGTTCGGGACCTATGGAGGTGGGGCAACCCTCTATGACAAGGCGAAGAAGGTTTTTAGACACTATACAACAAAAGGCGAACCCATGGACAAAATCGATGACGGGAAGAGTATCAGATGGAAAAACCTTCTCTCCTATAACCATGTATCTGCGATTGTCCCGGATATAGATCGCATCTGGTTTGGCACCTATTTCTATGGGTATGGAGGAGGCGGAATATCCTATTATTACCCTCAGAGAAACCCACCATGGAAACGTTTTAACGCGAACAATGGTCGTGCTAAGAAAATCAACTCCATGGCTGTAGATGGAGAATCTCTCTGGGTGGGATCTGAAAAGGGTCTTTCCCTTCTTGACAAGAAGTCAGAGACATGGAAAGGGTTCTATTCCGCTGAAGATGGCCTCTCTGGAAATTTCGTCAACGCCATCCTCGTCCAACCCGACTCTCTGTGGATGGGAACCAACGGAGGGATCAGCCGTTTGGATAAGGTGAAAAAGACCTGGAAGACCTATTCCCAGAAGGAAGGCGTGACGGAGATAGAGGTTAAATCTTTGGCGAAAGTTGAGCAAAGGATATGGGCAGGGGGAATCGGGGGAGCCATTTTCGAGTATGACCCCATTGCGGATCGTTGGAATAAGATTGGACCCACAGATCCTATTAGAAGCGGAGGGATTCATTCAATCACTGTGGCCAAAGAGAGAGTCTTGATCTGCAGGGATAACGGAGTAAGCCTATATGACTTATCGACCAAGCAATGGGAATCGTTGACGGTCTCCGACGGCCTGTTAAGCAACACCGTTTTCTGTGCGGTCGAGGATAAGAACAGTATCTGGTTCGGGACAGATAAAGGAGTCTCACGGCTATTACTGAAACCCTGACGCTGGAGGTTCGGAAATTCCAAGATTTCAAATGACAGAGCTCAAAGGCCAAAAAGACTTGGGATCTTGGACTTTGACATCCATTTGACATTTGGTCCTGCATTGGCGGGATTGAACTTCGGCATTAAGAAGCTTTGTTTCGAGTTTGGAATAAAGGAGGTATCCATGGATCACTCCTCGAGAAGGAAAATGACTCGCAGGCAATTCATAAAAGGGGCCACCGCTGTAGTGACATTACCCCATCTCCTTTCCAGAAAGAACTTCTTTTATGGCTCCCTTGCTCACGCCGCTGAAGAGGCTGATCTCGTCATTGCCAAGAGTGGATCACCTTCTCAACTCCTCCAGGCAGCCCTGGCGCCTATCGGAGGAATTGGCCGATTCGTGAAGAAGCGGCAGAGGGTGGTGATCAAAGCGAACATCGCGTGGGCGAGGACACCGGATCAAGCCTGCACAAATAACCCAGCTCTCTTTTCGGCATTGATCAGGATGTGTTATGCGGCTGGAGCAAAGAGAGTAGCCGTTTGGGACCATACCTGTGATAATTACCAGTTCTGTTTCTCCAGGTCAGGATTAAAAGAGGCAGCTCAGAAGGCGGGGGCAGATATCTTTTCTGGCCATGGTCGGAACTCATACAAACAGGTGGAGGTCCCGAAAGGCAAAAAGCTCAAGACAGTTGAAATGCTCAGGGATGTGCTCGAATCAGATGTCTTCATCAATCTCCCTATCCCCAAACAGCATGATGCCACGGAATTGACCCTCGGATTGAAGAACTTGATAGGGACCGTCTGGGATATGGAGCAGCTTCATAAGATCGATCTCCATCAACACATTGCCGATATCAATACGGTCCGGAAGCCCGATCTGGTCGTCATGGATGCCATAAGGATTCTCACCACCAATGGTCCCAAGGGGCCTGGAAAGACCGAAGACATAGGGGAGGTGATCGTCTCCACGGATATCGTGGCGGCGGACGCTTATGCCACCGCTTTCTTTAAACATCCAAAGACCCAGAAGCCCTTTCAGCCAGAGGAGATCAAGTTTGTCAAGAATGCCTACGAGTTGGGATTAGGCCAGATCGATCTCTCGAAAGTTCGTGTCAAAAAGGTCAGTGCAACGTGATCAAAGTGATCCCTTATCTAAGGAGGACGATTCAAGCCCTCTCCCTCTGTTTCCTTCTCTATCTGATCATCCAAGCGGCCTTCCCCCTGGAACTGAAGATCCCTGTTGATTTCTACCTTCGACTTGACCCGTTCATCGGAATCATCACTGTCCTGACCCAAAAGAGCCTCATCCTGAGGATGCTCCCTGCCTTTGGGGTCCTCCTTTTTGTTTTGATCTTGGGTAATTTCTTCTGTGGATGGTTCTGTCCCATGGGTGTGACGATCGATCTCTTCGATTGGATTCTCTTCCGTGAGAAGCAGCGGGCCAAGGGTTTCAATGATCAGCCGCTTAGGAGGCTCCGCTACGGCGTCTTTTTCTTTTCTATGATTGCAGGGCTCATGGCCTTTCAAGTGATCTACCTCCTTGACCCTATCAGCCTCATCACTCGGACATTAGTGATCTCCTTTTACCCGCCTGCTATCTTCGTTTACAACCATCTCTTGCCCAAGATTCAAGACCTCCTTCCGAAGAACCCTTCTGTCTTTTCAACCATTCCCATACCCCTGTTCAAAGTCAACCTCTTTATCTTTCTCTTTTTCATCATCGTTATTGCTCTGGGATTGCTACGGAGAAGGTTTTGGTGCCGTTATCTCTGTCCACTGGGAACCCTCTTCTCGATTTTTTCACGGCTCAGGATTCTCAGACGGTGTGTGACAGAGGAGTGCACCCATTGCCAAAAATGCGTCAAAGGATGCCCAGTGGGAGCGATTCCTGAAGATTTACCCCAGCAGTACCGCCAGCAGGACTGCATTTCTTGTTTCAAGTGCCTTGAATGTCCTCCTCACGCCGTCTCCTTCCGTTTTGCCTCCCCCGGATGGAAGACGGTGGATGGAGTAAGCCTTTCAAGAAGATACGTCTTAGGGTCTATCGGTTTTGGTCTCGTTTCGGCATTGATCATCAAAACCAATCCCCTCCAGACCGAAAGCGGTTTGAAAAATAATCGGCTGATTCGGCCTCCCGGAGCGATTCCGGAAGAAGAATTCGTCTCCACTTGTACAGGATGCGGCGAGTGCTTGAAGGTATGTCCCAATAATGCTCTTCAGTCGACGTTACTGGAGGCGGGACTGGCGGGTCTTTACACACCGCGACTCGTTCCCCGTATCGGCTACTGCGAAGAATTCTGCAATTTCTGCGGCAGGGTTTGTCCGACCGAAGCGATCAAAACGCTTTCCCTCGAAGAAAAACGCCTCATCCAGATGGGGGTTGCCCATGTCAACAAGACGAGATGCCTTGCATGGGACACCGAGAAAATCTGCCTCGTCTGTAACGAGCAGTGTTCCTATCATGCGATTGTGGGTGATGAGAAGAAACGGCCTATCGTAAAGGAAGAAAAATGTACGGGTTGTGGTATCTGTGAGAACAAATGCCCCGTCGATGGAGAAGCGGCCATCATTGTTTATGCCTCAGGTGTACAAAAGAAGCTGAAGCCTGAACCCTCGAACAACAACTAGAGATGACTACTTAGACTACAATAAAGAACCAATCTTGTCATGCTGAATTTGTTTCAACGTCTCCTTTTTTAAACTCTGACCTCTAAACCCCGAACTTAGAAACATTGACTCAATCAGAAGGGCCTTTTCGAATCGATAGAATCAGTCAGTTATGAATATTTTAATCAATTTTAGTAACATCTGGATTAAGAAGCCCTTTTGCCCTTTTTCCCACCGTGAAGTTCCGTATTGAAACGATGATCATTCAGGTCATTTCTGATTTCGGCAACATCGGTTCTTAAT
>JBEKDJ010000143.1:0-11510 GCA_050014415.1 Thermodesulfobacteriota bacterium | reverse complement strand
GCAACGATTCGGAGACTCTCGAGATATCTGAGATGTTTGGAAGAGATGGAACAAATAAGGGAAGAGGTGGTTTCCTCTGCCCAACTTGCGAACAAGTGTCTGGTTAACGCTGCTCAGGTGAGAAAAGATCTCGCCTACTTCGGTGAGTTTGGAATTCGAGGTGTGGGTTATTATGTGAAAGACCTCCTCCACGATATTAAGCGGATTCTAGGGTTGAACAGGGAATGGAGAATGGCGCTGATCGGCATAGGGAATTTGGGTTCTGCCCTCCTATCTTATGAGGATTTTCTGAAGCAGAATTACAAGATTGTTGCGGCTTTCGATATCGATCCTTCAAAAGTGATCGGGAGGGTATCGGAAAAGTTAGGGAGGCCTGTAGAGATTCTTCATATCAGCAGGATCAAAGAGGTAGCGAAAGACAGGAAGATTGAAATCGGGCTCATCACGACCCCTCCTTCGGAAGCCCAGGGCATAGCCAATTTGTTGGTGGAGGCAGAAGTGAAAGGGATTCTCAACTTTGCACCAACGCAAATTACAGTCCCTGACGGATTTGTGGTAAAGGATGTCTTTTTCACGACGATTCTCGACAACCTGGCCTACCTTTTGTCGAACTGAAAAGAATAACTGCAGGATAAAGGCCCATCCCGAAACCTAGATAGGCCTCTTCTGGTGCTGACCGAAAGAAAAGAATCGAGTAGGTCCAGAGAGGTTCACGAAAGGAAGACCATGCCACCCCACAAGAAGATGTTCCCCTCCAAACCTTTGATCATTACAAAGCTACCCGGACCTGAAGCCAAGAAGGTCCTAAGAAAGGACCAAGAATTTGTCTCTCAATCGTACACGCGCACCTATCCTCTTGTCGTCAGAAGGGCAAAAGGAATTTGGGTAGAGGATGAGGATGGGAACCGATTCCTCGATTTTACTTCCGGGATTGCTGTCTGTAACACCGGCCATTGCCACCCAAGAGTGGTGAAGGCCATCCATCACCAGGCAGAGCAGCTCATCCACATGTCTGGCAGCGATTTTTATTATGGCCTCCAGTCCAGTCTTGCTGCCAAGCTCTCTGAGATCACCCCCGGGTCAAGAGCAAAGAGAGTCTTCTTCGGCAATTCAGGCGCTGAAGCCATTGAGGCAGCTCTCAAATTGTCACGTTATCATACCAAACGGCCACGGATTTTGGCTTTCCTCGGCGCTTTTCATGGGCGGACCATGGGCGCTCTCTCTTTAACAGCCAGCAAAGTGATCCACGAAAAAGGGTTTTATCCCCTCGTCCCCGGGGTGACCCATGTTCCTTATGCCTATTGTTACCGCTGTCCCTATCATCATCGGCAATATCCCGGTTGCAGCACTGCCTGTGTCGAATGGATTCGTGAAGACCTCTTTAAACGGAGCATCCCTCCTGAAGAGGTAGCAGCCATCTTTGTCGAACCCATTCAAGGCGAAGGTGGCTATATCATTCCTCCGCCTGAATTTCACCAAGAACTTTACAAGCTGGCAAAGGAGTTTGGAATCCTCTTCGTGGACGATGAGGTTCAGAGTGGAATGGGAAGGACAGGGAAGATGATGGCGATTGAGCACTGGGGGGTCGTACCTGATATCATTGCCTTGGCAAAGGGAATTGCTTCGGGGATGCCCCTGGGAGCTACGGTCTCGCTGAGCGAGGTCATGGACTGGGTTTCCGGTTCTCATGCCAGTACTTTTGGCGGGAATCCCATCAGTTGCCGAGCGGCTTTGACAACCATTGAACTTCTTGAGGAAGGACTTGTTGAAAATGCGGCACACGTAGGTGCCTACCTTCTCGAAAAATTGAATGGGTTCCAGAAACGATTCCATCTCATCGGCGATGTGAGGGGAAAGGGTTTAATGATCGGGATAGAACTGGTTAAAGACCGGGAGACGAAGGAAAAGGCGATTGAAGAAAGGAGCAAAATCATTCGTGCCTGTTTTGAAAGAGGACTACTCATCCTTGGAGCTGGGGAGAATGTGATTCGCTTCAGCCCGCCTCTGATCATTACCCGGAAGCAGGCCGACACTGCCCTCACGATCCTCGAAGAGGTTTTTGAAGAGGTTGAGAAGCAATGACGAAATCGTATCGGCACCGAGAGATTCTGCTGGGTGATCATCGAGTTCTTTATAGACTTGAAAAAAATGTAAGTCTTAGTCATGTTCATAGTACACGGGCGAAGATTACTTATAGGTCCGCTTCAGAAAGATGCTTATAGCTTATTTCTCTCCCCCGGGTGCCCATCAGAAATGCTCATTCTTCCATTCGGCATAAGAAATCTTGACAAAAACCTTAATGTTGTATCATTCATTACCAGAAAACCTGCCGTAAGAAGAGAAGGAATTCTTGTCCAACAAAATGGCACGGCCTAGTATGAGCGAAATAAGATTGTCGGGTTATATTCCTGGTGCAATAGGTCGAATTGCTGAACTGCATGCACTCTATTACCACAAACATTGGGGCTTCCATGTTTTCTTTGAGTCAAAGGTGGCCACTGAACTCTCAGAATTCCTGCTTCGCTTTGAGAAAACACGAGATGGTTTCTGGGTAGTCAGTGTCGATGAAAGAATTGTGGGCTCAATTGTCATCGATGGGGTTAATCAGGATAACAAAGGTGCCCATCTGAGATGGTTCATCGTCGCGCCGGAGAACCAAGGCCAAGGCATCGGGAAGGTATTGATGGAAGAAGCCGTCGAATTTTGCAGAGAGAAGGGATTTGCCCGGGTTTATCTCTGGACTTTTGCGGGTCTCGATGCAGCACGCCATATTTATGAGAAGTATGGGTTCAGGCTCTGCGAGCAATGCGAAGGTAACCAATGGGGAAAGACGGTGACTGAGCAGATGTTCGAGCTTAACCTTCTGTGAAACAACCCAAATATCGTTCCAGACATCGTTGGGAGATCTCCCTGGATCAAACCGCAACTAGACCGAGTATATGGATCATTGACAGGCAGCAATGGCCACGGGCATACTTGCGGGCCGAGTTGATAGAGCGGGGCTTTGATGCGATTGGTTTTATTGAAATCTCTGAAGTCATGGCCCCGCTGGACGATCCAAATTATCTGAGACCTCGACTCATCGTTTTGGAGCTCTACGGTCTCTCCTTGACACAGCGTGAATTGGATACTTTAGCCCATGCCGGTATCCCAATGATTGCTCTTGGTGGTTCACTGGAGCTGAATGAAGAGTGGGTCAGGAACTTTAAATGGAAGGCGGTAATACGGCGTCCTTTCACCATTGGCAGAGTTGTTGATATTTTGGAGGAGCTCTTGATTAGGAAAACTAGGAGAGTGGAGAGTAGAGGGTAGAAACCGGTCAAATCCACATTCATCCTTCCATTCTCTGCCCATATTCAGGGATTTACCTGGTCAACTCGGTGCGTGGAATGTGGGAGGTTACACTTGGGCTCAGCCGGACGGACTAGAGTAAGAGAGCAAAGAGTGAGTAGATGGCCTGGCTTTCTTGTCTTAAGAAACCAGGCCACATAGCTCATCTCGGGGCTTTGAACAAGCTTAGACGGAGGGTAGGATGTTTAAAGGGTCTGGTAGATAGTAAGGATCTTGTGGGAATACTGGAGGGGAATCCTTTCTTTTCTTTCTATTAGGCTCCTGACATAGGTAGGACCGTAGTTATAGGCAGTCAAGGCGATTCCCACATCATTAAAATCGAGGATCAGTCGAGAAAGGTAATGAATCCCCATTCTTGTATTGAGAAAGGGATTAAAAAGGGTCCGGTCTCCCCTCCATTCAATGCCCATCTCTTGGGCGAGGGATTCTGCAACATAAGGCATAATTTGCATCAACCCTTTGGCGCCCCGTTCAGAAACAGACCAGTTTTGGAAGGAACTCTCAAAGGCAATGAGAGCCAAGATGAATTTCGGGTCATGATTGTTTCGAGTGGCTTCCTCGTAAATCACCTCCGCGAGCTCCTCTTTCGTCACATCTGCCAATCCAGTGGGGTACCTCTCCAAAACCGTAAGAATTTCGCGTATCGTCTCCTCTTTTGTCCCGATTCCATCGGTGAAACATTGGATTCCATTCAGTAAGTGGGGGAGGTGAAAGGCTAGGATGAACATGACAAAGAAGAGTACAACCTTAAGGAAGATACGGCGGAGGGGAAGGGCCATCTTATTGTAGGTCGAGGGGTGAGGGGGGTGGTCCATCATGATAATTTCAATTTTATCCATATGCGCCTCCTTGTGAAGATATTTCACAATAATAATATACTGACTCTGAGTTTGTCAAGCCTTTGAATCCCTTTTATTCCGGTGAAGCCTCTTTGGACGGATCTGCCAAGTTAGGTTGTTCCCGAGTCCTTCAAGAACCACAAGAGATTGGGGTGGACAAGTCCCTGCCCCACAATATGGTGGGTCTGTAACACTTTCTTGGGTCGCCCCATCCGTTCTCCTGTCCTTCTCTCAAGAATCACACAGCAATGGAGGAGAGGGTTGTCGGGACCCCAGCAGGAAGACACCTACTTACAGCCTACGATGGTCTGTAGCGACTCCAAGAATAGAGGGGTGACTCCTGGGATCCAAGAATCACGCCGAGGGAGAGGATGATGCCCGTAGCTATCATTCGTATCCAAAAGTCGGGTTACTTCAAGATGGCGAAAAGGGCTCTTTGAAAAAGGCAAGGGAGACAGTTGCTTGAGGAATAAGTCGGTTTGGATCGAAAAGCTGATATAGCAACGCCCCTAGAAGATGAAGAAGGGTAGAACTTTCATCTATTTCACCCGTTTCAGACCAGGACGGCCCTTTGGGGGTCCATTTTCTTTATTCTTCGCCCTTCTGAGCACATTTTCATTGAAGAGCGTATTCTTCATGCCAACGGCGTTGATGATGCAGTAGATAATCACCGCCTTTTCCCAGCCCCTTGTGCCATCAAAGTTCTCAACCCTGAGTCGATACTTTTCCCTGAGATTAGCCAGGGAGGCTTCGTCAAAGGAGAGGATCTGTTCAGCCAGTTTCTCAAGGGCTTTTTCCATAGAGACTCCTCGGTACATTAGTTATGATGCTAAATCTCAATGCTTCGACCCCCCCCCGGCGCAAGGGCTGAAGCCTGCTCAGGGTTGATCCTGCACTTCGATAGACTCAGTGGCCTGAACTTGCCGAAAGGAACGTTGCTTCTTTGCCCCGTCTTCAAATGAGGGCATGGCGCTGCCGAATGGGTCAAAGTTCAATCTACTCTCTGTTTTCCACTCTCTGATCATTGATTCCTAGCCCCCCTGAACCCTCCTAAGTTATTGGGCTGCAACCTTGGTAATCTGATGGGGGGCCTCGAAGGTTGCGTGTAGGGCTTTCAATGCATCCTCTGTTTGATCCGCTTGAATCAAGCAGGAGCAACTGGAGATCGATGTGCTGATGGCCAAGACATTGATCCCTGTCCTCCCCAAGGCATTGAACATTAGACCCGCAATCATTGGCTTTTCCCTGAAGTGGGGGCCGAAGACGCTAATCACGGCTACGTCCGGATAATAGGAGATTCCCCTCGCCCGAATTGAAAGTTTGACCCCTTCGAGTACTTCTAATGCAGACTCCAAAGACTTCCGGTCGATACAGAAGGTCAAATTCCCATTGCCCTTAAGGTCGAGGCTATGGACGACGAACTCGATGTTGATATTCCGGTTTCCCAGGGCATGAAGGACTGCCCCTGGGGCGTCGGGATGGGCCGGCATTGAAAGGACACTTACCATTGCCAGACCACTGTTCGCCATAATGCCGCCCACTTTGATCTTTGTCTCGCTCACCATCCCCTCTACTCCCAGATCCCTCGATCATCGATCTCTTTGACTCGACCTGGAATGCTCCCTTTCTGGCTCTGCTCTGCCCTCAGCTGTCAGCTTCCAGCACAGAAGGTTTTAGCATTTGTTCGCTCTTCGGTTGGTCGCCGGGCCGACTGCCGAACAGCATTATAGGATGAAAACAGGATCGACATCAATATCGAGATTCACCCCTCTTCCCTTTATCTGGCCCTCCAACCGGGTGCCTAACTCCTGAGCGAATTGATGCAGGGATTGAGGGCTTATCCCCTTTGCCAGCATCTGCCATCGAAATTTGCCCCTCATCTTGGCAAAGGGAGCAGTGCTAGGGCCTAAGATCTCGATCTTCCTCCCATCCCCCTTCTTCAGCAGCAGTTGTCCAAGCCTCCCCATCTCTTCTGCAACCGCCTTCGTCCTTTTTTCACTATTTCCAGTCAGCCTCAGATTGATAAGTCGGGAGAAGGGAGGATATCCCAAAGCCCTTCTGAATTGGATCTCTTCCTGATAGAACCCGATAAAATCATGGTCCTTTGCCCTTTGGATACTATAGTGATCAGGGCTGAAGGTCTGGATCACTACCTCTCCAAAGACCTCCCCTCTTCCCGCCCTTCCGGCCACTTGGGTGAGGAGTTGAAAGGTCCGCTCACTCGACCGAAAGTCAGGAAAGTGGAGCGAAGTATCGGCAGAGACGACGCCCACAAAGGTTACATTTGGAAAATCGTGGCCTTTGACGATCATCTGCGTTCCCACCAAGATGTCGGTCTTCCCAGATTCCAGTCTTTTCAGAATCTGGACATGAGAGTGTCTCCGCGTAGTGGTATCGTGATCCATCCTTCCCACCTCTGCCTCCGGGAATAATGCTCGGATCTCCTGCTCCAGGCGCTCTGTGCCGATTCCCATTCCCCGAAGTCGATGGCTCTGACATTTCGGACAATCCCCGGGGGCCTGGATTCGATAGTCACAATAATGGCACTGAAGGGAATGATCCCGGAGATGATACGTGAGGGTGACGCTGCAGTTCGGACACTTGAAGGTGAGGCCGCAATCTGGGCAGAGGATGAAATTGGAAAACCCTCTTCGATTGAGAAAGAGCAGGCTCTGCTTCTTATCTTCGATATTTTTTCGGAGTGCCGCCTTTATCTTTTCCGAGAGGACACTTCCTTCTCCCTTCATATCGACCACCTCCACTCGAGGAAGGGGCTTTCCTTCGATCCTCTCCGGGAGATTGACGAGATGAAACTTCCCTTTCTCCGCATTATAAAATGATTCAAGGGAAGGGGTGGCTGATCCCAGAAGGAGGGTGGCCTCAACCTGTTTTGCCCGGACTACGGCTAAGTCCCTTGCATGGTACTTCAATTTCTCCTCCTGTTTATACGAAGGGTCATGTTCTTCGTCTACGATGATGACCCCCAGGTTTCTAAAAGGTGCGAAGATGGCTGACCGGGCTCCTAAGGCAATCTTCACTTCTCCCTTCCAAATCCTTCTCCATTGATCATACCGTTCTCTCCTTCCCAGTCTGCTGTGGAGGAGAGCGAGATTCTCACCAAACCGATCCTTAAAACGAGAGAGGAGTTGCGGAGTCAGGGATATCTCCGGAACGAGAACGATCGCTTCCCTTCCTTGAGCCAGAATCTCTTCAATGGTCCGGAGGTAGATCTCTGTCTTCCCGCTTCCGGTGACACCGTAAATCAGGAAAGGAGAAAAACGCTTTGAACGGATCCCCTTGAGGGTCTCGTCGAGAATGGCTTCTTGACTCGCAGTCAGCTCGGGTCTTGGGTAGGCCTTTAGTTCGGATCGAATCGAGAGATCACAGCATACCTCACGTTTGGAGATAGAGACAAGGCCCTTGGCTTGGAGGGATCGAATGGGCTTCGAAGAGGATTTAAACCTTCTGCTCAGCTCGGAATAAGGAACCTCTCCTCTCTCCTCCAACCATCTTAGGATTTCTCCCTGCTTCCGCGAAACGGGTTTTGTAGGTTTACCTCCTCCATAGTGGACCATTTTCTCAAATCTCGGTTTGACTTCTTTGCCCTCCATACCTGCCTCAATATTGAGAAGGCCCTTTCTCTTCCACGAGAAAAGTTGATCCCTCGACACCTCTCCATGGAATGTCTTCAGTACCTTCTTCAAAGAAACCTTCCTGCATCTTACGATCTCCTGGAAGACCTTTTCTTGAACCGAGTCCAAGCCTCCCTGGATCAGACATGTCATTCCATCCTGGGTGAGGCTCAGGATCAGTTCACTCTTCAGCTGAAGTCCGGGTGGGAGGCCGGTCTTTATTACCTCTCCTAACGGGTAGAGGTAGTAGTCTGCAATCCAGCGGTAAAAGCGGAGCATCAGTGGGTCGATCAGAGGAACCTCATCCAGAAGATCCTCAACCTCAAGTAACTTCTTTGTTAGACCATCTGGAGAGCGATCCAAAAGATCGATTGCAAAACCGGTGACCTTTCTTCCCTTGAAAGGGACGAGCACCCTCATCCCAATCTGAAGAGAGCCTGCTATTTTCTCAGGAATGTGGTAGTGAAATGTCTTGAAGACAGGAAGGCCGACGGCCACCTCAACGATTTCCTTCATGGTTCCCAAACTATCCCCTTTGCCCCGGTTTGTCAAATCCAACCTCATCATTGATAATGGAGCAAAGCCACCTTAGACTTCTTAGAAAAGATGCTCTTTAGAAATCCACTTGATAATGTCTATTAGTTTTGGTAGATTGATCTCAACCTCCCTGGAGGCTTCTATTTGACACTCTAATGATAGAAACAGGTTTGGCTTATGGAATTGGACTTTCAGACATTATTTAGAAAACTCAATGGGGCTGGAATAGACTATTTGGTCGTTGGGGGATTGGCGGTTAACTTCTATGGCGTTCCGAGGATGACTTATGATATTGATCTGATGATCCTCTTTGAGCCAGAAAACGTCCTCAAGCTTGTGACGAAGCTCACCCGATGGGGTTATAAGCCAAAGATACCCGTAGACCCAAGGGACCTTGCTGACGAAACCAAGAGAACCTCCTGGATCCTTGAGAAGGGGATGAAAGCCCTTAATTTCTATAGTGAGACATTACCCATTGGGGAGATCGATATCCTCATTGATACTCCGGTCCCTTATGAGGAACTAAAAGGCAGGGCGATTAAGGTTGAACTCCAGGACGAGAAGATACCGACCGTCTCGGTTCATGATCTTATTGAGCTGAAACTACGGGCAGGCCGGAAACAAGATCTTGCAGACGTAGAACATCTCAGGATGGTATTGGAGAGGCGATGAGCGAACAAAAAAAGGGGTTTACTTATACTGTAAGCCGGGAGCAGATTGATGAATACGCGAAATGGCCTCTGGATCGCCGCTTAAAATGGCTTTTTCAGGCAAACAAGATGAGAAGACTCCTTCCCCAAAAAACCATCGAAATCCAAGAAGCCTTCCGCCAAGGGAAAATTTAGTTTTGACCGAAATTGTAGTGTCTCTCCTTCTATCTTGCCGGGTATTTTTACCTTGACTGTTCAGACGAAGTATTGTACATTGATGTACATCGATGAACATGGAGGCAGATCGTTATGAAAGTAGTCACATTCACTGAATTCCGCCAAAATGCCGCAACCTATTTTGACGTCGTGGAGAAAGGCGAAACATTAAAGGTTCTTCGTCATGGGAAACCCATTGCAGAGATTATTCCTACTTCCGCTGAAGAGGGAGTGGTCTCCTGGAAGCAACCGGGCTTGAAATTATTAGTCCGGGGAGCTTCATTGAGCAGAGAAATACTTAGGGAAAGAAAGCGATCTAAGAGATGAAAGTCTTTTTAGACTCCTCGGCATTTGCAAAGCGATATATTGCGGAGCTTGGAAGCGAAAAAACAGAAGAAATTTGTTCACATGCCACTAGCTTAGGAGTAAGCTCAATTTGCCTGCCAGAAATTATCTCTGCATTATGTCGACTTAGAAGACAATCTGTTATCACCGGGGATCAATATGAGAAAGCAAAACAGGCATTATTGAAAGACCTCGGAGACGCTTTAATCTGCAATATCACTCCTTCTGTCATCAAGCAGTCTATTCACATTCTTGAAACAAATAGAGTGCGAACTCTGGATGCCTTACATGTTGCTTGTGCCTTAGAATTTGGGGCAGAAGCTTTCGTCTCTTCCGATACCCAGCAACTTTCAGCGGCCAAGGCAGCAGGCCTGAGGGTTTTGGAAGTATGAAAGAAACCCGCAAGCAATTTGCCGATCTAGTTGAACGTTTCGAACGAAACATTGAGGCCTATCACAACCCTGCTTACAATGAAACTCAACTACGAATAGAATTCATCGACCCCTTCTTTATAGCTCTTGGCTGGGACGTAGCCAATAAGGAAGGCCATGCAGAACAATATAAGGATGTGATCCATGAGGATGCGATTAAGATTGCCGGAGCCACTAAAGCACCGGATTACTGCTTCCGCATTGGAGGTGTCAGAAAGTTTTTTCTTGAATCTAAGAAGCCCTCCATTGATATTAAGACTCAAACCAGCCCTGCCTACCAATTGAGGCGATACGCCTGGAGTTCCAAACTCTCCCTCTCCATTTTGACAGACTTTGAAGAGATGGCGATTTATGACTGCCGGCTCCGACCGAAGCCAAGTGACAAACCAAGCATTGGACGAGTCCGGTTTTATACGTATAACCAATATATCGACTCCTTTGAGGAGATCTATAATCTTCTCTCAAAAGACGCCGTCCTGAAGGGTTCCTTTGATAAATTTGCAGAATCCGATAGACAGAAGCGTGGAACGACGGAAGTAGATGATGAATTTCTAAAGGAAATAGAGTCATGGCGTGAGGCTTTGGCCAAAGACATCGCCATAAGAAACCCGAAGCTTTCTGTCCGGGAGCTCAATTATGCTGTTCAGCTTACCATTGACCGTATCATCTTCCTCCGGATGTGTGAGGATCGGGGAATTGAAAAATATGGCCAGATCCAATCTCCCCTGAATGGCACTAGCACCTACCACCGCCTCCGAGAAATTTTCTATCATGCCGATGATAAGTATAATTCCGGCCTCTTCGACTTCAGACAAGATAAGCTCACTCCTGAACTTAAGCTGGATGATAACCCTTTGAAGGAGATCTTTAAGAACCTCTACTACCCGGAATCTCCTTACGAATTCTCGGTCTTGTACACAAAACCCAAAACCTAGGGGACGTTGATGAAAATAATCACTTTACATCCCTTGGTAATTGTGGTAGAAGATTTTTATGCCTCGGCAAGCGAGATTAGACGCACCCGGGATACTTCACCATGTGATGGTACGAGGGATTGAAGGCTGCCCGATATTCCTTGATGACCAGGACCGGGAAGATTTTGTCTCTCGTATCAGTGAACTGGTGGAGATGACTGGAACGAAAGTACTGGCTTGGACTCTGATGGATAATCACCTCCACTTCTTGATATTCAGTGGTTCCAAGGGAATTTCTAAATTCATGCGGCGTCTTTTGACGGGTCATGCTGTCCGATATAATTTGAAATACCACAGGAGTGGCCATCTGTTTCAGAATCGTTACAAATCTATTGTCTGTGAGGAGGACCCCTATCTACTGGAACTGGTCCGTTATATTCATTTAAATCCCTTAAGGGCAGGGATTGTGAAGAGTATGGAAGAATTGGACCGGTACCCCTGGTGCGGTCATGGCGTACTGACAGGAAGGAGGAAGAACGATTGGCAAGAGACGGAATATGTCCTCAAGCAGTTCAGCGAAGAGAGGGGGAAGGCG
>JBEKDJ010000142.1:0-11537 GCA_050014415.1 Thermodesulfobacteriota bacterium | reverse complement strand
CCATGGTTCTTCGCAAGAATGTTTCGAATCTCATTGACGGTGATGAGTTTCCCCTTCCGAACTCGCTTCATTATCTCATCAACTTCCACCGGTGCAGGGATCACAATTGTACCTGTTCCCCATTGGGTACTCATCTTCTCCGTAATAGTCTCCACCCTGGGTAGCCCCTTGTCATCAGCCAACTTCTCTCGCCATGATTTCTTCTTGTATCCCATTTGATGCCCCCAAATCTCAAATTGCAATTAGCGCCATTCTCTTCTCAAAACCCTGAGTGAGGGGTTTAAAGAATTATATCAGAAAGGACTCGAAAGAACAAAAGCTTTCTGATAAAGACTTAGCGAGGTAATTGGGTGTCAAAGAGGATATGGTTGTGGAATCACTTTTTTTCTTGACAGTGAACCTTGACATCGGAGACACTGATAGTCATTAAATTCAACTGTTCGGACATAACCATGCAAAAGAGTACAGCCAAAGCCGAACTCAACCAGGACGCACGCATCCGCCCAATCGGACCCCGCGATCGATCCAGGATCGAGGAAATCGTCGTTTCCTCAGGAAAATTCAACCCGGAAGAGATAGCAACCGCGATGGAACTAGTTGATGAGGTTTTAGAAAAGGGCGAGAAAAGCGGCTATATTGCTGTCGTACTCGAAGTCGGAAAAGAGCATGCAGCGGTGCAGGGATATGCCTGCTATGGTCCGACGCCACTTACTCATGGAGTGTATGATCTGTATTGGATCGCTACCGATCCAGCAGTCCAGGGGAAAGGATTCGGACGGGGTCTGATCGAATATGTTGAGCAAGACGTCGTGAAGCGGGGAGGACGCATGCTCCTTATCGAGACTTCATCACAGGAGGCATATGGTCCTACCATCCGTTTCTATAACAAAGCCGGCTACGAACTGGTGGCGCGCATTAAGAATTTTTACCGAATCGGCGATGATAAGCTGGTGTTCTCCAAAGAACTGATCTAAATGTTGTACTAAATCAGTATCTCCACCCTTGCCCTTGCTGGATTCAGGATCCAAGGATTCGATCCTGTCAAACCCGGGCCTAGACCTCTTGAACCCTTTCACAACAGATGGGGCTGTAGCCCTGTCCCTAGAAGGTTGGAAAAGTCTTGTGGAGATCTGCACGTTCCAGGGAGAAGGACACATGTTTGGAACCAGCACCTTTCCCGTTGGGGTCGAGGCCGTGGGAAGCGAAGTCCTGATAAGACAGTTATTCCTGAAATTGCACTCCATCCAATTCTTGACGGACCGGTTCGTTTGCCCCACGATCCTCAAAGTTCGCTCTATAACACTGACGGTCAGATCTTTTCAGATGCGGCCATTCCTGCAGTCCTGTTTATGGAAAACTACGATGTGTGGTTAGATTTTGCTCGGTCTGGTTTCACTGATCATTCCAGAATCAATGAATCTGCCACTATATTGGTCAGGAACTCCACCTTCATCTTCATCTTATATCTTTCATTGAGAAACTCTAACTGGGTATGGCAGTTCTCACAACACGTCGTCAGGATAGTTGCCGCTGTTTCTTTAATCTGATTAACCTTCGCCTTCCCTGTCTTTTCCCTAAATTCCTCGTTTTCCAAAGCAACCAGTCCTCCACCTCCTCCACAACATATATTGTATTCTCGATTAGGAGTCATCTCAATGAAATGAGAAGTCAATTGTTGGAGGACATACCGAGGCTCTTCGATGACCCCGCCATTACGACCTGATTGACAGGGATCGTGGTATGTGATGGACCCTTTGATTCGATCCTTGTCTACGTTGATCCGCCCTTCTTTGAGATATCTGGCCATCACCTCGGCGATATGATAAACTTCAAAAGGTTGTTTCGGAACAAGATGCTTCATGACCCTGTAAGCTGTCCCACATCCGCAGATCACCACCTCTTTCACCTTAAGTCTGAGGGCTTCGTCAATGATTCGCTTCGCGATGAGCTGGGTCTTCCTGGGATCCCCTACAAAGGCTCCAAAGTTGACAGCCTCAAAGAAGCTCAAGCTCCAGCTCTCCCTGGCAGCATTCAGGATGGAAGCAGTCGGGACGATCGAATGCGCCCCAGCCAGAGCTACATAAAGAATGTTCGCTCCCTCCACCTCCAACGGAATGATCTGGCCGGATTCCCCTTTCCATTTGACGATCACCTCATTTTCCAGATTCTTGATCCCCTGAATGAGAGATTCTTTGTAAAGATCGAGACTTTTCCCCTTCTCGATTGAAGCATCCGCCAGCATGGAAAGGACCTCAGGTTCACTCTCATTACCTATGAGCAGCAATTTAGCAATCGATTGAATCGCCTGCGTATCAATGCCAAAGGGACAGTACATCATGCATCTCCGGCACCCGGTACAGGTGTAAGCCGCCTCATAAAGTTGTTTCATCAACTCATCATCGATTTCGGTGGCTTCCCCCCAATAGGGGAATAACCTGCCGCTCAGTTTGAAATAACGTTTATAAATCTTTCTGACTACCTCGGCCCGCCAGGAAGGAATATATTCGAGCTTCGGAACGGAGGCATAAGCGAAACAGGCGTCCTTGCAGAGACCGCATCGAGAGCAGACTTCAAGATAATATTGTGTCGGTTTATCCAGTTTTGATCGAAAGAGGTCCAGAAGCTTCTTCTTTTTTACCTTATCCACGACTAACTCCTCTTAACGGCGTTGGAAAAAAAAGCAAGTATTGAATGCATCACCTTGCTGAACGGAAAGTAAATGAAGAAAATATTGGCCAACAGAATATGAACTACGAGAATCACCTGGTGGGGTGACCCTGAAATCTCGGCCGGAATGGAAGGGCTGAGCCGAATCATGCTTCCTAAGTAAGTCCGGTAAGCCTCTACTGGGATGTCAAATCCGTGACTTGAATAAAGCGTTGCCAGATTCATATGAGAGCCAAAGAACGCGGTGACCAAGAGCCCTAAGATGAGGATGAAATCCTCAGGCACTGATAATTCCCGAAACGGGCTCCGGAATCGGCGGAAGAGAAAAAAGGAAAGGCTGACAATCAATAAAAATCCCACCAGGCCTTTCCCCAAGAAGATTTTGTGCTTCACAAGTTGAATCACCTTCATGTCGGCAATCAGCTCGAGATGACCAAGGAACAATAAGAAAATGGCTATATGGAAGAGGCCAAAAAAAACCCAAAAGGCGGTGTCTTTTTCCCTCGTCACTCCTGGAAAGAGAAATATGTCACTCAACACCGCTAATACCTTGGATCGTTTTTCGGGAAAAACGCGAAGGGTTATTGCCCTTTGTCTTGGTCTCCGAATCATCTTGGTCATGCGCAAGATGATCCCAACAATGAAAATGACGATGGCCACATAAAGCATAGGGACCATGACAAAATAATAGAACTGATCGACAAGAGAATAGAAAAACTCCACCTCACTCCTCACTGTAAATGATTTTCTGTATGTGGTTACCGGCTGGAGAAACACTGCTGGTCTTCATCCATTCTTTCTTGAAGAATTCCAGAGAGTCTCTTCAAGGACACCGCCAGAAATAGATGGGTGTGCTAGGCCAGCTTAGGATTCCAGAATCAGGGAGTTCGCAACCATACTGGTCAGGAACTCTACTTTCACTCCCATTTGATATTTCTCATTAAGAAATCCTAACTGCGTGTGGCAATTCTCACAACCCGTGGCGACGATGGCTGCCTTTGTCTCCTTAATTTGGTTGACCTTGGCCTTTCCTGTCCTCTCTCTGAAGTCTTCATTATCCAAGGCAACCAGTCCTCCACCCCCTCCGCAGCACAAGTTGTATTCTCTGTTGGGAGTCATTTCT
Source organism: Thermodesulfobacteriota bacterium (assembly GCA_050014415.1). Taxonomy (GTDB): domain Bacteria; phylum Desulfobacterota; class BSN033; order BSN033; family UBA1163; genus JBEKDJ01. The sequence goes on along the minus strand of JBEKDJ010000142.1, from coordinate 7,747 downwards.
ATGTAATTGGATGTCAATTGATGAAGCACATACCGCGGGTCTTCGATCACCCCGCCATTACGACCCGATTGACAGGGATCGTGGTAAGTGATGAGCCCCTTGATTCGATCCTTTTCTACCCTGATCCTCCCCTCTCTGAGATATCTCGCGATGACCTCGGCTATATGAGAAACCTCAAAAGGTTGTTTTCCAACGAGATGCTTCATGACCCGGAAGGCTGTCCCACATTCACAGATCACGACCTCTCTTACCTTCAGCCTAACGGCCTCGTCAATGATTCGCTTCGCGATGAGCTGGGTTTTTCTCGGATCGCCCACGAAGGCTCCGAAGTTGACAGCCTCAAAGAAACTCAAGCTCCAGCGTTCCCTGGCAGCATTCATGATGGAAGCAGCCGGAATAATTGAATGAGCCCCAGCGAGGGCCACGTAGAGAATATTGGCCCCCTCCACCTCCAACGGAATGACCTGGTGGGACTCTCCTTTCCATTTGGCGATGACATCTTTTTCCAGATTCTTAATCCCTTGGGTGAAGGATTCTTTATAGAGATCGAGACTTTTTCCTTTCTCGATCGAAGCATCCGCCAACATGGACAGTATCTCAGGTTCACTCTCGTTGCCGATGAGGAGCAATTTTGCAATCGATTGAATCGCCTGGGTATCGATGCTGAAAGGACAGTACATCATACATCTCCGACACCCTGTACAGGTGTAAGCCGCCTCATTCAGCTGCTTCATTGCCTGGTCATCAATCTCTTTGCTATCGCCCCAAAATGGGAAAAGTCTGCCGCTCAACCGGAAATAGCGTTTATATATCTTTCTCACCACTTCGGCCCGCCAAACCGGAGTATATTCCGGCTTCGGAACGGAAGCATAGGCGAAGCAGGCATCTTTGCACAGGCCACATCGCGTACACACATCCAAATAGTACCGCATGGGTCTGTCCAGCTTGGATTGAAAAAGATCGAGCAGTTTTCTCCTCTTTTCTCTATCCACGACCATGTTCCCTTCGAAGCTCATTTACTAAGAAATAGCGTGTCAGTGTCCGCACGACAGAGTGTATTTCGGCACGCGGACGTGTCGCGTTTCCGTAGTCTTTGAATTTTCATGGCTCGAGCGTGACTCCGAAAAACTGAGCTTCACTTAACCCTTTTGATCCAGAAAGTTATCAAGCCTTGCGCCTGATCCGTTTTCAGTATTTCGTTGCCGCTTGTGCGGGCCCAGGCAGGAAAATCGGCTAGAGCCCCTGGATCCGTGGTGACGGCTTCCAGGATCTGACCTACCTGAATCTCTTTTATTCCTTTACTCACCTTGATCACCGGTTGGGGGCAAGGCAAGCCCTTCAAATCCATTGTCTTATCCGCTTTGATTTCGTCACTCATAGTCTTCTCCTTTTCAATAAATGTCTTGGGCTCTCCTTAGTATATCGATTTTCCTCATACACGCCTTGTCAAATTAGCCGGGAATGTGGCGATAATATGGACGAGTTTGCTGAAGGGAAAGTAGATGAGCAGAAGATTTGCGAACAGAACATGAAACACCAGGGCCCATCTCGTTGATGAATCAGCTAGAACTTTGGGAAAAGCAGGCTCGAAGGCTAACAAACTCTGAAGATAAATCCGATAATCGGCCGCATGAACTGTTCCCACGAAACGCATATGGTCGCCCATGACGACGACCATGATGAGCAACATGAGAAGGATGAAATCCTCGGGCGCCGATATCTCCTTGTAGGGAGAGTACAGACGACGAAAGAAATAATAGGTAAGGGCGACCAGTAGAAGGATCCCCATCACTCCGCCCCCCCATAGAGAAAGCTGATCCATACCCTCGGATCCGAGACGGTGAAGCAAGAAGGTAAATTCCTGGATGAGTCTCAGATGGCCCACAAAGGCCCCCAATAGGGCAAAGTGAAAGAGGATGGTAAAGACCCAAATCGTTCGATCTGCCTTCAATGCCTGGGGAAAAATGAATGAGTCCACAAAAACCCGTCCCCACCTTGCTGCCGCACACCCTGGCTTCGGAAAAACTCCTGTTTTGATATGAGTCTTCGGAGCCTGCAACCATTGATAAACCCGATAGGTCATGCCGAGAACGAAAATGGCTACCGCAACATAAACCATTATCCCAGCCACTAGATATGAAAACCAATCCATCTCATTTCACCTTTTTTCAGATTCTTTCAATGCAACTAAATAAAAAGTTGTACCTTGCTGTCTTTTGCCTGTTCCAGAAATGTTGCCACACCCACATACTCCAGATTCGGATAGTCGATGAATTCTCCTTGTTTAAATCCCATCAAGCTCATAGACATTTCGCAGATGTAGATCTTGACGCCGAGCTCTGCCGCCATGTCAACCATTTGATCCAAAGAGGCGACGTTCTTCTTTTTCATGAGGGATTTCATCATGGAAGTCCCCATTCCCGCCATGTTCATCTTTGATAATTTAATCGCATTCCTTCCCTTAGGAAGCATGAAACCAAACATCTTGCCCATGAAATCCTTCCCGGCTGCTTTCTTACTCGGATCCCGCAGCACCGGGGTACCCCAGAACGTAAAGAACATCACGGCTTCCATACCCATAGCCACAGCGCCGGTAGCAATGACAAAGGCGGCCAACACTTTATCCAGATCGCCGCTAAAGACAATGAGAGAGACCCTGTTTTCAGCCCCTGGTTTTATGTTTTCAATCTGCCTCCTGAGATCTGCCACCTGCTTTGCTAAACTGTCCACCGTCATTCCTCCCTTATTGATCTCCTCCACCTTTGTTGCTAAGACTTCAGCCATTGTTCTTCCTCCTTTCCACTTTTGTTTCTGTTATGAGAGTTGGTTTTACCCCCATCGGGGCATCAGACCGAATACTGAATGGGCCTATTTCATGTTAATGAATCGATATATGGCTTTGGCCATATCATCGACTTTAACTTTTAGATCCGCCTCGTCGCGCATGGTGGGTATTGAAGAGGCGCAATCTTGTATGCACCCTTGCATGATGATCATCCCAAGTCTTCGGGCTGCAGAGGAAAGAGCTGAGATTTGGATTAGAATATCGGTACAATTACCCTCTTTCTCCACCATCCCCCGGATTCCACGTGCCTGTCCTTCAATCTTTCTAAGCCGAGAGAGTAAATCATCTTTCATTTGTTGCGTAAAAGATGAGACTTTCATCATTGATTTCTCCTTTTTCCGGGCTCAGGATAACCACCCAACCCCCCTATGGTATACAATAGAAATATACAATAGATTCAGATTCTTGTCAAGTGAATCCCATATATGGCTACGGCACGGAGCCAGACCCTTGATTCGGAAACCCCACAATTCCCTTCTCCCCAAAGCGGGAAAATCAAGAATCTCCCTTTACGAAATGAGATTGCAGATTTTTTTCTTACTGATGATCACCGGGCTTTTGACAGAGCAATGTATGTATCGCTTCAAAGTGGCTGATCCTTTAGAGTTGATTGGGCAGGGATTCGTGGCCCCGGAAAAGGCATAGCATGGGAGAGATCTGGGCAGCGAAGACGGGATTTGCTGCGGCCCGACCAGCCACTGAGAAGCCCCGAGCATATGAAGCCTCCCACATGAAGAAGGAATCACAGGGGACTTTGTCTTGATCGGAGGAGTTAAGGATAGGAAATCGAAGAAGAGAAGTCTTTAGATGGACATTCTCATCCACACCGGTATTGGACACCAAAACCGCTTTGGGGGTATGTCCATTCAATGGAGCCATAAATACAGGCAATCGTACAAGTACCACACTCTAAACAGCCGGCGAATTCCACCTCCATCGCCCCCTTTTCATTAAGAGAATAGAGACTCGCCGGACAGGCGTAAATGCAGAACCGTTCTTTGCAGTCTTGACAGATCTTCTGGTCGAGGTGAATATGGGATTCTTTGTCGTTCTTAAAAGCATCTAGAGCTAATTTGTCAGTGATTCTCATTTGACCACCCTTCCTAGCGCTCGCTCCATCAACGGAGCTTCATATTTTTTTGAATTGCAGAAAGTCTTTAAACGTTTCGTAATTCAAGAAGTCCTTCTTCAATCCCTGCCAAATTGTCTTGTAAAGACCCCTTTTCGGATTCCCATTCACCGTCATTACTTCTTCAAAGAGATTGGAAATCGCCTGCGGATATTTGGAAAAGAGTCTTCCATTCTCGAGCATGTGAAGGCTACCTTTAAAAGTGTCCATCTCTTTCATCACAAAGCTCTGTTTCAAGAGTTCTTCATAGTGAGCTAGCGAGGAGGCTGAGAAATCTTTCTTCTCTTTGGCCCTTTTTATCGCCTGACCTGCGAGGACGCCTGAAGCCATGGCATACTCCATTCCCCTCACCGTGACCAGCATGTTCAGGCCAAGACCGGCCGCGTCCCCAATCACTAAGATCCCATCTCCGTAGAGTTTCGGCAGGACGTGAATCCCGCCTTCGCTGATCAGATGGGCGGAATATTCAATGGGGTTTCCGCCCTTGATCAGGTTTTTGATCTCAGGCCGTTCTTTAAAATCATCCAGAAGCTTGTAAACTTCCTGACGGGGTTCCCTGCGATTGAGGGAATCAATTCCGATGACAATGCCTAAAGAAAGACTCTCAAGATTGGTGTAGAGAAAGCCCCCGCCCATCATTCCCTTGGTGAGCGATCCGACAAAGAGCTGAGCAGCTCCTTCGCCTTCACCCAGGCGAAATCGATCCTCGATGGTCTTGGGATCGAGTTCAATGACCTCCTTAAAACCCACGGCGAAATGTTGAGGCCGAAAAGGCTGTCTGAGACCGGCCTTCTCAGCAATGAAAGAAAGAACCCCATCTGCACCGACCACACAATCTGCTCCGAACTCCTCCTCCCCGCTTTTGATGCCGATGACCTTCGTCCCTTCTTTGATGAGGTCATCCACCTTCTTTTCCGGAATGACATAGATCCCTTTTTCCGAAACGAGACCAGCCAGCCAGCGATCAAACTTGGCCCTGAGAATGGTATAGCTTGGATAGGGGGCATGATTGAATCGGTCGCTGGAGAGCTCGACGGTGGTTGAATTGGTTTCACCCATCAAGGTCAGAATTTCCTGGGTGACATGTCTTTCGAGTGGGGCATCCTTCCAGAGATCTGGAAGGTAGCTCTGCAGAGGGCTGAGGTAGATCCTTCCCCCGGTGATATTTTTACTCCCTGAGAAATCTCCTCTCTCAAGGACAATCACCGTCATATCTGAATCGGCCAATTCGTAGGCGCAGGAAAGACCAGCCAATCCACCGCCCACAATGATTACATCCACCTTTTCCATCTGGGATGTCCTCTGTCTCTATTTGCGGAACCTGACGGGCAGAGCCCCTGGTCCCTAATCACCGAGCCAGTGGGGGGCAATATCCCCCGTCTAATGTTGGGACAGGCCGGCCAAAGGTAGTGGGTTTCTGCTGCCGGGGTAAATCAGTCTTGATACGGGATCAACACGCATCCCTGTTTAAACGCTCTTTAGTTTTTCAGCAAGCAGGGGAACTACATCGTACAGGTTTCCAACAATGCCATAGTCGGACATGGCAAAGATGGGAGCTTGCTTGTCTTTGTTGATGGCAACCGTAGTACGAGCGCCTCGAATACCGACCGTGTACTGAATCTGGCCCGATATGCCAATAGAGATGACGAGTCGGGGGCTGGTCTTCTTGCCTGAAAGCCCGACCAGCCGATCTTCTGAAAGCCACTGGTAGTCGGTGCATAGAGATTTGGTGCACCCGATCTCTGCACCAATGGCTTTTGCCAACTTCTCGACCATCCCCAGGTCTTCCTTCTTTTCCAGACCCCGGCCGATGCAGATTAAGATTTCTGCCGCCTCCAGGTTAACTTTCTCTCCGATCTTTTCCTGTCGCTCAACGATTCGGACCCGAGGGGCTTTCAGGTCTAGATCTGCCTTAACCACTTCTCCTTTTTTGTCCTCCTTCGTCCCCAGCTCAAAAGTCTTGGGCATAACCGTGATTACCTTGTGGGCGGTCTTGATGACCTCCCCGGCCACGGTGTTTCCACCGAGAGCATAACGACTAATGAGCAGATTTCCCTCCTTCAGCTCTACGGCCGTAGCATCGGTGACGCAGCCTGCCCCAAGCTTTTGAGCCACCCGGGGGGCCAACTCCTTGCCCCTTTTTGTTGAAGGTATCAACAGAATCTTGACATCATTCTTTTGAGCAATCTGGTAAAGGGCCTCTGCATAGGATTCGGCATTGAACCCTGCTAATGCCGGATTCTCGCCGATGTAAACCCGGTTGGCACCGTAAGCAAAATAATCGTTAGCCTCCGCTCCTGCTTTTCCGCCCAGGAGTGCGGCGGCTAACCCCATCTTCAATGGAGCAGTGAACTCCCTCCCTTTTGAGACGAGTTCAAAGGCAAGGTCATTTTTTTCGGAAAATACCAGCAGTTCTGCCATGATTACCTCCCAAGTGCCCCTTCTTTGGTAAGAGCGTTGAACAAATTTTCGACAACGTCCTTTAACTCGCCCTCGAAAACCACCTGCTTTCTTGCTTGCTCCGGGGCAAGATTACTAAGTATCTCCCTGACCGACCCCTTCACCCCGACCTGATCACCAGAAAGGCCTAAATCTGCGGCCTTCCACTCTTGGATGGGTTTTTTGCCCGCCTTCAATATATCCTTGAGCAAGGCGAGTCGTGGTTGATTAATCTCGTTAGCTACCGTCACCAAGGCTGGCATTTCAACTTCTACAACCTCGAAGCTCTCTTCCATGTTACGAGTGGCCCTCAACTTTTTCCCGTCGATGTCCAGTTTCCGGACATAGGTGATCTGGGGAAGGTTAAGAATCTCTGCCAACCTTGGTCCCACCTGGCTGGAGTAGTTGTCCGTGGAACCCTCGCCGCAAAGAATGAGATCGTACGTTCCTATTTTTTCAATGGCTTTAGCCAACCCCCTGGCCGTGCCTGCGGTATCCGAATTGGCAAAAAGAGGATCCGTCAGCAGGACCGCTTCGTCGGCTCCTATAGCCAAGGCCGCCTTGATTGTTTCCTTCAGTTTCGCTCCGCCCAGGGCCAAGGCAATTACCTTCGTTCCTTCGACCTTCTCTTTGATCCTAATCGCCTCTTCAAGAGCGTTTCTGTCCATATCTCCGAAGATCAGAGGTGCTCCTTCTAAAATGGGTTTCCGGTCCTTGATCCGGATGTATTTCAGATCAGGGATCTGTTTCAGGCATACAATGATGTTCACGTTTTGGCCTCCTTTCCACTCACTTAAGAAACACAAATACCTTCGTATCGACTCTGGCAAACTCGATAAGAGGTTCGAAGGCATTTTTAGCTCCAGGGGCAGCCATCGGAGCTGCCCCTGGAGCCTGGGTGCAAGAACATTCAGTTTCTGATAGGATTAGTGACCTGTCTGTGTACCGCGATACGGCACTCCCTCGTCACCGATGTAGTCACGGGCGATGATGATCTTTTGAACGTGATACCCGCCCTCTGCTCCAACGACATAGGACATAGCCCCTCTCAAGGCCATTTCAAGCGGTGTGTCCTTGGTATAACCGAAACCACCGTGGTACATCATGCCATGTTTCGCGATATCCACAGCAAGCATCGGCGCATTGGCCTTGCACATAGAGATTGTCCGGTTGATCTCTTCCTTGGTAAAGCTGGATCGATCTTCATAGAATCGGTCGATCATCCAGGCCCCCTTCTGAAGCATCAACTTCAGCATCTCCAACTTGGAATAGTCATCCGCGATCTCGAAGGAGATACCCTCAAAGCTCGACAGAGGCCGGCCGAAGATTATCCT
>JBEKDJ010000141.1:0-11546 GCA_050014415.1 Thermodesulfobacteriota bacterium | reverse complement strand
CATGTCTCGTAGACCGATAACATATATAAACAGAAGATCTCAAACCTTTTATCTTCATCAAGGCAAAACAAAAACAGGCCGTCCAAACTATTTCTTTTCGTTAAAAAGCTCCGGTTCGTTGGCTGATACTGTGCCTGAAGGGTATGAAGTGCATGAAAATCCGAGAGACCAAGTCTTCTTACGTAAAGAATAAACTAATATTATTAGTGACTCTGAAATCAGAGTCGTAGACGAAGGCATAACGTCCGAGTTCATCGTCAAGTAATCATTATGAACATACGGTATCAGGACCGCTTGGTTGAGTTTGGGAAGCACCCCCAACTCTCGTTCCCGTGCAATATCTGGGTTAATTCATCGATTCAAGCCTTTAGGTCTAATCTAATCTGACACCTCTAGGTCTCGACTTCTGCATAGAGAATAATACTCCAATTGAGTGGAAATTTCCGACAAAATCCCCTCTCACTCCCCTTTGCCAAAGGGGAGAACTCATTGTCATCCCCCTTTTATAAGGGGAAGTGTGAAAAAATCGCCTCCAACTGAAATGATTACCATATGAACGTTCGTAAAGGCGGTATATCCCTCCATCTCTAAACTTCTAACGTCTCATGCTTTGCCCCTTATGCTTTACGCCCAACATCATTGATATGACGTTTTTTTTCTGGTATAGTTAGAGAGTTCAGATTGGATGATTCAAGGATAAAGATTTGATTCTTATTTTCTATCAACACCGTCGTTATTGGAGGAACCAAAAGTGAGAATTGGTGCTTTTGAGGTAAAGGAACCCATCCCGGAATTGAATGAGCCTTATGTGTTTGCTATCCTTCGGCCCTGGATAGATGTGAATAATGTTGGGACTGCTGTCCTGAACGAATTGGAGACCCAATTTGGGGCTAAGGAACTGGCCAGACTGGTCAAACCCGGTTCCTTTTTCGATTTTACCCGATATCGCCCAACTCTTTACGTTGAAGAGGGTATTCGCCGAGTGTCCATTCCCAATGTGACCCTTCGCTACGCAAGAAGAGAAGGAGCAAATGATCTTCTCTTTCTTCATCTTCTTGAACCTCATGCTCAATCCGAAGTCTATGTTGATTCTGTTTTGAGACTTCTCAAGACTCTCAAGGTAAAGAAATATATTCTCCTGGGGAGCATGTATGATGTGGTTCCTCATACCAAGCCCTTGATTGTCAATGGGGGAGCAGTCGGAAGAGAAGCGGAGCAGGACCTGAAGAAATCTGGAGCCCTGCCCAGTAGTTATCAGGGACCGACAACCATTACCATTTTGATTACTCAGGAAGCACCGGAGTTTGGCATTGAAACGAACTGGTTTATCGTCTCTTTGCCCCAATATTTTGCGTTGGAGGACGATTATCTGGGAAAGTTGCGGTTGATGGAGATTTTGAATTTGCTCTACAATATCCCAATTGACAAAAACGACTTTGAGAGGGCTCTAGAACAGCGCAGTCTAATCAACCAGAAAGTGGAAAGAACACCCGAGCTAAAGAATCTCCTGCCTCAACTTGAGACCATGTACGAAATTCGTATCAAGACGAAGGAGGGAGAGGGAATACCCAAGCTGACTTCTGAAATAGAGGAAATCCTCTGGAAAATAACGGGAAAAGACTTAGGAAAAGCATAAAAAAGGCATCTGTTCAGTGATTCCTGATGCTGACGTCATCACATTTTCCTTCGGTATTCCATACCACCATCTTTTCGGGCATAGAGGATTCTTCCACTCCCCTTTTTTTGGCCTATTCATGAGTCTTTTTATCGTCTGTTTCCTCTTCCGTGAAAGAGACATCTTTTCGAGACCGGGGTGCTTCTATCTCATTTTCTTTTTCTTACTATCAGCAAGTCACGGGATCCTTGATGCCTTCACGAATGGAGGGTCGGGAATTGCTCTATTGTCTCCTTTGGATAAGACAAGGTATTTTTCCCCCTGGAGGCCAATCATGGTTTCTCCCATTGGGGTGGCATCTTTCTTCAGCCAAAGGGGATTAGCCGTTATCAAGAGTGAGCTTCTGTGGGTCTGGATCCCTTCCTCCTTAATCGTTCTTATCCCTGCAGTAGTACGAACGGTGATCCCAAAGGCCTAACATTCCATCATCCGATTTCTCTTCTAAAGGGTTTGGCAAGATCTCGGCGGCCTGGAATTTGATTCCCGGTTCTTCATTCCTCGATTTCTTAACAACCTCTCTTCAGCCTTCTTCAGAAGGAGGGAAATGTTTTCCACTTAAATGGAAACGTATGACACATAAGGGGGAAATCAATTCCGTCCTCAACTGTAACCAAATTGCAACTTGAATAAAATCAAAGCCTGTCCGGTTAAAACGCATAAAACTTGAACCCTGGCATCTAATTTGCCTTATGAAACCGTGGGAGAATTTATTCTTGATACGGAGAATCGAAAATGGAAACACATGAAAAATATAGAACCCCTATTATCTGGAGAGCCACCCACGAGAAATGGAAGAAAAGATGGAAGATCGGTTTCGTTCTGATAAACTCATTTTATCTAGCCGTCATCGTTTCTATGGGATTTTTCTTCATCCATCATGAAAAGGCAGCAGAATCCTCTGTGCTCCAGAAAAGAGAGTTCGATACATTGAAAACAAAGGAAAGCATCTATACGATTCTGAGGAGCAAGGGAGTTAGTTTGAGTCAAGGCCTGGATATAGCAGAAGTGACGATCCAACAATCGAGGGAATTGAATCTTCCCATGTCCTTGATCCTGGCGGTCATGAAAAAAGAGAGCATGTTTACTCCCCATGCGCTCTCATCTCAGAATGCAATGGGACTCATGCAAGTTCATCCCACGACCTGGGAGGAATACGTAGGCAAGTTGAACCTCAGGGTTTCAGCCCACGCCGCTTTTGATCCGGTCACCAATATCATTGTTGCCACCCATGTCTTAAGAGATCTTTATGAATATTATGAAAAGACTGTAAAATCCGAAGAGGAGATTTGGAAATCTGTGTTATCTGCCTACTATGCTGGAATAACTTCCTTTTCTCAAACAGGATTAACAGAGTCCCACACCAAATATGTCGCGGATGTCAATACCTTCAAGGATGAATTTGATAAGAGATTTTAGGATCAGATGGGCCGTAAACCGGTGATCGCTGCAATGCGCTTGGTTCCATTGGAGATTGAATCGAGGAGGCCCCCTCACCGGCAATCCTTAGGGGCGTAATCCCGCCGATTCATGCGAATTAAGACTCTTGAAATGGAAAGCACGAAGGTCAATTCTCAATGCATCCTTCCGAGTTCCTTATTTCCCATATTCCTACTGAGTGAGTCCTATCGTCTGACGCCAATTCTCATTAACTAATCCGAGCGATTCTTCTGCAGTGCCATTCTGGGGACCCGGCAGGCCACGAAGAATCTCATTAGTCGGATTCACCTAATGAGAAGATTCTTCACTTTTGTTCAGAATGACAAGTGAAGAACCTGTCGTATTTCTCTGAAAGAATCCGTTCAATTCCGTCTTATTGACCACCAAACCAATGAGGCCGAAGAATAACAAAATTGCAAATTTCTGACAAATTTGGTCATTTCTCAACCATATCAAATGGTGATGAACGAAAAAAATCCCTTCCACGTCAGCAACTTATGAAATCTCTGCATGGCACAAAAAATGCAACTTACTCTTTTCACACAACACTTAAAGGAGGCCTCTTCTGATCCGGAAGATCTCTTTGATAGGAATCATCCTCTTTTTCTCCTCAGCGTGCCTGTCTAACGGCGCTGCCCAGAATGACTTCTATTCCTATCTAATAATGGAAGACCCCTTTCGCGATCAGCAGGGATTGGAGGTTTTCCGCCTCCAGGAAGGGCCAATCTCTTCCGTAGAGGAATCACCTTCTTTCACCCCACGCGATGAAGAAGTCCCCTGTGCTAAGGCCATAGAACCTGCCATCGGTGATGAATCCAATGACGATGCAAACCCGGAGATCCTTCCTGCAGACAGGCGTAAGAAGGAACCCGATTTCGATATCCCCATCGTCATCAATGACAAAGTGGAACAGTTCATCCAGTATTTCCAGACGACCCTTCGACACAGATTTGTTATCTGGCTTGCCCGGTCTGAACGATATCTCCCCTTCATGAGAAATCTCCTGAAGGAGCACGGCCTCCCTGAAGATCTGGTTTACATGGCGCTCATCGAGAGCGGATGCAATCCTTATGCTTATTCCAGGGCCAAGGCCGTTGGCCTGTGGCAATTCATCACCTTAACAGGGAGGAGATATGGTTTAAGGGTGAATTGGTGGATCGATGAACGACGGGACCCTGAAAAATCTACCATTGCCGCAGCCAAATACTTGAAGGACCTCTATGAGATGTTCGCATGTTGGTATCTTGCCGCGGCGGGTTACAATGCGGGCGAATACAAGATTGCCAAAGCAATGAAACGCTACCGGTCAGAGGACTTCTGGAAGCTGACGAAACATCGGTATCTCAAAAGGGAAACGAAAGATTATGTTCCGCAGATGATTGCAGCGGCGCTCATTGCAAAAGACCCGGGAAAATATGGATTTGCCGAAGTTGAATACCAGGAACCTCTTCGGTACGAAAAAGTGAAGGTGCCTCCGTTGACAGATCTCGTTCTTATCGCCAAAGCCAGTGAGACCTCCCTTGCGGAAATCAAAGATCTCAATCCCGAACTTCGAAGGGGGGTGACGCCTCCAAATGAGAACGAGTATGAAATCAAAATTCCCTACGGGAAAAGGGAGCTCTTCCTGGAGAACTTCGAAGCCCTGCAGCCTTTTGAGAAGTTCCAATTCAAGACCCATCTCGTCAAAAAAGGAGAGACCCTGAAAGGGATCGCTAAATCATACCGGGTGGATCTTGAGCCCCTCCTGGAAATCAATCATCTGCGTAAGACGAGCCGGATCTCGAAGGGGGCGACCCTTTTCATTCCGATTTCAAAGGATGAAGAGATAAGACCTGTCACTCTTGCTCAGAACAAGAACGGGAAGGTTCGAAATGGCAGGCCGAAGAAGTGAAACTCAACTTCACTCCTTACGTTCCACAGATCAGTGCTTGCACGATACGCCATGTGTTCTGCCTTAGGCGATTTGCACCATAGGCCTCACATTTTCCGCCTCACCCCCAACGTCTGCCCCTCCCGCATGTTGCACCTCACGATTTATGGGGTCTTGTCCACCTTGGGAGGATAGCGACGAACAAGACGCAAGTATTTCACATCCGGAAAGCCGAGAGTCATCGCTGAGTAACATCTGTGATCCGCAGGGATATCCAACCATGCTTTAATCTTGGGAGCATGGTTTACTGCGTTCACCAGGAAGCCGTTGAAGCAACATCCAAGCCCCAGCGTGTGTGCCATCAAGGAACAATTGTAAAGGGCCACTGCGCAGTTAAAGGATGATGATGTGTCCCATGATTCGGCGTGGGTGAGGGTCACGACGGGAGCATGATAGAATAGCCGATCTTTGCCCTGCTTCATCTGTTCATTTGCGTACTCCATCTGTGGAAGTGATTCGCGAAGATATGCTGCCGTCTTTCGACCTGCAACGAGCGAGACGAAGAACATGCCGAACCGTCTGCGGATTCGGGAAAACATCTTGTCGTAAAAACTAATCGTCATCTCTTGCAACTCTCCAATCCGGTCTGGCGATCTCAACACCACGTAGTGGACATTCTGACTATTGGTCCCTGTGGGCGCATATCTTCCTGCATCAAGGACTTTTTTCAAGACCTCTTCAGGGACAGGGGCACGGGTGTAGATTCGAACCGAGCGCCTCTCCCGTAAGAGGAGTTCCAATATTCCAGGGGATGTTGCAGGGACCTCTCCTTTCTTCGGGTGCAGATCAAAACAGATGCCTTCGTGAAGAATGGCTCCTGTTGGGCATACCGCTCCGCAGTGGCCGCACCCAATACACCATTCACTCCTGGCCACTTCGGCTCTGGCCTCAACCATATCGAAAACGAAGCTCGGACAAACCGCAACACATTGTTCGCAACCAACACAATCTTTTGTGATCACTTCCGGCGGGTTCACTTTGTGTCTCATCATTCCAGCATCCTCCCTCTTTCAAAGAGTATACATGAACAGGATGATAGAAACTATATCGAATGATTTCAAACACTGCAATTCAGCCCACGGAGCTTCCACCTGAACATTGTTTTTCTAAAGCAAAATGATATAATATCCTGCCAAGAACAAGTTGAGAGACGATAGGGAATTGAAGGATTGAGATGACCACCGAGGAACTTGCGGAACTCTTTCTGGCGCACCTCTACGAGCTTGCAGATGAGGCCCCACATCCCAATTTTCTTTTCTCCGTGAATGATTTTGCACCAAAGTTGGGACTCACTGACAGAAGGGAAGTTCAGAAGGCCTTAGACTACCTCGGAGACAAGGGATTCATCATCCTCGCCAGTTTGGATATGTTTGGTGGAATCAGTGCTGGGATTACCATCGAGGGAAGCATCTTCGTGGAAAAGGGCGGAGAAACGGGGATGATCGAACAGTACCGCAAAAATTCCCAAACCTTCCCAGGAACCCCATCCGAACTCTCTCCTCCAGCCATTGATCGGGAAAGAACTGGGATGGTAGATGAAGAGAAACGGAGCTCCTTCTTTGCTCGCCGTGCGGTGGAGGCTATTCTGGAAGATATCAAGGATGTCCTTGAAGGGGATGACGCTGTGGCAGGTGAGGCCAAGAGAGACTTGTTCTCCGATCTCGCCACGCTTAAGATTCAAGTGGAGCGAAGCGTGAAGAACAGGCAAATCATCAATGCTGTGTTGGACAACCTGTCCGGCATCCCATCAATCTCCCCTCTCGTCACCGGGTTAAAATGTATCGTCGAGGCATACTTCGGATAATGGTGTCACCCGTAAAGGAGTTTGTCAGTGGTTCAGGTGTCGGGCATCGATCACAAGGTGTTCGTCCAAAAACGCGTCAAGGGTCATCTGATTTAAGGGGAGGTTGATGAAAGACATTTATGAAGAGATGACCGCTGTCTCGCAAGATATTGCCGCCTCTTTTCCTCAACCCAGCTTTTATGTTTGCTGCAGAGAGCCGCTTAACCTGTCTCGCTCCCTTTTTGATGAGGACGCACAGGTGATGAAATGCCGTGCCCTTGTCCTCAGCGAGCTGAAGGAGGACCTCGGCCATGGAATCGATCACTCTGAAAAGGTGGCCTTGGAAGCCGGGGCCTTGGCTTACATCGAAGGGGAAAGGAGTTCTCTCGAGGAATCTTTGAGGCGCGAAGCTTGTCTCCTAGCCCAGATCGCCGGCCTCCTGCATGACCTGCGGCGTAATGAAAAAGACCACGCGAAGGCCAGCGCTTCCGCAGCCTCGAGAATGTTACTGGAGTTTTCCATCTTCCCTAAGCAAGGAGAGTATATCGTTCAGGCTATTGCCAACCATGAAGCCTTCGTTGAGCCCAAGAGAATTGACTCGCCTGTCGGCCAGATGATAAGCAATGCGCTCTACGATGCTGATAAATTCCGCTGGGGTCCGGACAATTTCACCCATACCCTCTGGCAGATGCTCCGCTCCTCAAGGGCGCGCATCGCGCCCCTGATTCGCAGGTTTCCGAAAGGCATGGAAGGAATCTCTGCGATCAAAGAAACCTTCCGCACGGAGACGGGGAGGATCTATGGACCGGAGTTCATCGAGTTGGGGCTTCAGATCGGGGGAAAAATATATCAGTTCCTCGAAGAACGGTTCTCTGAAGAACTGCAGCAAGAAAATACAGAATGAGAACCCTTTTGATGGCTTTCAACCCGTAGAGGCTCCGGATCAGCTTTGAGAAATTGATACTTGGTATCATCACTTAAAAGAGTTGGCAACATCCTTATCGTAGAGTGCACAGCGTTACCATTCAGTCGTAAGCTGTGAGTCGCTGGGCGAAGGGCGGAAAAATGAATCGGATACGTAGCAAGTTTCCATCAAGAAAAATGGATTCAAATAACTCTTTGGAGGTGGCACGATGAATAGAGAACAATATCTGGAATATGTCGATCACTTCAACAACAAGAGATACGATGCCGTCACAAGCTACTTCACCCCCGATGTGACAGTGGAGTACTGCACCAACTTGGGGAGCCCGGAAACGCCGGCCCGCACGCTGCACGGTCGCCAGGAGTTCATTGATTCATATAGGACCCTGCATGAGCACGTCAGAGAGGTTTTAGAGCTCGGCGATTTTCTGGCAAGCGGGAATCTGATGGCTGTCGAACTCTACACCGAATTCCACTGCTTCAAAGACTATCCATCAATGTCTAGCCGGCCAATGAGGAAGGGGGATGTGACCATTATGACCAATTGGGTAATCTACAACTTGGAGGGTGGCAAGATGAAGCGCATTCGGATTGCCCATTTTAGAATGCACGACTCCAAGCTGGCAAAGTTCTGAAGATCCAGGTGTGATCTGGCGACTTGCCCGCTGAGCCGAGACGGCTCAGGGATCGTCTGGAGGGCGAGTCTTAACAGGCTGTTGCAGATTGTGGATTGCCGATTGAATGCAAAAAACAGACCAAGGAGTCATTGAATCAATAAGGGTTTGCGTCACCTACGTTTCGGCAAAGAAGGGTTTGAGGTCTTTACAGAGTTCTTCAGGAGAAACGACGCACATGACTTCATCGTGAAGTTTTTCGAAAAAGTTGACATCGCTGATTTGCCACGGAGGAATAATCATCCTGGGACAAAGCCTTGCATAGACCCATGAGCCAATCCCGTTGACATTCCCAGAAAACAAGGAAAGATTGAAGCTGAGGATATGGTCCTTTAGGTATTGAAAGAGCCTAGTGAGGCCCTGAGAAAAATGGGTCCAGTCCTCGGACCTTACCTCGTCGATCGTCGGTCGATTGGAAAAAAGAATGAAAACCTCTCCAAATATGCCACGGGGTGAGAAAGCCGTTAGGAAATGAACATCTCCTTGATGACCGATATATCTTTCCCCCCGCTTGATCTCTTCCAAAAGGTAACTCTGCCAAAAAGAAGGTACTCCCTCATCCTGATATCTTCTGATTCCATCGAGCACCCCTCTGTGGGAGGCTGTAGGGACATCCTCAATCACCACCTGGATATGGGGATGGAACAATCCTGCCCCTGAAGAGGGAAGGTAATTCCAATTAATGGAGCTAAATCTAAAATCGGGCTCGTTCTGTCCAATCCTTTTGATTCCTTCTTGTGCCAATACAAATCCGTTCCTTAATATCGCAAGGGAGAACTGATCGGGATAAAGGAAATGCTCTTTGCACAGGACAATCACCCAATTGTACCGAGCATATGGAAATGCGTTGGGAACCAGCGATGCATCTCCTCTGTGGATTCTTCCCTCAGGGGCGATTTCGGGTGGAAGTTTCGGAGTGGATAAGGAGATTTGATCGGGGCAGAAGGGGCAGACTCTCCTCGAAGCCTCCAGCATCTCCGAAGAAATGACGATTTCAGGATACTTTCTACGGTAGGGGAGAATCCGGGACACATGACCGGTCAGATCGTCTCGTCTTATCTCAAAAGAAATCCGTTTCTCTAAAAATCCTTCCTTTGGGTCAAGGAACCAGGATTGATCTTCTTTTCGAAGAAACTGAATCTCAGCCATTGCCGTCCTCCTCAATCTCCATGATGATGGTCTCAAGAATTTGTAAAACGAAATCATCCTTTTATCAACTCTCGTGCGAGAGGGATCCGGAGTGGACAAATAAGAACCATTCAAGTGATGGTGCGGGAATCGAATCTTCATTCTTGACTTTAGCCTTTACTCCATTACAATGATGGTCATCGACAAAAAGATACCCGCAGCCATGGAGGGGTCGGTTGAGGGACTTAAGGAGGCCAGGATCATGGGAAACTCAATGCATGTGCCCAACGGAGCGGAGGCATTCATAGAGTCATTGAATGCGCACGGGGTGGATCACCTTTTCCTTAACCCCGGGATTGATGTCGTGCCTATTCAGGGAACCATCGCAACATACAGAGCCTTGGGTAAACGGACCCCTAAGGTGATCCTGTGCACCCACGAATCGGTCGCTGTTGCTGCTGCCCACGGATACGCCATGGTCTCGGGAAGGCCCCAGGTAGTAATGGTGTTTCAGGACGTGGGCACGCTTCAAGGAGGAGGCGCGATCGTAAATTTGAAGTACGGACGGATGCCTGTCATCTTGTGTGCGGGTCGAAATCCAACACCCAAGCGAATGAATTGGCTACAAGAACCATGTGACCAACGCAGGATTGCCCGAGATTATGTCAAGTGGGATTATGAACCTGGCATCAACGAAGATATTTCCTCCGTGCTTCAACAGGCATTTCGCATTGCATGCGCCGAGCCTTGTGGCCCTGTCTACCTGTCCATCCCTCACGAGGTCATGAGGGGAGAGAGGGGTAAACTGAGCGTCTCTGCTCCCGTCAAATCCGGCAAACCATCGCCGTCTGAAATGGACATTGAGGCCTTTCGCCAAGCGGCAGAGATATTGATCGATTCCGAAAATCCCCTCATCATGACAGCCTATTCCGGCAGGCATCCTCAGTCAGTGGCGCCACTGGTAGAACTTGCGGAGTTGTTGGGCGCCCGGGTGCTGACCACGGATCTCAGGATGAACTTTCCAAGCACACACCCCCTCTGTCCTGGAATCGATGCAATAAGAGGAGACGACTATGATCATTATATAGCAGAAGCCGACGCCCTCCTGGTGATTGACTATGATTTCCCCGGGCCGGTGGAGAAGAGGATTGTACCCAGACCCGAGGCAAAAATCATCCATATGGATATTGAGCCCTTAAAGAGGGGCAAACCCTTATGGGGCCGACTCGCTAATATTCTCATGGAGGCAGATTCGAGCAGGTTATTACCCGCTCTCAATGAGATCATTCGCCAACGGTTGGCGACTAAACCGGATTCGCGATTCCGTGATCGGTTTGAGCTAATGAAGGAGGAACATAGACAGCTGAAGGATGAGTGGCGAGCCGTGGCTAAGAAGGAAGCCAGCCAGAGACCCATATCGACCGAGTGGCTTTGCCATTGCATCAATGAAATTGCGGACGAAGATGCCATCCTCGTGCATATGATCCCGTCGAACGCCGAATCTCTGGCACACCAGATTGGCCGCACCAAGCCAGGGACATTGTACTCCTGGGGAGATAGTGCAGGCTCCATGGGATGGCCTTTAGGAGCTTCTCTGGGAGCCAAGCTCGCCGCTCCAGATAAACTGGTGATCAGCTTGATCGGCGATGGTGGCTTCATTTACGGCTGCCCCGTTGCAACGCTCTGGGCTGCAAATGCTTACAAGGCCCCATTTTTATCCATCATATTTAACAACCAATCTTATAACTCTATCAAAGAACTGATACGAATGGACTATGGCGAGAGCAGTGTTATCGGGGAGATGGGCTTTGAGGTGGGTACAGACATCAAAATGCCTCCCGACTACGCATCAGTTGCCAAATCCTGCGGGGCCTATGGACAGAGGGTTGATGATCCTTCTGACCTCTTGCCGGCTTTGCAAAATGCGGTTGACCAAGTTCGAAGAGGTACGGCCGCAGTGCTTGACGTCAGGATACCGGACTGATGATCGACGTC
>JBEKDJ010000140.1:0-11560 GCA_050014415.1 Thermodesulfobacteriota bacterium | reverse complement strand
GATTGAAGACGGTGGTCTTGCCTGCACCATTGGGCCCGATCAGGCTATGGATCTCCCCTTTGGCCACACCGAAGTCGAGGTGGGAAACCGCCTGCAGTTTGCCAAAATCCTTGGTCACATTCGTCAACTCTAGTAAGGCCACACTCTGGTTCCTCCTGTCTCGATGAACTATAGCATCCAATTATTCAGAAACCTTCCGTATTTAATGGGGTGGATGATATGGCCCCAAAGGCAGTCCTCCAGAGACCAGCAATGTTTCACCCGTAACAAACGCCGAAAGTTCCGAGGCCAGAAATAGAGCGGATCCTGCGATGTCCTCTGGAGTTCCAACCCTCTGCAAGGGTACTTTGTTCTTGCCTATTCCTTCAAAAAAGGCATCTTTTTCTTTTTCTGTCATTGACCCTATCATATGATCATAAAATGCCGTTCGGATGGGCCCTGGCAGAATAGCATTTACACAGATATGAAAGGGGGCCAGCGCAAAAGCCAGGTCATACGTAAAACCGATGACCCCTGCCTTAGCGGTATTGTAATGAATCACATGAGCGGGTGGGTTGATTGCCCCTATAGAAGAAAGGTTGATGATCTTGCCATATTTTCTTTCTTTCATATGAGGCACAACAAATTTACAGAACAAAAAATCACTTTTCAGGTTTAAGGCAAGAACTCTATCCCACTCCTCTTCTGTGACATCCTCTATTGGCGGTGTCGGCGGCATTCCCCCTGCATTGTTGACCAGGATATCTATCTTGCCGAATCTGCTAATAACCTTTTCCACCGTATCACGGACCTGCTCGCCTTTTGTAACATCGCATAGGAGAGAGAGTCCTTCTCTTCCTCTCCTTGACACTTCGGCAAGGGTGTCGTTTGCATCCTTTATGCTGATATCAGCGATGGCCACTGAACAGCCTTCATCCGCAAATTTGAGGGCTATGCCTCTTCCCATTCCTTTGGCACCCCCAGTGATAATGGCCACTCTGTTTGCAAGCAACATTTTTTCCTCCTTTGATCTACTGCAATTCAGACACTGGACTGTAGACCTCTCTCTTTCGTAAGAGCGCAAGTCGTTAGTCCAGCCTTTAGCCGGAATAAGCCCCAAGCCTGCGCGCCCTGCCTCCGCCAAAGCGGCTGCGCGCAGGCGGGCGGAACACTGCACTTCCGTGTGCAAACACTCCTTACACCTTATGAACCAAAATACTCAGTTTCATGTCCGAAGTCTATCAACTTCCAGACTGAATTATGGTTTATTTATTCAAATCTGCAAAATCAAACTCACTCTTTTCAGGTGGGAAGCTGGGTTTACCATACTTGTCCCAATATTTCTTATAGGTATCTACCAGATTGTAGGCCTTGATGGAAACCAGATACTGGTCTTTAACGGTGACTTGTTTGAAATATTCCATCTTACCGTTCTTGATGATACCTACGCCATGGCCTGGCGCTACATCTATCGTCCGGTAGTTTCCCAGGTCGGGTCTGGCAAAGAGCTGGCTGTAACCCGTAAGCGTCATGACCCCGCGAGGCATTTTGTCAAGGTATTTCTTCAGCACCTCCACATCAACACTCTTTGTATTATTGACGGCATCCCTCAATATCCACCATCCACCTGTCCAGAAGCAGCCGGATTCATTGAACTCTCCATATTCTTTCGTATAAAGATCCAGCCATTTGAGCATTTCGGGGTCTTTCTGTATGCCGCGGGGATCGAAATAGAGCAACTCAGTCTCGTCAAAATAGCTCCCAACCCTTTTCACGATGCTTTCTAATTGGGCTTTATTCACACTTGACGGAGATATGGAGCCTTTCCACCCGACATCATTGAGCGAACTGATAATATCAATGGCCTGAGAACCTCCTGCTCCCCCAAGCTCAACCATTTCAGGCTTCTGACTCTTTATTTTGGTAGCAATCGGGCCGAAGTCTACTGTGTCAGACTGGTAGATAATCGGTGACAATGGTTTTATCCCCGCCAATGTCATTGCCGCCCCATACTGTTCCGCCTGAATACGGGCTTGCTCGCCTTCAGGAGTAATGAAGAGGCCGGTCCTGGCTCCCTTTTTGTAATAGTCACGATAGATTAAATAGTGAAAGGCACGCCCGAAATAGATCCCGCTGGTTCTGTAATAATAGTTGAAATCTGGTTTTGCCCCCTCAGGTCGGAATCCTTCTCCCAGTCCCAGCACTTTATTCTCTTCGCAGATTTGCGCGCTTATAATTTCGTTTGAGAGGAAGTTATCCAAGAGAATCTTAACCCCGTCCCTAAAAATTTGTTTTTCCATTGTTGCACGGACCTTGGTAGGATCACCCCCATTATCGTCTGTTATTATTTCCAGACGATAGGTCTCATTCCCAATCTTCCAACCGCCCTGCGCATTGACCACCTTGTTAATGAGGTCATGCCATTTCTTAATCTCGATCCCTTCTTTCGTTTTGAAATTGGTATTACAGCCGATTTTCAATACCTTCTGTGCCTGGGCTGCCAGAGGCAGAGCAATAACCACCAAGGCCAAAACCAAACCCTCGATCAACATCTTCAGACTTAGTTTTTTCATTTTTCCCCTCCTTTACTAATGTGATTGTATTAAACCGCCAGCCTCTCCGGTGGGAGACCGCTTGGTTCCGCTGTTAATCGTGTTGATACCTCCCTCTTCGGCCACTCTCCGCCAACCCAGGCGGCAGAGTTTAATGGTCTGGCTACCTTCCTATTTCAAGTCATCCTCTTCTTTCCCATAAGAAGGTAGCACATAGTCTCCTTCTTTGGGATAATCAGGATAATCTGGTGGTATATATGCTGTCCAATCCCCAACCGTATTGGGGTCTAACATCTTCTTTATCTTCCTCACCCAGACGTCATAGTTGTCATATAGATGACCCCAGTTCTGATGGATATGGGTCACGGGCTCAATCTGAAGGCAACCCCCTCGAGAAGGAATACCAAACCTGTTGAAGTTGCCTCGTGGGTCGAATAGCTCGTCAATAAATTCCCTGGCTGCCTTAAGCGAAGCTGGGTCATAGGGGTCGTACGTTGCGGTGGATATACCCTGTGCCCCAATGGAAAGGTGCTCTTCCGGCCTCCAGGATATCATCCTATCTCCCGCACTCCCCATCGGCATAAACGCCCCACTCTTCTCATAACGGTCCTTGACTTCAGCTTCCTGCAGCGCTAGTTTTTTCAACATATCCGGGGAGCCATCGGGGCTTGATGATGACGGGAGGAAATCTCCCGTCGCCCGGAGATTCACACCCGTAGACCAGACAATATCAATAAAAGCCCGGGCCAGGGCTCTCAGTTCGTTATACTGAGGGAGGAAGCGGCCACCCCATTTCTTAGTAATCGCCAGGATGCATTTCTCTTTGTATTCCAATTCTCTTAGGGATTGACCGCCGATAACCAATACCACTGATTTCTTAAACAACCCCGCCGCTTCCCGTGTTTGCGGGTCTTCGTTCTGGATCTTTTGAACCATCGCCCATTGTTCGTCATTACCTTCCGGAGCAACATCGGCACCTATGATGCCGATTCCAAGAGCATACAATATCTCTGCGCGGCAAAATTCAGCAGCTACTTCCAGCGTATCATCTAAGTTGCGGAAGGTGGGGATAAATACCTTGAATCCGTCCGGTACCGTATCCAACTGCCCGAGTGAAAGTACTTCCCCGGGTAGTTTTGCCTGTTTCCATTCCGGTGGTCCGTACCAAGGGTAAAGCTTAACGCTGGCTTTGGTGATAACACCGTTGCCGCCGTTGGCTCCGGTTCTACCCCTCAATATTCCTCTCAGGCTGAACCCCGGCCCATCGGCGGAGAACAAATCACCGCCGCTCTCACCCGTGCCCAAATTCAACACTTCTCCTGTAGGCAGCACCCATTCAACCCCTAAAATGTTACGTCCGTAACCGCTGGTAGAAACCATAGAGTGTTGGCATCCGTGATGGCAACACTCAGCTGCAATGACCCCGGCACTATAGCCAACACCTATCCTGCCGGTGTAAAGGCCGTACTTAGCCGCCTCTAGCTGAAGCCTGTATACAGAAACGTAAGGCTCGACCACGGCCCGCATATTCTTGGCGTCAATCTCCAGAACGCGGTTCATCCTTTTGAGGTCAAGGAGTATTCCTCTCCCATGTACGAGTGAAAGAGCCAGATACTCAAATCCCGATGAGAATGCCTTAAACAGTATCCCGTATTTATTGCACACCTTGACGATGGCCTGGATCTCCTCGGTGGTTGCCGGAAGTAGGACCGCTGACGGCCGTATTGAGTGTTTGTCATCGAAGAAGAACTTGTTTCCCCATACCTGGTTGTAAGTATCCAGGATCACGGGTTCCTGTGTGATGTATTCCGGACCGACAATGTCCTCTAGAGCTTGATATGCCTCTTCAACCAATTTCATTTTGAAGCCTCCTACCTTGCGATTATCTCAATAACCACAATTTCATGTTGGTGAAAAAGTCATTTTTACTGGGCTGCTCAAAAATGCTCAGTTGCAAGGCGCCCGAAATCCTGAGAAGTGAGGCGTACTTGGCTGTACGCCGCAACGACGAAGAATGAGGGCAACGCTGCAAATGGGCATTTTTGAGCAGCCTGTTAAATGGCTTTTTGAACAAGTTCTATAATGTCATAGACCTCGATCTTATCCCCGGTTTCTTTAGCGGCATCCAAGAAATTCCGCTTGCACCAAGGACAAGCACTCACGATGGCCTGGGCCCCTACTGCGTTCGCTTCCCTCAGCCTCTCGGAACCGGTCCAGATGGCAAAATCGGGATAGGCATCAATCACCCCGCCACCAGCACCACAGCACCATGCATATTCCTTAGTTCGGTACATCTCCACCAGCCTTAGGCCTGGAACGCTTTTCAATATGTCCCTGGGCGTTTCGTAGACGCCATTGGCGCCGCGCCTGTACTTCTTCGGCGGGTCGTGGATAACCATCGGACCCATGGCTTTTGTCTCCTTACCGTGCCAGTGTATCCAAGGCTCTCCCAATCTTCCCAAGTGGCAGGGGTCGTGGTAAGTTGCGGTCAGTGGCACCTCCTTGGTCAGTTTTAGCCGTCCCTCTTTGATCAGGAGGTCGAGGTATTGGGTGAGATGAAACACCTCAATGCCGAGTCTCTTTCCGATTTTGTCATATAGCACTTTGAAACATGCATAACAATCGGAGCAGGGGACCACAAGCGCTGTGACACCCGCCGTTCGGAAGGCTTCTGTCTGGTGCTCCGCATACTTGGTGAGTTCGCCCGCATATCCCAGCTCATAAGCGCGTCCTCCACAACAGACTTCATCAGCACCCATGATGCCAACATTCACCCCGGCCTTTTGGAGTAGGGATAGTCCCGCTCTGGCTGCCGGCCACAACTCTTGGTCGAAAGAATACCTGCACCCTGCATGATAGACAACCTCTGCACTCTCACTGGTGAGGATCTTGACATCAAGCCCTTCAGCCCACTTGCCTCTATCAGCCTTCGATGCCTGCATCATATTGTCCTCTTTCCGAAGGCCTTCGATGACGATCATGTGCTCAGGAATAAGCTGACCCTCCTCAACGCATTTAATTCTCAGCTCCTGCATCAGCTGCAGGGGTTCGATATCCTGCTGGACCTTACATGATATATCACAACTGCCATCCATGTGGCACTTGTAAAGCACGTCCAGAAAAGGGTCCGAGATTTCTATCCTTTCCTGGAGGAGGGAATAGGCCATGTTGAATTTGCCACTCGCTGCGTAAGCATGCCAGTTGAACCTTGAGACGGACGGACAGCCTTCCATGAAGTCAATACTCTGCATGTATCTGTAAGGTATCCACTTGCAGTATGAACACCTCGTGCATCTTTGCATATCATGCACATAATCTTGCCATGCCATTACGATACCTCCTCAGTTCTCAAATCCTTAGAAGCACAATTTCCCCGGATTGAGGATTTCCTTAGGGTCAAATATCTGCTTGACTTTTCGCTGCATGACCAGAGTGCCCACGGCCCGGCGATAGGCAACATCTTTCCACGCCCCATAGGGTCTGGAAAAGAAGCCCCCCAGCTTTGCTATTTCTTCACTCCCCAGATTTACAAGTTGTTTGGTTGCATCCAACTCAGCGGACTTGGTCGGGGTATGATATAGGTTGAACTCGCAGTGGCAACTGGTGCCCTGCACGATCGGCTGAATGTAGACACCCACATCTTCCACCGGATACCCATGCCGCTGTGCCAGGTCGGGCATGGTATTGACGAACTCCGAGGTTCTATCAAGGGTCGTCAAGAAGAAGATGTCTTGAAAGCCACCTTTGAACCTCATCTTCCAGTAAGGCTCAGGCGATGGTTGGGATAGCAATCGTGATACATCTTCGGCGCTTGTCCCAGGAATTATTGCCTCAGGTTTTAGGCGACATGCCTGGGCCATGGCCCTGAAATCGGCTTCCTCATACTCCACTTTTTCCGCAGGCAATATCCCATAGCCTTCGAAGCTGGTGAATAAAACCCATGGTGGTAGAATGTTTTTTAAATCCCGAATCTCGCGAGGATCTTTGCCGAGCAAACATGCCAGGTTAAGGCCATTCAATATAAGAAGGCTACCGCCAAACCTAAATCTCAAGAGCTGATAGCTCAAGTCAATGAGTGGCTCGATCCTTGCTGACGGCACCAGAAGAGCACGACTCAACCCGGACAGGTAGCTGCATTTTAATGTCACCCAGGCCACAATCCCCATGGTGCCTTGAGCCCCTGAAACTAGTCTTTGTATGTCTATGTGACTATGGCCAAAGGGATTCATCTGGACTCTGCCCATTTCCCACTGCTCCTCTACCGTATCGGGTCCGGAGGCCTCACCGGTTCTGAATCTATCCCCGGTCCCGAATACGACCTCCGCACAGAGCAGAGGGTCGGTGCTGTCCCAATGATGACTCGGCCTGATGATCGGTTCTCTTTCTAGCATGCTGCCTATCACCGATTTCGAGCTGCGCGGAGTTAAGGGCATATAGGCGCACAACCCTTCCTTGGCCAGTTCCGATTGGAGTTCACCGAACGTTACCCCGGGCTCGATCATAGCTATTTTGTTTCTGAGGTCAACCCTTATTACTCTCTTCATTCTACTCAGGTCAACGATAACCGCTCCGCCGACGCTGGGGACCGTATCCCCACGGCAATGAGGGGGACCCGAGCTTAACGGTACGAGGGGGGTCAGAGTCTCATTGGCCCACTTCACTACCCCTTGCACCTCCTCCACATTGCCGGGCTTGACCACACATCTGGGCCTCATTCGTGGAACAAAGCTTGAGTCCCTTGAGTATTCTTCCAGAACGCTTGGGTTGTCGAAGACATTGTTGCTGCCAACGATTTTTGCAAGTTCCTTTTCAGCCACCCTCGACCTCCTTTTTATCAGAAAGACTTATTTTTCTGAATTCCTCCCAACTCCTCTTCGGCTCCACCCTTGAATAATTCGCATCTTGGTTCCTTTTTTCCATGGATCAATCGAGTTGTTTGATTCGTTTGACCTCGTTATTGAAGGCCTCCAGGATCTCCTTGTAGTCCCCCACAACCCCTATATGGGACAGCTTGAAAATAGGCGCCGTTTCATCCGAATTGATGGCCACGATGATCTTGGATTTCAAACACCCGGCCATGTGCTGGAGGGCCCCTGAAATGCCCACTGCAATATATACCTGAGGGTTCACCTTCTTACCGGTGAGTCCCACCTGCAACGAATTCGGCACCCAGCCATAGTCAACGGCAGGCCGGCTTCCGGCTATGGCGCCACCGAGCAGCTCCGCCGTCTTCCGAACAAGATCCATTCCCTCTTTCTTCTTCAGACCCCGTCCTCCGCTCACCACGATGTTCGCGGAAGCTAGATTCAACGTCAGGGATAGGTTTTCATCTCTCTCGTTTCTCACAAATTTTACCCTCACCCGAGATGGATCCAGGGACAGATGGATTGGCATAGCCTCACCCTTTTTCGACACGTCATAATCTGCCGGATCAAAGGCCCCTTCTCGCACCGATGCAATTTGGGGAAAGCTGTTAACGCAGCAGTAGCGTCCGTGGGCCTTGCCCCCGAAGACGGGCTTCACCTCTTCCAAAAGACCCTTTCCAGTATTTATCTTCAAATCCACACAGTCCAAGGTCACACACGTCCTCATCCGAAAGGCGAGCCGGGGGGCCAGATCCAGACCTTTATCGTTTTGCCCGAACAGAATAATCGCCGGTTTCAGTTCTCTCACCATCTGCTCCATAGCTTGGAGATAGAAATCGGTCAAATAATTCTTGAGCAAAGGATCGGTACCCATATAGACCCTGTCTGCACCGTACCCATAACCTTCTTCAGCTACGCTTAAGAATTTCTCTCCGAAGAAGACCAGATAGAGTTCTTCTTTTAGATCTCCGGAAAGCTTTTTGCCGATCCGCATCAACTGCGCTGTCACAGAAGATAAGTGATCTCCATCCTGTTCGCCGAAGATCAGGATGTTCCTATATCCTTCCATCTGTTTGCCTCATTCCCCCATTAAAGAACGCCTTCTTCCACGAGCCGCTTTGCCAAATTGTGCCCCTTCTCTTCAGGACTCTTCCCCGGAACCAGATAATGGTCAATATTCCCCAGATCCGGTTCGTACAGATCTCTTATCTCCACGACGTTTACCTTTTGGAATCCCATTTCCGATGCCGACCATTTCGGGATTTTCTGTCGCTTTGCCTTTATCAACGCCGGAAGGGCGACACTCCGCAGCTCACCCGCTTCACTGGTGAAGGTCACCACTACAGGCAATTCCGATTCCAGTACCTCTAGACCGTCCGAGACGCACCTTTCAACAATCAACTTCCTATCGTGGATCTCCGCCCTTCGCGCAATCGTGATGCTCGGAAGACCCAGGAGTTCCGCAATCCCTGCCCATACCAGACCCGCATCCCAATCTGCTCCCTGGCGACCTGTAAAAATGAGGTCGTACTCTCCGATTTTCTTTATGGCATTGGCCAGTATTTGCGCGGTGCTGAACGGATCCAGATTCTCAAACTCAGGACCCTCTATGGCAATGGCCTCATCCGCCCCTACCGCCAACGCCTTTTGCAAAATCACCCTCGGGAGTGTTCTGCCCAAGCTGAGTATCGTAACCTTGCATTCCCGCTGATCCTTGATCTTCAAAGCGGATTCAAGGGCATTTTCATCGAATGGACTAAAGACAGGCGGCGTCCCTGAGGGAGGGATAGGCTTCTGATTTTCTCTGTCGATCTTGAAATCAGAAAACGGCGCCTCCGGATCAATAATGATTTTCATGCACACAATGATGTTAAGCATTTCTGCCTTTACCGTCTTCTCAACCAAGCATACCATTTCGTACGAACGACCCAGGGTTTTACCCGCCGGTCTATCAAGCCTAGAATACCCATGGGCATGAAAATAATGATGAGTATAATAGCGACCGAAGTAATGATCGGCTCATATTCTTTAACAACCCGGAGATATTCAGGGATAAAAGTAATGATTAAGGAACCTATAATTGGGCCAGAGAGGCTATGAGCCAACCCGCCAACAATGACGTACATCATCACATAAATCGAGTTCTGGAAACTAAAGGTGGCGGGTACCGCAGTCAGAGAGTAGGCGATATAGTAACTTCCCGCCATGGCAAGAAAGAAGTTTCCAATGAGAACATTAACCATTCTGTATTTAACCACGTCCACTCCTACCGAACTGGCCAGCTTCAGACTTGAGCCTATGGCATTCCAGGCTCTACCAATCTTCGAATTGTATAGAAGATAATAGACCACGATGGTCAATGTCAGAAAGAAAAGTCCCAGGTAATACAACTCTGGCTTACGGATAAATGTAAATGAGCCGATGGTCGGTCGGGGCACAAGACCAGTGCCTCCCCAGCCACCGAAAAAACTGATCGAGCCAAACAGCTGCTGCATCGCCATAGCTGTAACCATACCAAACATAAGAAAGACGATCATGCCTCGTGGAATAGCGATTTTGAAAACCAGCCATCCTAGGAGCACGGCGATGATGCCTCCAATCAAAACGGTCGGCCAAAAAGACATGCCGGCTTTCTTCATCAGCAGAGCAGTGGTATAGGCTCCCACAGCCCACCATGCAGCGATGTCAAATCTCGGCAACCCTACCCTCAGGGTAAACGCAAAAGCCAACCCCAACATGGCATAGGTAATCGTCAAGATAAGAATCTGCAGCACATAAGGGTTAACCCACCGTGGTAATGCGATCAGGAGTAATATCAGCAACCCTAATGCTAGTTTGACTCTCTTTGACATCCTTCCCCCCCGCGCTCATTTTATGATAAATGCCATTAATACGTTGGCGTTCTCGTGGTGCCATTGTGAATCCTGCCCTGTGGGTTGAAGCAAAGTCATAAGATTGCCACGCCTGCGTGTCGTAACGCCTGCCTGCACAAAGCTGCTCCGGTAAAGGCAGGCACTTCGACGTTCAGGCACGTCGCTTTGCTCCTCGCAATGACTACTTTTATAACGTTCACTATCATTACTGTCCTGGTATGGGTAAGGGTTTGCCCAGTAAGCCACCCGGCCTGAAGTACATCAAAATTGCCATAAATACAAAAATCACTAGCAGGCTTAACTGCCCAACAAACTGGAACGCGAAGCTCTCTATGATACCCACAAGGAAGGCCGCCAACAAAGCACCTGACATGCTGCCCGTCCCTCCCATGAGAACAACTAACATCGACCGGATAAAGACATTCATCCCCATCGTAGAGGTGGCAGATAGAACCGGTACAATCAGGGCACCGGCGCTACCGCATAGACCGCAGCCTACAGCCATCGTGACCCAGAATATCCTTTTAGCGTTGATTCCTTGTAAGCCGGCCACCTCTCTACTCTCCGCCGCCGCCAGCATGGCTGTGCCCATTTTTGTTTTCATGAAGAGGTAGAGGGCTACCATGATGATAATCGCACCGGCTATCACCAACAACTTACCCCGGTTAAGGGTTATCTCGCCAATAATCAGTGTGCCGGGAAGCACCGGTGGCACCACTTGCTCATTGTAGCCAAAGGTGAGAAGCGAGCTCTGGCTGATAATGGTGCCAAAAGCAATGGTGATCAACATCATATGGAAAAAGCCATAAGGAATCGCCCACTGAATGATCCCAAAGTGGAAGAGTACACCCAGGAATGCCATGGCGAACAGTGCGGCAAGGAGAGCGACAGGATACGGAAGTCCGAAGGAGACGGCGACTGCGAAGGTAATGAATGCCCCGAGCATATAAAAGTGACCCTGCGCCATGTTGAATACCTGAATGACACCTAGGATCAAGGTAAACCCGGAGGCTACCAGGGCATACATGCCACCACTCATCAAGCCATTTACCAAAATTTGCAAAAAAAGGGCTAAATCCATAAACCATATCTCCTTTGTTAAAAAGGACTCATGACCCCAAAGCGTCACCAGCAACAACGAAAATAGTTCTGCCCCTCCCCCTTTTCCTCTCCCCTTGGAGACTGTGTCGTAATTAAGGGGAGGGGAAAAATTTAGCATGAAACGCAACAATATTCTACGAGAGACCATATCGATATGATACAATACAGCTCGATGAAAGGGGAATGGCTA
>JBEKDJ010000139.1:0-11646 GCA_050014415.1 Thermodesulfobacteriota bacterium | reverse complement strand
ATCAGCCTTGCCCATTCCTGATGAAATTATGTCCTCCCTTACTGGGGGGGTAAACTCTGTAGTATTCGTGGTCAAGGAGAATAGGAAGTCTTTTCCCCGGGAAAGGGGTATCGAGTTAAGGAGTGGTTGGCTTTGTCTCTTCTTGCTCGACCTTCTCGGCGTCTGAAGACGTACGATCTCCTTTATGAAATCGTCGCTGTCTTCTCTCTTCCTGTTTTTTCTGGCGGGACAATTCTTTTCGCCGTTTTTCGCTTTTATGAGCTCCAGCATGTTTTGGCAAAATACCCTCCTTATTCCAAAAGAAGTATACCACGGAAAGGAAAAGAATTCCAATTCTATTCATTGAAATGAAAGCGGAGTATCGATTACCCATTGGAAGCTACACGGTTTTCTAAAACCTGGCAATTATTGACTTCTGGGAGTAACATTCTATTGGGCACCTCCGAATGTCCCCAGATAGGGAATTGATCGGTTCATGAGTATATGGATACATACCCCAAAGACTGAAGATTTCCATTGATAATGGGTGAGATCATACCTCCTACCTGACAACCTCCAAAGGGGTTCCATTTGGACCCGTATATTGATTTCGGACCGTAAGCGACAGAACTACCCTGAAAATAGTAGGATTCTTATAGAAAGCAACATAAGCAATGCAACAACCAGCCGCCACAAAAAGCCCACAAACACAGACTAAAACGGGGGGCCGTTGCATTACTTTTGCGGTTCTCTATAAATGGGCGGATAGGAGTATCCGATACGTTATAGGGCGAGACCAGGCACAAGCAGGTATGGTTGTAGATGTCCGTTTTCAAAACAGGAGTCAACGAGGAGGGCAAGCAGGCTAATCATCAAAGATAGCACCAAGGAATCCTATGCCCGGTGAAGATTGCACCAAGTCATTACGGGCAACCATATTCAAGGATCGAAGATTATGAGTTGAAAGTGAGCATAACGTGCGCGGCACAGACGAAGCTGTGAGGTTTTGAGTCCTTCGTTTGTGCCGTTGTTAGACGCCGTGCTCGTGCCACTCGCTTTGTGACTGACCGCTATTCGCCCGAGCTACCTCTAGCTCTCACTTGGGACCACACCACTGCATCGTAAACCCTTCATCGATCGCAAGATTGTATAGCACTCGAACCGCCGAATCGCCTTGGGTCGGGAGCTTTCGTCGCGTCTTGGCTTGGAGAGCACGGCATGCTTCCTTTGCTGACCGGAAACTGACTCCATCCAGGGAAACGCGTGTCTGGGCGCCGCGTGTTTCGAGCAGCACGCGAACGCCCTCGACCGCACCGGTCACGTCGAAATCCACGTTCTGCTTCTGAACGGGCCGGTACCGCGGCTCAAGGACGCCGAATATCTGGACTGCGGTAGCGTATCCCGCTGCTGTGATTCTGTAGCTTCCGGACCATCGGTTGGGCCAATTCTCCCAATATTTTTTCGTGTTTACGCCGGTCTCCAGAGCACGTTGGAGGTCGCTCTGGTGGCTTCTTGAGCCGATATCATTGTTCGTGACGAAGAAAAGCTGAAAGCGATGCGCGCTGGCGCCACCCGGCTTGAGCTCGCAGAGGAGCGATGCTTTGAGAAGTTGGTCCTCCAAGCTCATGTTCACACCTATTCCTTCGTTTGGTTATCGAGCATGGCGTATGACGTTCACAGAAGACAACGTCGTCTTTTCTCAAGAATTAGAGGGATAGGCGACAATGTCGGAAATGCCTCCTGCAAATTACTGGTGGGAATATATCAAAATTTAGTAAAAAAGGCAAAACTCTGTTACAGGAAGAAAGCAGCGGGAAATTACTCTAAAATTATTTTGATAGAAGGCTCTTCTGTTTTACTTCAAGGTCCTTCCCAGGTAACCGTTTTCTGCTCCCCATCCGGAGGGTTGATTTGCACCTCGAAGGTGATCGATTCCAGTTTTTCTTTTGGAATTGAATAACCGATGATCAACACCTGCCGTGCTCTTGGCGGAAGGGGGCTATCGAGCGTGACCTCCTCGGGGCCTGGAGCAAATTCACCTGCAGGCGTTGTCTCGGAAGATTTCACTTCCTTGGGAAGCACAACTGCCTTAATGGATTTGGGAGGAGCAGTCAATCGCTGGCTCCGGTTGAGGATTTCAATATGAATTTCCAACATGGTTAAAGGTAAAGGTGTTGATTCAATTTCCCTCATTCGGAAAGTCACATTTTCCAAACTGATTTGAGGAGGGCCCTCGTCTTTTGCCGGTGGTTGGGATAATCCCTTCCCTACTTCCAGTGAGAATAAGAGAAATAGAATCAGTAGGTAAAAGCTGATATTTTTGGACCTTCTGCCCATTTTTTCTATCATTTCCGGGATCCAATTGTAATTTAGCATATTTGAATTCGAATTGAAAGGCTTTTTCCCATCCTTTGTGATCCAGATGTCAGACGATAGACATCGGACGAAAGACCAAAATCTGCAATGGAGTGGGGATACTTAGAAATCCAATAACCATGAGAAATTGCAGGTGAAAGTTCCAGAAAGTTTGAGAACCTTGTAAGGGTTAATTTCCTGCACGGAAAAGTCTGGTGTCTGATCCCGCCTTGGCGGGACTGAGGTCTCGTGTCCGAATACCAGTTTTGCGATGCCGCTTTATATTCCTATCCTTTCTGAATTCTCTGTTAGAAGGTTCGAAGAAATCTGTGATTCTAGAACTTCCCTTTGTTCCCTGAAATACTTCCCTTGCCTTTGTTCTTCGCCATTTTCAGCACCAAAATACACTCTTTTTCCCCATAAAATACAACCTATACCTTATTTACCCTCCACCCGGAAAAGCCCTATACTTTTGACCAAGGACAGAGGGAACCATGAAAATACCCAGCTCGAAGAGGCCCGTGCTCTGACACGGGGTGTAGGGTTTACCTCTCTGATCCTTATTAGCGAAAATGGTCCTATGGGTAAGGAAGGAATAGGTTTTGAACACGAGTCGCGGGTATCATTTCTTTCTGAGGAGGTTGCCATGAAATGTCACCGATGTGGAGGTGCAATGGTCTACGAGAAATTCTACGGTATCTGTGAGTTTTTTTGGGGATGGAGGTGTATCTTTTGCGGAGAGATCGTTGACCAGGTCATCTTAGAGAACCGACCAAACGTAGTCGGAAGGTCAAATTCTTAGTGTCACTTTTCAGCGAGCTTTTTCGGAGAGCCTTGCACCGGGAATGGAATGCTGTGTTTTCGAAGTATCCACAGAATGAATGGACCCGCCGGGCAGAAGTGTATTCTGAGCTCCCCCTTTGAGCATATAAGACGAAATGGCAGCTGACTCCGAATGGAAGCATCTGCCATCCCTCCCTTATTCCGCAGAGAACGCTTGTTTGGCCGGCACGAACGATTGGAGTTCGAATGAATCTGGTTAATCGACTGATGGTGTCCGTCCTTCAACTCTTCCCCAAAGGTCTGGTGAAGCCGTTTGCCATGCGCTACGTCGCCGGTGAAAGCCTTGATGATGCAGTGCGTGTTGTGAGAAGTTTCAATCTGAAGAATATGATGGCAACGGTGGATGTTCTCGGCGAGAATGTTACAACGAAGGAAGAAGCTTTTGCGGCGGTTAAGGCAGGCGACGAAGTCCTTCACGAGATCGATGAAAACCGTCTGGACGCCAATCTCTCTATCAAGCCCACGCAATTCGGGATCAGGATCGATGAAGCGTTCTGTCATTCAAATGTGAAGTGGTTGCTGGAGATCGCTCGCGGCTACCACAGTTTTGTGCGGATCGACATGGAGGATTCCTCGACCACAAGCGCGACTTTGAAACTATATGAGAGGCTACGTTCAGATGGTTTTGAGAACGTAGGGATTGTCATTCAGGCATATATGAGGCGAAGTGAGGAGGATGTCAAGCGGTTGGTTGACAAGAAGGTCAATGTCAGACTTTGCAAAGGAATCTATATTGAGCCTGACGAGGTTGCGTTCAGAGATAGAGGGGAGATCCGTCGCAATTATCTGAGACTTTTGAAGATGCTTTTCGATGCAAGATGCTACGTCGCCATTGCAACGCATGATGATTTTCTGGTGGAAGCCGCCTATCGATATATCCAGAAAATGAACCTTCAAAAGTTCGCGTATGAGTTTCAAATGCTCTATGGCGTGAGGATGAAACTTCGTGACCGGATTGTAGCTGATGGTCACCGGATGCGTATCTATGTTCCCTTTGGTCAGCAATGGTATGCGTACTCCATGCGGAGGTTTAAGGAGAATCCTCAGATTGCCCCCCATGTCCTCCGTGCGCTCTTTTCCAGTTCATAGAATGAAGATAGGGTCCTTATTCCTCATCTTACGTCTACTGTGATACCTGGTGATCTCCTCCGTCTTGAACAATAGAAAGAATTTCTTAAAAAGTGATATTGAACACGGGTCCATCTCCCTTTACCCTGAAAAACAAAGCTCATTGTGTGGATTTTATTGCTATTTTATAATAGCAAATAGCCATTTTGAGAGAAGAGTGACCATGAATCCCATCATCGCCATTGTTGGAAGACCCAACGTCGGGAAGTCCACCCTGTTCAATCGTATTCGTGGGGGAAAGAAGGCCATCGTAGCCGACGAACCCGGCGTGACCCGTGATCGGAATTATGCCGAGGTCGATTGGGAGGGAAGGACCTTCACCCTGATCGATACCGGCGGTTTCGAGCCGGCTTCGAAGGATCGGATGTTCAAACAGATGCGTGAACAATGTCAGTTGGCAATGGATGAAGCTGATGCCATTCTCTTTCTTATGGACGGGAAAGAAGGCATCACCCCTTCGGATAAGGAGATTGCCGATATTCTGAGGCGTTTGAATAAACCCGTGTTCCATATCGTCAATAAGATTGATGGGACCAAGCATGAGGAGAAGGCCTTTGAATTTTATGGCTTAGGCGTGGAACCCATCTACTCCATATCTGCGGAACATCGATATGGTGTCGAGGATTTGATGGATGATGTGATTCGGGTTCTTCCAGGTGCAACTGAAGAGAGATGGGATGGCGATGCAGTAAGAGTGGCTGTGCTCGGAAGGCCGAACGTAGGGAAATCCTCCCTGATCAATCGTCTATTAGGATACAAAAGGGTAATCGTCGATGAAGCACCCGGGACGACCCGAGACGCGATTGATACGCCTTTTGAAAGAGATGGGAGGAGATATGTCTTGGTTGATACGGCGGGCATCCGAAGGAAGAGCCGGATTAGCTTACAGTTGGAGAAGTACAGCATTGTGGAGGCCCTTCGAACCATCGACCGATGCAATGTTGCCATTCTTATGTTAGATTCAGAAGAAGGAGTGACCGACCAGGATGCCCGCATCGGGGGTTTTGTTCATGAGAAGGGGAGGGGATGCATCCTCGTAGTGAACAAATGGGATCTGATTGAGAAGGATTCCCAGACCATGGCGGAGTCAGAAAGGGAGATGCGACGTCGCCTGAAGTTTCTCTATTATGTCCCTATCCTCTTTATCTCTGCTTTGACGGGTCAAAGAGTCAAGAAAGTTCTGGATGTGATAGACCACGTCGCAGAGCAGGCAAAGAAGAGAATTCCTACCTCTCGATTAAATAGGTATCTTGGAGAGTGGGTAGAGAATCACCCACCTTCTCTCCATCGGAATCGAAGGGTGAATTTGAACTATATTACCCAAGTTTCCACAGCCCCTCCTACCTTTGTGATCTATACCAACAGCCCTGATGGCATCCATTTTTCTTACGAGCGCTACCTGGTCAATCAGATTCGGGAGAATTTCAGCTTTGAAGGAGTTCCAATTCGTCTCCAGTTTAGGAATAAAGGGAAGGAAAAATAAAATGGGCCACCGTAAAAAGTATCTGATAACTATTCTCATCATCTTGCTTCTTTTTTTGACTGGAGGATTTCTCTTCTACTCGGGGATCGGACAAAAAGGATCGAACTCTGGATTCAAAATAGCGAAGGTGACGCCGGGGGAGATCAACTTTGTCGTCACAGCTACCGGGACCATTAATCCGGTGGTTAACGTTTTGGTGGGGAGTCAGGTTTCTGGGACGATTAAGGAGCTCTATGCCGATTTTAATTCCCAAGTGAAGGAAGGACAGGTAATCGCCCAGATTGATCCAGCGATCTTTCAAGCCCAGGTCGATCAGGCAAAGGCCAATGTGTTAAACGCTCAGGCTAATCTCTTGAATGCCCAGGCAAACCTTGAGAATGCCAAAGCCAACCTCACCAAGGCAGAGATCGCCGTTTTAGACACGAAGAAGACTCTGGATCGAAATCGACCGCTTGTGGAAAGACAAGTCATTGCCCAGGCCACAATGGACACAGCCCAGACGAATTATGATACAGCAGTCGCCCAACAGGAGGCAGCCAAGGCCCAACTGGAATCTGCCAAATCTCAGGTGGAGTCGATCAAGGCGCAGATAGAGCAAGCGAAGGCCGCTTTGAAACTGGCAGAGATAAACTTGAGGTATGCCACTATCCTTTCTCCAGTCAACGGAACTGTGATTTCGAGGAATGTGGATGTTGGTCAGACCGTGGCAGCCAGTCTTCAAGCTCCCACCCTTTTTACCATTGCCAAAGACCTGACTAAGATGCAGGTCGATACCAATGTGAGCGAAGCGGATGTCGGCCGCATTATGGTGGGGCAGGATTCGACCTTTACGGTTGACGCTTATCCGGAGCGGACTTTTCACGGGAAAGTTTCTGAGATTCGTGATGCTCCCATTATTGTTCAGAATGTGGTGACCTATGATGTCGTTATTCAGGTGGACAATAAAGACTTAAAGTTGAAGCCAGGGATGACAGCAAATGTCTCTGTTTTGATTGCCCATAGAGAAGGCGTTTTGAAGATACCTAACGCTGCACTGAGATTTCGGCCAGCGTCTGCCGGCAAAGAAGGTGTGAAGGGATCTTCTCCACAGAAACCGGGTGAGCGGATAAAATCCTCGGAAGGGGACCAGGAGAAGCCAGGCAGGGTATGGGTTCTGTCTCCAGAAGGAAAACCGGTTCCAGTCCCCATTGTCCTCGGAGTTACCGACGGCACTTTCAGTGAAGTGGTGGCAGGGGATCTGCGCGAGGGGACAGAAGTGATTGTGGAAGAGACTTCGAATAAGAAAGCTCAGAATCAAAGCAGCACTTCTCCGCCATCCATGCGGGGAATGGGTCGATAAACAAGATACATTGCAGATGCGAAAAATCGTAACACTTTAGCTCTTTGATATGGAGCAAATTAGGTCACCGGTCAGAGATGTTTCCAAGGTTTTAGAATGCGGTTTTCATATTCTATGTCATCGGAATGGAGAAATTAGGAAAATCGTCGTGATCGTCTTGGAGCCTTCTGAATAATTCATCAAAAGGTTTCCGCTCTAAAACTTTTCCAACATCCCTGACCGGTGTCCCAAGAGATTAGTTTTTCAAAGCGCTAAACTGTTACGAAGAATCTAAAATCAAAAATCTGAATTTGAGTGTTATGGAACCAGTGATTCAAGTTCGCGAATTGGTGAAAGTCTACAGTTTGGGCGAGGTCGAAGTTCAAGCCCTTCAGGGTGTTTCTTTGTCGGTTGAACGAGGAGGATTTGTGGCCATCATGGGGGCATCCGGCTCCGGCAAGTCGACGTTCATGAATATCTTAGGGTTTTTGGATCAACCCACCCGTGGTGAGTACCTTTTGGATGGCATCAACGGCGAACATCTTTCGAGGGATGAGTTGGCAGAGATCCGAAATCAGAAGATTGGCTTCGTCTTCCAGGGATTTAACCTTCTTTCGAGAACATCGGCTGTGGAAAATGTTGAGCTTCCCCTGATCTATGCTGGAACCCCAACCTCCAAAAGGAGGGAGATGGCTCGAAAGGCCCTTTCTCAAGTAGGATTGGAAGGAAGGTCACATCACCATCCCAGTCAGCTCTCCGGAGGTGAACAGCAAAGGGTTGCCATTGCCCGTGCCTTAGTCAATCAGCCCTCCATCCTGCTAGCCGATGAACCCACAGGGAATCTCGATTCGAAGACGAGCGAAGAGATTATGGGTATTTTTCAGCGCCTCAATCGGGAGATGGGAATTACCATCATCATGATCACCCATGAGCCGGACATTGCCTCCTTTGCTAAACGGAATATCCACTTCAAAGATGGAAGGATCGTTGATGATCACGAGAATTCGGCTCCGGCTGTCGCGGCAGTGGGAGGAGGACGGAAATGACACGTCTTCTCGCAAGCCTTCGGATTGCCTTAAGTGCGCTGATGGTCAACAAGATGCGTTCAACCCTGACGATGTTGGGAATCATCATTGGTGTGGGTGCGGTGATCGCTATGGTTGCCGTGGGTTCAGGGGCAAAAAAGCGGATCGCGGAGCAGATTGCCAGTATGGGATCGAACATGCTCATTGTTCTCTCGGGGAGTTCGACAAGTGGGGGACTTCGGTTCGGAAGTGGGACTGTACCAACATTAAATGTTGGTGATGCGAAGGCCATCCAGGCAGAAATTCCTGGTGTCAAGTATGTGGCTCCCAACCTCGGCGGGGCAGCACAGGTGGTCTTCGGAAATCAGAACTGGTCTACCGTTATTAGTGGGACAACACCTGAAGTCCTCGACATCCGGGAGTGGCCTCTTTCTTCGGGGCGGCCCTTCGCCCAACAGGACGTCGACGGAGCAACGAAGGTTTGTCTCTTGGGGCAGACGGTCGTGGATAATCTCTTCGGAGGGATCGATCCGATTGGTCAAGTCATCCGTATTAAGAATGTTCCTTTTACAGTCATTGGAGTCCTTGCTTCCAAGGGGCAATCGACCATGGGGCAGGATCAGGATGATACGATCATCGTTCCACTGACGACTGCACAAAAAAGACTTTTTGGGATGCAATTTCCAGGGATGGTGAGGCAGATTGCGGTCCAAGCAAGGGAGCCGGAGGTTATGCGGGAGGTGGAGAATCAAATCAACGATCTTCTTCGACAGAGGCATCATATTCAGCCCACTCAGGATAATGACTTTACCGTAAGGAATCTTACAGAGATCATGTCGACTGCTGAACAATCAGCCAGCGTAATGTCTCTTCTCCTCGGTGCCATCGCCTCCATCTCCCTGATCGTCGGGGGTATTGGGATTATGAACATCATGCTCGTTTCGGTGACTGAGAGGACGAGAGAGATCGGCATTCGGATTGCTGTGGGTGCCAAGGGAAGGGATATCCTCCTCCAGTTCCTTATCGAATCTCTGGTGCTCAGCCTGATTGGAGGGATGATAGGCATCGGAGTAGGTGTTGCGGGAACGGTTGTGCTCGCTACGTTTACCCAATGGCCAACTTCCTTTTCAACACAAGCGATCCTTCTGGCCTTTCTCTTCTCTGGCTCTGTGGGGGTATTCTTTGGATTCTACCCGGCAAGAAAAGCTTCGCTGCTTAACCCTATTGAAGCCTTACGTTATGAATAAAACCTATGGAGTCCGAATTTGAATCTCAATTGGGCTGGACCGAATGTCATATGAATCGGTTGGTGAGGTGCAACCCCTCAGTCTCAGGCGGAGTTGGATCGAAGTGGTCTCCCGTCCGAAACCTTGAAATTGCGGATCATTGGAGAGAGGGGAATCGGCGGCGTGCTGAAAGCACCGTCTTAAAGATATCTACGCCTTGGTTCATCACCAAGAATGTGCCGCTTCAAGTTTTCTCCAGAGAGACCACCCCGATCCTGGGGATAACATCTTCGACCTTAACTGAGGGGTTACGGTCAGGAGGATTGATTTCGCTGGCGGATGAATTCGATCATACCAGGAAGAATAGAAATAAAAATGATCGCGAAGATGACCAACGAAAAATTGTTTTTGACGAAAGGGATATTGCCAAAGAAATAACCCACCAAAACAAAAACCACCACCCAGGCAATTCCCCCCGTGATATTGTAAACAATAAAACGACCATATGTCATGCTTCCAATACCAGCTACGAAGGGCGCAAACGTGCGGATAATTGGAATGAACCGAGCAAGAAC
This sequence comes from Thermodesulfobacteriota bacterium, assembly GCA_050014415.1. GTDB lineage: Bacteria > Desulfobacterota > BSN033 > BSN033 > UBA1163 > JBEKDJ01. The sequence continues at coordinate 1,714 of JBEKDJ010000139.1, read as the reverse complement.
GATCGTCTTTCCACCATATTTTTCGTAGAATCGGTGGGTACGGTGAAGATGTTCTTTGTTGAGAAAACGTGACCTCTCTTTACTGAATACTTTTGGACCCATCATATGTCCGATCCAGTAATTCACACTATCCCCCGCAATGGCAGCGAGAGATAGATCCATCATGAGCCACTTCAAGTCGAGTGAGCCAAGGGCAGCAAAGGTCCCTACAGCAAAAAGTAGGGAATCTCCCGGAAAGAAAAACGTGACGACAAGACCTGTTTCTAAGAAGATAATGAGAAAGAAAATGGCATAGGTCCAAATACCATAGTTTCGAATAATCAAATCAAGGTGTTTATCAAGGTTGAGCAAAATCTCAATAAAAAATTTTATTATATCCATAGATCTTACCTAAGTATCTTTTCCCTTTGCTTTAAAGATTCTTATCCCGAATTTGGCTCAGGGTGGACAGTGACATCTGCATTTGGTACGAGTTTCTGGATAACGCGCTCAATTTCTTCTGTAAGATTATGGGCATCTTTTAAGGTTTGATTGCCATCAAGGAGTACATGTATATCCACAAAGAGCTGAGGCCCTGAGTAACGCAGCCTTACATGATGACAATCGGTTACACCTGGCAGGACTTCTATTGCAGAAGTGATCTTTTTTTCAATGCCTGATGGGGCAACGTCCAGCAATGCCTGAATCGTCCGAATACCTAGTTGTATGCTGATGTAAACGACAATCAATCCCACCATGATGGCTGCGACTGAATCTGCTTGGCGCAGAAGCATTAAGCCCGGTACCCACTCGCTCAACTTCACAAAAAACAATCCCAAGATCACTACGCCGGAACTCCAGATATCCGTGCTAAAGTGCAGCGCATCTGCCTCAAGGGCTTGGCTGTTGTATTTCCTGGCTGCCCGATAAAGGATACGAGAACGGGAGATATCTACCAAAATCGATGTGATCATGACAGTGAAAGACCAGAAGGTCACTTTTACATCAACGGGGTGAAACAAAAGGCGGTGGGTCGCCTCATAGATGATCCAGGCACAGGTAACCAGAAGAAGCAGGGTCTCAAAGAGCGCAGAGAGGTTTTCCGCCTTGCCGTGGCCATAGAGGTGACTGCGATCTGCCGGTTTGCCGGAAATTCGGACTGCTAGGAAAGTCATCATAGCAGCCATGAGATCGAGGCCAGAATGGGCTGCTTCGGCAAGAATGCCTAAACTGCCTGTGGTAACCCCAACGATAATCTTGAAACCGGTCAAGCCAACAGCCGCAATGACAGAACTCAATGCGGCTGACCTTTTTTCATGTGCACCCTTCTGAGAAAAGTCGGTAGTAGCCATATTATTTAGTCGGCTTCCGAAAATACTCTGACGAATCTAATCACAATCATGTCATAAAAATAACCAACGATTTTACCGGTACAGTAACACTTTCGTTCTTTGAAACACTGTTAAATCCTCCTTCACCCCGCACTAAATAGTACGGGGTTCATCCCCCTTTTTCAAAGGGGGAATCCCGACTTTGGCAGGACTCTCCACCCTTTCGGAAAGGGAGGTCGGGAGGGATTTTAGAACCCTGTTTTAGAAAACCAAATTTATACCCGGAACAGAGTTTCGGTTTTGCCTATTCACCCATAATATGAATGATGATGTTTCTCTCCCTTTTCCTGTTATCAAAATCGATGAAAACGATCTGTTGCCACGTTCCCAAGCTCAGTCTTCCT
>JBEKDJ010000138.1:0-12281 GCA_050014415.1 Thermodesulfobacteriota bacterium | reverse complement strand
AAGCTTTTGCAAAATGTAGTCAAGGGAGATGTTGACAAAGGCTTTGCCGAGGCTGATGAAATAATTGAGGGCACGGGATTTTATGAGTGTTTTCCCAATCCATTGCCCCCGGAACCGCCCGGTGTGGTTGCATACTGGGAAAATCCGGATAAACTGGTAGCCTACGTGGCAACTCAATCACTTGGTCTGAACAAATACCTGGCTCAACCTTTCTTCCGTATGGCAAACACGCAACACGCAATTTATCGCCACACAGTGCGGCGGCAGCTACGGCACGAAAAATGCCAACCTGACGCCAATCGGCTTTGCCGCTGAACTATCGAAGGCAACCAGACGACCGGTCAAGATTTATTACACAAAAGAGGAGCACTTGGCTGCCTACTCATTACGATTGTCATCCCGCTTTATTGCCCGTGTTGGTATCAAAAAGGACGGCACGGTCACGGCGGTAACCGGAGACTGGTTTGTCAATACCGGCTCGGGTTCGGAAGCAGGACCACATGAGATTGCCGTAGGCTGCGGTGAGCTTCAGCTAGCCTTGCGTTGTCCTAACTGGAACCTCCGCTCCAAGCTGGTCCTCACTAACCGGGCGCCCACCGGCATTGTCCGGGGCTACGGCGGCCAGGAACTGGAAAGCTCGATTCTGCCCATAATGGGCATGGCAATGGAAAAGGTTGGCGTTAACCCGGTAGACTTCTTCAAAAAGAACTTCGTCAGGGCAGGCGATGAATACTTCTGGCGGAACGGCAAAAAGTACGTTTATCGGGGAGTAGATTTCTCTCCGGCCATTGATAATGGCGCAGCCAAATTTGGTTGGAAAGAAAAATGGAAGGGATGGGGTAAACCAACGTCTGTCGATGGTAACAAGCGGCGGGGGGTGGGTCTGGGCATCCACTGCAACGCGGACGTCGGTGAAGACGACTCAGAAGCATGGGTAAAACTGACTCCGGATGGCCGTGCTCTTGTTTTGGTTGCAATTGCAGAGGCAGGGGGTGGCCAGCGCAGCAGCTTGTGTAAGATGGCTGCCGAGGTGCTGCAGCTCCCCCTTGACCATGTCAATATGAGCTTTCCGGATACAGATGGTAATCCGCACGAGTTTGCCCTGGTAGGTTCACGGGGCACGTTTACTATAGGTTCAGCTGTCATACAGGCAGCTGAGGATGCCCGGCGTCAGCTTCTGGAAATGGCGGCCCCGGTGATGAAACTCACACCTGAAGAGCTCGATACTGAAGACGGATATGTATTCGAGATTAGGGATCCCAAGAACAGGCTACCCTGGCGTAAAGCAACTGGCAACGCGACCACAATCCTGGGTAAGGGCCGTTTTAACGAGGATTTCACGCTGAGCAATTTTCTTATGACATTCGTCGAGGTCGAAGTTGATACTGCGACAGGTAAGGTTAAACTCGTAAACGTCCTCAACAGCGCCGGATGCGGTCAGGTAATCTCTCCCGCCTCCCTGGAAGGCCAGTTACACGGCGCCCTGGGAGCCGCAGGCCTGGACACAGCGATATTCGAAGGTGGTATGCTGGACCCCAGTACCGGGCGAATGGTCAATTCCAACATGATTGATTATAAATGGCGGACCTTCAACGACCTGCCTCATTTTGATAACATAACTATGGATAAACCTATCCCCAGCCACCGTTTTCATGCGGTTGGTGTTGGCGAGATATCCACCTCTCCCGGCCCCAGTGCCGTACTTATGGCTGTTTACAACGCTATCGGCGTGAGAATAATGGACTATCCGTTCACTCCGGATAAAGTGTTGAAAGCGCTGGGCAAGATTAAGTAGTCTGCATCATTGGATTAGAAGTAACTGAAATCCAATAACGGCGCTACTTGAAAATAATTCTTATGACAGTGGACGCTCAATGTTACTTTTTCTATTCCCTTGATTCTTTGCCGGATAGTACGAATGAGGCTTCCAAACTCAGAGGGATGGCATAACCTACCGTGTCAGGGATGTTAATGGTGGTTGCTCCTTCCCGAATAGCAAACCGATATCCTCACCCTCAAGGATCATACCCGAACCAACATTTGGTGCAAGCATTAATTTTGTATCGGGACCAACAGAGTTTGGGAGAAAAGAGGAGCACTTCCACAAACAGACATTTTCATAAAGCATTCTTGATTTGAATCCGTAATCCTCGATAGTCTTTTTTGTCTTGTAATACAACTCTTTTTTTCGTATGTTTAACTCACCCAAAAACGAGTTCTTATGGTTTCAATAAAATTTTTTAATAAGCACTTCGGGCATATGAAGTAATCAGGAGGATTCCCTTGGCTGAACTTTGGAGATTATGCGGATTGGAATTGAGGCGGATGATTGCTGCCAAAGAAGTTAAACCCTCTGAGATCATGGCAGTTATTCTGGCCCGAATTGAGAAGCTGAATCCCAAGCTAAACGCCTTCTGTACAATCACCCAGGATTCAGCCATGGCCGAAGCGCGGCAAGCCGATAAAAAAATTTTCAAAGAGAAGGGCGAAGGGCTACTCTTCGGCCTTCCCGTGTCCATTAAAGATCTGCTTTTCACCAAGGGTATCCGTACAACCTTTGCCTCCAAAATGCACGAGAACTTTATTCCAGATCAGGACGAGGTAGTAGTTGATAGGCTTAAGGCAGCCGGAGCTATCATAATTGGCAAAACGAATTCGTGTGAGTACGGTTATAAGGCCGTAACTGACAGCCTCCTTTGGGGAATCACCCGCAACCCTTGGAACTTGGAGATGACTCCAGCCGGTTCGAGTGGCGGTGCGGGAGCAGCAGTTGCCTCCGGCATGGGGCCCCTGGCCGTGGGAAGTGATGGCGGAGGGTCCATCAGGGCTCCGGCAAGTTTCTGCGGAATCTTCGGCCTCAAACCATCCCGGGGAAGGATACCCATTTATCCCTTGCTTCCGGGCTGGGAGACTTTGGACCGACGTGTGGTTCATTACGGTCCTCTGACCCGCACCGTGGCAGATGCGGCCATGATGATGGAGGTGATGGCTGGGCCGCACGACTGGGATCCTTTATCCTTGCCGGGAGGAAAGCTAAATTACCGAGAAGAAATGAAAAAGGGGGTTCGGGGCCTGCGCATTGCCTGGAGCAAGGACTTGGGCCATGTCGTAGTTGATCCGGTAGTCCGAGAAGCTGCTGAGGGTGCAGTCCGGGTTTTTTCAAAGATGGGTTGCGAGGTAGAAGAGGCTACCCCTGACTTCCCGTTGATGCATGATGCCTATCAACTCCTTTTTGCTGCTGATTGCGCAGGCGCCATTGGAGGTCAACTGGAAGAATGGAAAGACCGCTTAGATCCGGGGCTGGTGAGATTAACTGAAATTGGTCTCAAGGCCACCGCTGTCAATTACGTGTGTGCTGTAAACCGATGTCATATGCTCTGGGAGAGACTACAGCCTTTCTTTGCAAAATATGATTTGCTCCTGACCCCCACGCTGCCGCTTCCCCCCTTTCCGGTGGGTATTGATTGGCCCAGGGAGGTTGCCGGGCAGAAGATCCATCCTTTGAATTACCTTGGCTTTACTTATCCATTTAATTTAACTGGCCAGCCAGCGGCCTCTTTGCCCTGCACCTGGACTACAGATGGTTTACCCATTGGTCTCCAGATCATAGGCAGGCGTTTCGAGGATCTAACGGTTTTAAGAGCTGCGGCAGCCTTCGAGGAAGCACGGCCTTGGAAGGATAAATGGCCCTACTAATCTTTTTTTTCTTCCTTTAAATATAGGGTAATCACTTGTGAGGATCATTCAGGCCTTGAATTAATAATTCTGACCTCTCTAACGAAATAAGAGGAAAAATTCTTCCATAAGAAAAGTCCTGATCAATTACCAGGGTTATGGGATCAGATTTGATTATTGAGTTTCAAGCGAAAAAGAGTAACGCTTGACACTTCAGCGGATGCCTAAAAACCGCGCGGTCGTTATTGCTTTTTTTTAAGTCATAATCCTTGTCCTCAAGGATCACGCACGGAGAAAGATTTGTAGGTAAATCTTAAAGATGTAATAAACCCAATCGGGGGGAAAACTTTTGCAAAAAGTAGGAGAAAAAAATTTTAAGGAGTCCCATAAAAGTAGGGAGAAAAAAATTTTAGGGGACTCCGATGAATATGGAAAATAAAAATTGTGTAGGATTTTATCTTTGCATAGGAGTAATGTCTATATGGGCAGGGCAGATATAACAAACAGGGTGCTTTACGACTGCTCCGGGTGGGGGGTATGGTGTAACCAAAGTGTAACCGTCTTAACCTAAAATAATCCAAGATAACCCAAGCTATTCCAACTTGACTTCTCTAAGTACTTGATTTATAAGTATTCAAAAATGATGGGAAATTGCCTGTTGGTCGGGTATTGACTCAAATTCCCTCGGGAGGTGACTCCCGTGCCGGTTCAACTCTGGCGGCCCTAGGCACCAGTGAAATCAAGCGTTTCTGATTTGAGCGTCTGCTTCAGTAGGCGCTATTTTTTGTCCATTGTGAGCATTTTTGAAAGGAGTCCTCAAGAAAGCTTGAGCAAGCAACGCAGGGGTACATTTCAGCACATTGAGGTAAGCCCGCACGTCGGTAACTGGACAAATGTAACAAGCTACATGAACGAAGCAAGCTTGGTATGAGGCAAATAGGGATGGGAAAAACATGGGGTTATACTTTCCCACCCCAACGGCATAATGCTCGAAATGGAGGAAGCGACATGGCAGTAAAGAAGACAAACCAGACCACAAAGCGAGCCTTTAATGACCAGACTATTCACCTTACGGTAAACGGGCAAGTTTACGCGCTCGACGTAGGCGGTAGGCCCGGCGGAGTTGAACCTTTCAATACACTGTCCCACACCCTGAGGGAGACTTTATGCCTTACGGGCACGAAGATCTCCTGTGACAACGGCGCTTGTGGAGCTTGCACGGTGATCATGGATGGGAGGGCGGTCCTTTCCTGTAAGGTCCTTACGATTGAATGCGATGGAAAGAGTATAACCACAATCGAGGGGTTGAGGAATCCTAAGACCGGTGAGCTCGATCCCTTGCAGCAAGCTTTTGTCGACCATACGGCCTTTCAATGCGGTTTTTGCACGCCAGGTATGATTATGACGTCAAAAGTACTGCTAAACGAGAATCCACACCCCACCGAGGAAGAAGTCAAGGAGGCCCTATCGGGTAATTTCTGCCGGTGCGTAAGCCATTACCATGTGGTGAGAGCGGTCATGTCGGTTGCAGACAAGGGGAGATAAGAGATGAGCAATAACTATAGATATATTGGTAAGGCTATAAAGCGAAGGGATGCAGAGGATATCGTCACGGGGGCAACACAGTACTTGGACGATATGAAATTTCAGAACCTCCTCTATGGAAAGGTGAAAAGAAGCCCCCATGCCCATGCGCTCATCAAGAAGGTTGACAAAAGCAAGGCTTTGGCGCTGCCGGGCGTGAAAGCAGTCCTCACCTGGGAAGATATCCCTGATTATAGGGGAGGCACACCCCGTAACGTGCGCGTCCTTGATAAAAAGGTCAGGTGTGTAGGTGATGTCGTCGCTCTTGTGGCGGCGACAACCGAAGAGATCGCAGAAGAAGCTATTGCCCTCATCGATGTCGAGTATGAGGTGCTCCCAGCGGTCTTTGATATAGATTCTGCCCTCGCTCCTGGCGCCCCCCTGGTGTACGATGAGTTTCCCGGAAATATAGTGCCAGGGGGTACAATCATCTACGGTCCCAACTGTCTCAAAGGTGTTGTGAGAGGTGATGTAGAGAAGGGATTTGCAGAGGCCGATGTCATTAGCGAAGGCACCTTTGGATACGAGAATATACCGAACGCCCTCCCCGCTGAATCAGTTGGGGCGATAGCGGTCTGGGAAGAACCAGATAAGGTTACTATCTGGGGAACCAGCCAGGCTCCTTACATGGATAAGGTCACCCTTTTCCATGTCTTCAACCGAGAGGTAGAGGTACGAAGCATCGGGTGTCAGGTGGGAGGCGGTTTTGGGACAAAATTTACGTGCTGGCAGGTAGAGAGCTATGCCATCCTTCTCAGCAGGGCCACCGGGCGGCCAGTAAAGGTGATGATCACAAAAGAGGAGCACATGGCTACCTTCGTGTTGCGGGTCAGCTCGCGTATTCATGCGAGAGTGGGGATGAAGAAGGACGGCACATTAACCGCCATACAGGGCACATGGTATGTTGACACTGGATACTATTCTTTCACGACTCAGGCCCAGGTTGCGATCGGTTCGGGAGAACTGATGATCATGGCCCAGTGCCCTAACTGGGACCTTAAGAACATTGTAGTGGCTACCAATCGGAACGCCTCCGGCGCTACAAGGGGCTTCGGCGGTCAGGAGTTAAAAAGCTCCTTCATCCCACTTCTCTGCCTTGCCATGGAGAAGGCAGAGCTTGATCCCTTTGAGGTCCTCAAGAAAAACTTTGTCAAACCTGGTGGAGGGTACTATTGGCGTGATGGAAGATGGTATGACTTCCGGGGGGTCGACTACTCAAAAGCTATGGACAAAGGCGCCGAAACCTTCGGCTGGAAGAAGAAATGGAAAGGTTGGCTGAAACCGACCGCAGTGAACGGCGCCAAACGGCGCGGCATCGGGGTGGGTGTTCACGGGAATGCCGATATCGGTGAGGATGCATCAGAGGCCTACGTACAGCTCGGTTATAACGGCACGGCAACCATCTTTCTCTGTGTGGCGGAGCACGGGACCGGCCAGAAGAGCAACTATGTCAAAATGGTTGGGGAGGTGCTCCAGATACCGCTGGAGCGCATCTCCATGACGCCGGCAGATTCGCTGGTGACCCCTTTCGAGTTCGGACCGGTCGGTTCCAGAGGGACCTATGCCATTGGGAGCGCTGTCATCAATGCGGCAGAAGACGCAAGACGACTACTCCTGGAATTGGGTGCACGCAAACTTGGCACGGATCCTGGGGACCTCGATACGGCCGATGGGGTGGTATTTGTGAAGGGCCATTCGGAAAAGAACGTGAAGTGGAGGGCCATGGGAAACGACCGGACCATACTTGGCTACGGACGTTTTGACCCTGATTTTACTATGTGTAACTGCATGATGAGCTTTGTAGAGGTTGAGGTCGACACAGAAACAGGGAAGGTAGACCTCATCCGCGTGGTGAACGCCACAGATGTGGGTCAGATTATAGACCCGCCGGGCCTCGAAGGTCAGCTCAATGGGTGTTTTGGTTCCGCAGGCATTGATAGCGCAATCTTCGAAGAGACGATCCTTGATCGCCGGACAGGACATATTGTAAATGCAAACTTGATAGACTACAAGTGGCGTACCTTTGCCGAGCTGCCCGTGATTGACAATGTGGTCATGGAAACGCCATTTCCCAGCCACCGTTTCCATGCCATAGGAGTTGGAGAAGTATCCACATCGCCCGGGCCATCTGCCGTGCTCATGGCGGTATCCAACGCAGTCGGCACATGGCTGTATGAGTATCCTGTCACACCAGACAGGGTACTGAAAGCGCTGGGAAAGATAAGTTCAAACCTTAGAAGAGATCAGGGAGGTACGAAATGAAGCCATTCAGACACCATAATGCGCGATCCCTCAGAGAAGCGACTACACTTCTTGTAAAATACAAAGGAAGGGCAAGAGTCAACGCTGGAGGTACGGACCTCCTGGGGGCCATGAGAGACAAAACCATACCTGACTACCCTGAGGCAGTAATCAATATAAAGACGATCAATGGCTTGGACTATATCAAAAAAAATATGAAGGGCCTCAGAATAGGCGCATTAACGAAGCTGGCCGACATCGCAGGCTCAATGGAAGTGAAGGAAGACTACAAACTTCTCGCAGAAGCGGTTCATTCTGTTGCCAGTCCTCACATCCGAAACATGGCCACCATCGGCGGGAACCTGGCACAGGATGTGCGATGCTGGTATTACCGCTATCCGACACAGATTGGCGGCCCCATTGTCTGTCTGCGCAAAGGCGGCAAGATATGTAGTGCCCTAGCGGGCGACAACCGTTATCACTCACTTTTCGGCGCTACCCCTCTGGCTGAGTATCCCTGCTCGAGCCATTGCCCGGCCCATATTGCTATCCCTTCGTACTTGCAAAAGGTGCGTAAAGGTGACTTTGCAGAAGCGGCGCAAATGCTGATGGATTACAACCCGATCCCTGCGATGACCGGACGGGTGTGTCCGATTTTCTGCGAGACTGAATGCAACCGCAGTGAATTTGACCAGTCTGTGGCGATTCACTGTGTGGAGCGGGGCATAGGTGATTATGTACTTGATAGGGCAGATAAATTCTATAGTCCACCTACGAAAGAATCCGGCAAGAAAGTCGCCATCATGGGCTCTGGCCCTGCGGGACTTGCCGCAGCGTTCTACTTGAGGCGGGACGGTCACAAGGTCACCGTCTACGAAAAAATGCAGGAGGCGGGTGGCATGCTCCTGTATAGTATACCACCTTATCGTCTTCCAAAGGAATTGGTGAGGAGGCAGATCCAGGCCCTCAAGGGCATGGGGATTACCTTCGAGGTGGGGGTGGATGTGGGAAAAGATGTGGCACTCAGTGATATCAAGGACCGCTTTGACGCTGTCTTTGCGGCAGGGGGGACCTGGAAAAGCTTAAAGCTGGGTGTACCCGGCGAAGATGCCCAGGGTGTGCATTACGCGCTGGACTACCTGAAAAAGATCAATTCCAGAGAGAAAGTCCCTTTGGGCAACAAGGTGATTGTTATCGGCGGAGGAAGCGTAGCCATAGATGCCGCCAGGACCGCTCGGAGGCTTGGCTCCGAGGAAGTCCACGTCGTCTGCCTCGAGTGCCTCGACCTTACTTCCAAAGACAGGATGCTTGCCCTGGATCAAGAGATCCTCGAGGCCGAGGAAGAAGGGATAACCATCCATCCCTCCCTGGGTATAACAGAGATTATAACGAAGGGCGGTAAGGTCTCCGGCATAGAGACCGTGACATGCGTTTCGGTCCGCGAGCCTGACGGCTCGTTCAACCCGCAATATGACACTACATGCAAAGCCTTGAGCCTTGAGGCGGAGAACGTTATTATTGCCATAGGCCAGGCAGCTGATCCGTTTCTCACCGCAGATTTCCAGAAAGTTGGCAAGTCCGTTTTTATGGGTGGCGATATGGTGTCAGGACCCTCGACGGTCATTCAGGCGGTCGCATCGGCACGAGAGGCAGTACGGGTAATGGAATCCGTGCTTGGGGAGGGCAAGTCCTCCGCTATCAACGCGAAGCTGGACGATGGTTTTGTCGAATCTTTTTTTCAGGAAATTCCTCGGGTAGAGGTTCACGAAGTGCCACCGACCGATCGGATCAAGAGCATTGATATGGAGGACATTTCCGGCCTCAGTGAGAGTGAAATCGAGAGAGAGGCGCAACGCTGCTTCAATTGCGGCTGCCTTGCCGTCGGACCATCCGATGTGGGCGTCGCCCTCGTTGCACTTGACGCCCGGATCGTCACAACGAAACGGACAGTCGCTGTGCAGGATTTTTTCAAAGCCAGCGCGACGTGCTCCACCGTTCTTGATCCAGATGAGCTCATAAAAGAAATCCAGATCCCTAAGCCTCCGGAGGGGGCACTGCAGAGGTATGAAAAGTTCACACTGAGAAAACCCATCGATTTCGCCATTGTGAGTGTGGCATCGGTATTAACTGCGTATGACCACGTTTGTAAGGACGTCCGTATTGTCCTGGGAGGAGTAGCCCCGGAGCCTATCCGTGCTAAGAAGGCGGAGGGTGTCATAAGAGGACGCTCTATTGATGGAAAGATAGTGGCTGAGGTAGCAGAAACTGCAGTGGAAGACGCCACACCACTTACTATGAACGAATATAAGGTGGAGATTACAAAGGTCCTTGTGAGGCGGGCCTTACTGGCCTGATCGGGAACGCTGCTGTTGTTGTCAGTGGTTTTTATGAAACCTGATGAAAACGGCTTGAAACCCAAACCTGGAATCGTGGGGGTTCGACGAAAGTGATAAAAAGCGATAGTATGAAGATTGTCAGCTTTGATCCCAGCCCGATCCGCTTGGAGTACCGCCACAAAGCCCTCCAGTTAGACCCGTGGCATTTGAAGCAAAGGCGACCGATTTTTCTCTGAAATCCGATAGAATATAATTTAGATTATAGAAGCCTATATGATTTAGGTTACAATAAGCTGGTTCACGATGGGAAATTTCAAATATTTCCAATTATATATTAAGTAACACTTTTTGATGGAGATGGCTATGAGAGAGGGGAAAATGGCTGCAAGATCTCAAGATAAAGTATTTCTGGTGACCGGTGGGGCTTCCGGAATCGGCAAGGCTACTGCCTTAATGTTTGCCCGGGAAGGAGCCAAGGTGGTTATCGCTGATGTTTCTCAAGAGGGTGGACGGCAAACTGTTCAGCAGATTGTCCAGATGGGTGGTAAAGCCACTTTCGTTCCCACTGATGTGACCAAAGCTCGTGAAGTTGAGGCTCTGATTGACCGGGTAATAGGAATTTATGGAAGATTAGACTTTGCCTTGAATAATGCCGGGATTGGCCATACGTCCTCCTTAACTCATGAAATACCAGAAGAAATGTGGGATCATGTCATTTCCGTTAATCTTAAAGGTATTTGGCTATGCATGAAATACGAGCTCCCACAAATGATGAAACAGGGTTCTGGTGTCATTGTGAACATGTCTTCCATTGGGGGACTGATCGGTGGACCAGGTTTGGCGGCCTATGGGGCTTCTAAAGGTGGGATTAACCAATTGACCAAGGTCACTGCCTTAGAATATGCCAAATTCGGTATTCGTGTAAATGCGGTTTGTCCCTCGATAACCATGACTCCATTAACCGAGGGATCAGTAAAAGAATCCCCGGAGACGTTCAAGGCCATGATAGATAACCAACCTTTAGGACGTCCGGCTCAACCGGAGGAAATGGCCAGTGTAGTCTTTTGGCTGTGTTCCGATGAATCATCCTACGTGAATGGTGTTTGTTTACCGGTCGATGGTGGGTTTACGATATCCTAGGCTTGAGCACTTAGTAGCAGTCCGCTTCCCGGGAAGCTGAGCGAGAGGTCAAGGAAGATTGAACCAAACACTTCATTAACTTCACCTTCAATCCGCCGTTCATCATGGATAATCCCTTATCGAATTCCAATCCAGTGCTGCGAACAAGCTGGCTACGGCCACAGAGTAACGTCACGTGCCAGCCGGGGCATCTTATCCGGAGGACCTTGCCAAGCTGTGCGTACAGATTTCGCAGGTCATTCGCTTTACTTAACCGCACCCCATAGGGTGGGTTGGTGACCACCCAGCCTGAAGAGGGTGGGGGGTCTATTGCAGAGATAGCCTTGCACGAAAACTCGATACCATCTGCCACGCCCGCCCGCTCTGCATTGGCCCGCGCCGCCTGTATGGCTCCTGCATCCCTGTCTGAGGCAATGATCTCAGGGATGGCTGATACGTTTGCCTTAGGAATATCACCATGCAGCTTCTTCCAGAATTTGGAATCGAAATTCGGCCAGTCCATGAATGCGAAGCTCCGAGCATGACCCGGCGGAATTCCTCTGGCCAATAGCGCCGCTTCAATAGGAATGGTCCCTGAGCCGCAAAATGGATCGAGAAGAGGAGAGAAAGTATCCCAATCGGAAGCCATCACCATTGCGGCTGCTAGAGTTTCCCTAAGAGGAGCTTTTGCTGTGGCAAGCCGATAACCTCGCTTGTGAAGAAGTGCTCCGGAAGAATCGATGCTGACGGTACAAAGATTACCCGCAAGCCGGACCAGGATCAATTGGGGGAGTTTGGTGGTGGGGTCCTCGTGGTATTTCTGAATAAGTGGAGGGTTCCCCAATCGGTCGGCAATCGCTCCTGCCATTCGCTCAGCCACAGCGCCTTCGTGAAATAAACGTGACTTCTCTCCCAGGGCAGACGACTCACCTTTCTTCGGAGTTCAGGAAATGTGGAGGCGTAAAACTCGCCAAGCCGGACTAACACTCGGCTTGCCGTACGGAGATAGAGATTCGCCCGATAGAGGTCATAAAGAGAGCCTTGGAATTCTACACCTCCAGATTCCAATGGAAGCCTGCTCCCTGACAGGGAATTCATTGACTGTAGGGGGGAATGGCTGTCCACACGACCCAACTGATCAAGTTCCAGTGCGACCAATGGCTCTAGGCCTGGGGCACAGACAGCCAAGCATCTTTCCACCATTCTTCATCCATGCCGGTACGGCAAGGGCATTGACCTCATCATGGAAGGAGTGCTTTCTTAGTGAGGGTCTTGTTGATGTCGATCTTTGCGTTGAAGTGTTTAAAGGACTTCATGCTACATCTT
>JBEKDJ010000137.1:0-11868 GCA_050014415.1 Thermodesulfobacteriota bacterium | reverse complement strand
AAAACACAGGGCTTTCTTTGAGGTAGTTATTTTGATGCACTCCTTCATCCCTGTTCTGCCCGTCCCGCTTCGCCCCGGCCTTGCTCCGCAAAGCGGGGCAGGCGGAGCGAGGCGGGGAAAAAACGGGGCTTTAGGGGTGCGGGGTAAAAGGTGGTAACCTATAATTGGAGGAAAGGAACCAGTTTCTCCATTATAAAACCCAGTCAGAATTAGGTACAAGAAGGGGACCGAATATGGTAAGTCCAAATCAGAAATATCGACTTGAAAGAGATTCGATGGGCCCGGTGGAGGTCCCCAAAGAGGCCTACTATGGGGCACAGACACAGCGGGCCGTTGAGAATTTCCCGATCAGCGGCTGGAGATTTCAGGGTGAATTTATCCATGCCCTGGGTCTAATCAAGTATGCCTCTGCGAAGACCAACTTCAACCTGGGGCTCTTGGGAGGAAGAATCGCTCGAGCCATCCAGAAGGCTTCAGATGAGGTGATGGAAGGAAGATGGGATGAAGAATTCGTCATCGATATCTTCCAAACCGGATCAGGAACCTCTACCAACATGAATGCCAACGAGGTGATTGCCAATCGGGCCAACGAAATACTCGGGGGCAGAAAAGGCGTCTATCGACCCGTCCATCCCAACGACCATGTGAATCTGGGTCAATCCAGTAACGATGTCTTTCCTTCCACCATCCACATTTCTTCTGTCAACCTCCTCCGAAATATGTTGATACCGGCATTAACGAACCTCCATCAAGCCTTAAAGTCAAAGGCAAAGGAGTTTCATTCCATTCTCAAGATCGGAAGAACCCATCTTCAGGATGCAACCCCTATTCAATTAGGCCAGGAGTTTGGAGGGTATGCGCGGCAGGTAGAATTGGGTATCCGTCGAATTCGAAATGCCATGGAATCCCTCTCCGAACTTCCTTTAGGAGGAACGGCTGTAGGGACAGGGATCAATACTCATCCGCTTTTTGCAAGGAAAGTGATTTCCATTATCAGTGAAAAAACAGGCTGGCGCTTTTGCGAGGCCACGGACCATTTCGAAGCTCAAGGGGCCCGGGATGCCTGCGTCGAGATGAGCGGGGTTCTCAGAACCCTGGCGGCCAGCTTAATCAAGGTGGCAAACGATATCCGGTGGATGGGCTCTGGCCCTCGTTGTGCGATAGGCGAGATCCATCTCCCTGAGACCCAGCCCGGCTCCTCGATTATGCCCGGAAAGGTCAACCCTGTCATCCCGGAATCCCTTGTTCAGGTCTGTGCTCATGTGATCGGAAGTGATTTGGCCATCGCCCTGGGCGGGCTTAGCGGCAATTTTGAACTCAATGTGATGTTGCCACTCATTGCATATCATCTACTCCAATCCATCCTTCTTCTTGCCAATGCTGTTGGAAATTTCTCCACAAGATGCATCAAGGGATTGGAGGCGGATCGACTGAGGTGTGAAGAGATGATCGGAAAAAGTCTCGCCCTTGCCACCGCCCTGACTCCGAAGCTCGGATATGATGAAGCGGCCCGAATTGCCAAGAAGGCCTATGACCAGCGCAAGACCATTCGCCAGACGGTAGAAGAAGAACGGCTCTTCTCAAGAGAAGACCTGAAGTATCTGCTCGATCCCAGATCCATGATTACCCCGATGAAAAAGACTAAAAGGAGAAGATGACTTATCGACTCTCGTTGGGCTTTCTAGCAGGCTGCTGAAAAACGCCCATCTGTCCCGCGCTTCGCGGGATTTCCCTCATCCTTCCCCGTGTCAAGCACGGGGAAGGCTTGTGGCGGCGTACGTACAGGTACACCTCACTCCTCAGGATTTCAGGCGCCTTTCGTTTGGGCATTTTTGAGCAGCCTGTGGAAAATTACTGATTTGGCAACCTGCTAATCCCATCCGATGCGATGATTGAAACGAGATCCCAGGAAGAATCTCGTTTCTAACACCCTGGGCTATTTCCTACTCTTCGTAAGAATTTTGGAAACCTTGACAGGACAAGACCGAATTACCATTTTTTTAGCGGGAATAAACATAAACTCTTGATGACTAACGCGATGACTAACAAAAGGAGGTGTTTTTTATGTATTTCATAACGATCTCGGAAATGTTTGGGACAGAAGGTGAAAAGATCGCGAGGCAGGTGTCCGGAAAATTGAACTACGCTATTTTTGGCGAGGAGGAACTTCGAAAGGCCGCAGACCAAATGGGTTTTCTGACAGACGTGCAGAAATTGGACGAGAAGGGTCCCTCTTTCCTCGAAAGATTCTTCAGTGAAAAGCCGAAAGTCTATCTCGATCGTTTACAGGCCACTATCTTTGAGGTAGCCAAGAAGGGTGATGCTGTGTTCTTTGGCAGAGGGAGCCAGCTTCTGCTTCACTCTTTCGATTGCGCCCTCCACATTCTGGTGACAGGTTCCATGGAGAAGAGGATCGAGCGCATCATGCGAGACAAAGGAGTGGAAAGGGAGATTGCGGAAAGAATAATGCACCAGTCAGATCATGACAAGGAAAGATTTCTTAGATTCGCCTTCAACAAGGACTGGCTGAACCCTCAACTGTACGATCTGATTTTGAATACTGACAAATTAAGCATCGATTCAGCAGTAAGAATGGTCGTTGATGCGGCAAAATCCGACGAAATCAAATCCTGCGGGATCGATTCTGTCAAATTGCTTGGGAAGCTTGCGCTGCATCGTAAAGTGGAATCTGCCCTTCTGGAGGCTGGTTTAGTGAACCCATATCTTTTTATGAGCGTTGAAGATCCGGACCATGTGCGGCTTTATGGCCTGGCGAATTCTTCAGAAGAAAAGGAAACGGCAGCAAAGGTTATCACGGGGATAAAGGGAATCAAGAAGATTACGAATGATTTGGTTGTATCCAGGAAATATGCCTGATGATCTCTCTACGCAGCGCTTGGGCTCGGGGTGGCTTCTTCACGAAAAATGTACCGCAAAAACAGATCACTTGCCCGGGCGTTTCCCGGTTATGAGTTTTTTGTCTTTCCTCCGGAAGAAGTGAAGATAGATAAACAGGAGAATGCCCAGGACGATCATAAAACTCGAAAGAGTCTGACCCATAGTGAAGCGGCCTATGACAAATCCAAGCTGTTCGTCAGGTTCTCTGAAAAATTCCACAAAAAAACGAAACATCCCGTAAAGGAAAAGGAATAGGGCCAAAAGCCCACCGGTCGGAAGCTTTCTGTTTTTCATGAACCAAAGGATCAAGAAGAGAATGCCTCCCTCCAGCGCACTCTCATAGAGTTGCGAAGGATGGCGAGGAGAAGACCCCCCATTAGGAAAAACCATGCCCCATGGAACCTGAGTGACCCGACCGTAGAGCTCGCCGTTGATGAAATTCCCGATTCTCCCCAGACCCAGCCCAATGGGGACTGTCACAATGATGAGATCAGCAATCTTCCAGAACGACTTCGTGTTTTTCCAGGAAAACAGAATCCCAACGATGAGCACGCCGATCAACCCTCCGTGGAAGGACATGCCGCCATGCCAGATGGCAAAGATCTCGAGGGGATCCGCAAGGTACTTCTTGAGATCATAAAAGAGGACGTACCCCAAACGGGCGCCGATAATCAACCCGAGGATGAGATAAAAGTAAAGATTCTCCACCTCCAGTTTTGAAATCCCGAAGTCCTTCTTTTTCATCTGATATCGGACGAGCAGATAGGAGGCGAGGAACCCAAAGATGTACATCAAACCGTACCAGCTCACGCGGATCGGGCCTAGGTCCACCAAGATCGGATCAATGTGTATCGTCATTGTTGTCCCGTGTTTTTCTGACCTATTTCATTCTATCTGCACTTCTATATAATCTTATTGGAGAACGCATGGAGATTCAAGCCATTTTTATGATCTATTTACCCACCGGTTGGACAAATGAACTCGGACAAATCCCGTTCCCGGCGGGACTGCGAATGGCGGTTCTTGGGAAATTTAAGGGAAACGGAAGGAATTCACTTTAAGTGACCTCTAATCATGAAACGATTGGAAGGTGCTGGTTCGTTGAAAGGTTCGCTTCAAAGCCTTTCCGGCCGGCCTGTCCGGGCTCAACCAACTCACTTTTTACAGCATTAGGGTTTAGATAATGTCAAAAAGAGAATGCTTTCACTTCGGAGAATTCATTTGACCAACAATAAAATTTTCTTTATAATGTTTCTAAATTTATGGAAGAAGCTTCTAGAAAACAGCAAATCCTGCAGGACCTGAGGAAACTCTTCCTGTCAAAGGTTTCCATCGTTTACATCCTCTCGGATGAAGAGGATCGAGTGGAAGGCTTGCTCAAGGAAGTATCCTCTACATTTCAACCCAAACCAAAGCTCTTCATCTGGAACCCTTTCCAAGGTATGACCGCTGAGGATGGAAAGGTCGACAACGTGATGAATCCTGTGGAAGCTTTGGACAGAATCATTAAAGGGACGGAACAAGCCCTCTATCTCTTTGAGGGGCTCCACACTTTCTTGAATACAGAACCCCTCCTTGGGAGAAAATTGAAGGATCTTCATCGCTCCCTCCGAAATCGATATACCACTCTTTTCATCATCGCTCCTGTTCTCAGGGTCCCGGAGGAGCTTCGCCGGGATATGATCGTATACGAGCTCCCCATGCCAGATGCGGCGGAATTGGAGCGCGTTTTCATGGGAGTGATCTCTGGAAGTCCTCAGGCCTCCAATCTGACGGAATCTCTTACACCTGAGACCAAAGAGAGAATGGTGAAGGGGGCCCTCGGCCTCTCCCTCGACCAGGCGGCTCGGGCCTTTCGGAGCGCCCTTATCGGAAGGACGACGATCGATCCCTCTCTGATCAATGCCGTGCTGGAAGAAAAAGGACAACTGATTAAGAAGTCAGGGATCCTCAATCTGGTCACGGATCGCCCTTTCCTCGATGATATCGGCGGATTGGAAAATCTCAAAGATTGGCTGAAGAAACGGTCCCTCGTCTTGACAGGTGAGGGGAAATCCTTTGGTCTTCAACTTCCGAAGGGGGTCTTGATCACCGGGGTCTCGGGATGCGGGAAAAGTCTTTGCGCCAAAGTCTTCGCCTCTTTTTGGGAAGTTCCGCTGCTCCACCTCGATATGGCCAGGCTCTACGATAGGACGGTCGGAGAACCCGAGGAGGCTTTACAGGTTGCCCTTCGAACTGCGGAGTCCGTTGCTCCCTCCGTCCTCTGGATCGACGAGATCGAAGCAGGCATCAGCATCCAAAGCCAGAAAGCAGGGGGAGGGACTCAATCCCGGGTCTTTGCCTCATTCCTCACCTGGATGCAGGAGAAAAGCGTTTTCGTCTTTATCGCGGCAACGGCTAATGTCATCGAACTCCTTCCCCCCGAAGTCTTG
This sequence comes from Thermodesulfobacteriota bacterium, assembly GCA_050014415.1. GTDB lineage: Bacteria > Desulfobacterota > BSN033 > BSN033 > UBA1163 > JBEKDJ01. Next base: position 6,538 of record JBEKDJ010000137.1, on the reverse strand, counting down.
AGGAAGGGCCGTTTCGACCAGATCTTCTTTGTCACCCTACCCAATCCTCAAGAAAGGAGGTTGATCTTCTCCATCCATCTGAAGAAAAACGGCGTGGACCTATCCCATCTCAATCTGGACATGTTGGTGAAGGTTACGGAGGGGTTCAACGGTGCAGAAATCGAGCAAGCGGTCAACGGCGCAATGATTGAGGCATTCAATTCGAAGCATCCTCCCAACGAACATGATATCATCATTTCGGCCGGGAATATTGTTCCCCTGTCTACCACCATGAGAGAGGAGATTGGAAGGATGGAACGCTGGGCCTATAATCGAGCGGTTCCGGCCTCGAAGTAAGAAATTAGTAATCTTCATCCTCTTCGTCTTCGTCTTCCTCTTCATCCTCTTCCAGTTCTTCTACCTCTTCGTCCTCCTCTTCTTCAAGATCCTTTTTCTTTCGCTTCGCTTCCAGATTGATTTTCTCCAGACTCTCGTCCCCAAGGTCGTCGATCACCTCGTTGAAAAACAGTGCAAGAGAAATGAGATACTCCTCGGGTAAATCCCGGAACCAGTCCAAAACCTTCTCAGCCATGTCGATCTTCTCGCTGCCAGAAGATTCCTCCAAAAGATCGATGGCCTTACGATAGTGCTTATTGAACACTCGAATCATAAACCGCCTCACCTCCACTCCAATGGGATGAAAATTTCAACTCATTGCTTATCGCAAAATCATTATATCTCCCTTCTCCTTTATGGACAACAAAAAAGCCTCTCTTTGAGTGAGGCTTTTTGTTGGTGCCGGAGGTCGGAATCGAACCGACATGGGGTGGAAGCCCCGCGGGATTTTGAGTCAATACCCAACCACCAGGCGATTTCCCATCATTTTTAACTACTTATAAATCAATCGGTTGCAAGTGTCAAGTTGGAATAGCTTGGGTTAATTTTGATTATTTTCGGTTAGCACGGTTACACTTTGGTTACACCTATTCTCTACCCTTTCTTTACTTTCTGCAGTTAGAAAGACCAACCCCTACCCCCCCATCGTCGTGAAAGCCCCCTTATCAAAAGTGGATGAGTCGTGAATAGAGTCTCTCCCAATTATTTATGAGCCTCGCTCGGAAAAATTCTTCCTCAAAAATAGAATTCTCCCCAAAAAATGAAAATACTTTTATGCGATTCTCCAAGAAAAGGAACTAAATATAACAATTGTAGCTCTTAAGACTTTGTCGTCTTCACCTCTTGAACTAAGAATAATCCTTACAGTTTATGGGTTGGAAGAGATTCCATGGTTCAGCGTTCAATCTTCATGCAACCAACGAATGCGGCAAGCCGATGATCTTTTCGCTGCACTCCAGCACCAAAGAGAATGGCAACTCGTCATCTCTCCTTTGTCTGTAACGGACGTCATTAGGAAGAAGCATACTGGCCGGTAACGGTTCCGCCCGAAGGTGACTGGCCAGTGCTCCTTCGATTCTCTACCTTGTTCTCCGGTTCGGAACAAGAACGCCAACAACCACCTCTATACTCTCAAGGTAGGAATGGATTACGGGAGCCAAATCCAGATACCTTGAGGCGAACTCCGGCATCTTGTCTCTAGTCCCTTTCCGCCAAAGCCCGTTCCATACAACCCTAACCTCCAATCTGCGGATAAGAAGGGGGTCCAAGACACGATAATTGCCACCAAATGTCTGTATCATATGTTCCTTCATTCTTTTCTCGAATGATTCTCCGGTCTCCCCAACATGCTCGACGAGTATGCCCGCGTCTGTTCGAAACGTCCACAGGTAGATCCCCGCCTCCGCGCCGATAGAATCCCCGAAGAACATTCTCTTGTGCTGGCCGCATAGGCCGAACGGACCTTCGAAACAAACTTTCAACTTTTCCGGCATAGTCATCCTACACACCGAACACCTAAACTCAGCCATCCTTGTTGAGAGATTGGTCTGAAAAGCGATGTTGAGCACAGCTATTTCGGCGCAAAGTCGTGATACAAAGCATAGACTCCGGGGCCCTTGGGCTGATTTTTCAACTCGTGACACGTAAACTCACGTGACGCGATCACCTTTTTAGGCAAACTCTCATATTTCACCTGAGATGCCTGATTCCATGACCGACGTTCCATATTAAGCAAAGGATTCAGCTTCTCAATAACGTACCACTGAAAAACCCCGGCGCGTATGACTCGCATTCAAATTATGCACATTTCTACGAGTAATCATTACCTTTCAGGCCTAACTCAGGGCGGATATCAGCAGGTGGAAGCGTAAATATGGTGTACTGATCCGCAGGATTTAGAGAAAATGAGGACTTCACCCTGTAATTCTTAATAGCAGATTTCGATACCAGTATAAACATAATAACTGGTAATCAACGGGTTTCTGAAATAGAAAAGCAGGGCATCCTCACCTTAATGATATGGCAGGAGGGGTAGGAAACTGCCATGGCGAAACAAAGCAGGCATGAAACCGGAAACGTAGATGCAGCCAGGGGAATGCCTAAGCTAACTCACCATTCCCCTTGACCCTACAGTAGATTTTTCTTCTTAAATACTCCGATATTACATATCTGAAAAGAAAGAGACAAATTTCATTCTTTCTTTGAAGACTCTTCCATTCTTGGCTGACTTGGTCCAATTTTCTTTTGATAGGTTGACAGGGTAATTAATCTATTTCATAGAATCAAAAAGAAAGACAATTTTTGGGACTTAAAGCATTTATACAAGAAAACAGTTTTCAGAATAGCTATTAAATTTCATTAAGTTATCGCATTTGAATCCAAGTGGCATAGTTATTGCTTCTGGTTAATTGAGAAAATAGATAGACCGATAAAGCCAAACTGCGAGTAATCGTGGGACGGAAAGCCACGGGTCCCAAATCGTTGGGGTAGCCGGGTTGCCAAAGTTGCATCAAAGAAACCGGATTCCCGTGGCCTTATTTAAAAGGGAAATCCGGTTTCTTTTTTAATGAGAATTGCTTGAGTGTGTCAGTCCGATAGACTTCCAAGAGAAGGCTGAATACTCACCCGAGAATTATGACACAACAAAAAGAGAAACAACTTACATTCTTTGTGAAATTCTTGAGAACTACGGCTTAGGGAGGAACCTATGAATAAAGTAATTAGGAACATACCGTCTTACGCGATCAGTTTTGGGTCTGGTTTCTTCTTGGGGTCAACAGAGTGAGATCGCCCACACTACCTGGAGGCAGTTCAATGGAAAATGACCCTATAGTAGCAAAGAGGGATAATGAGTCATTTATATCCCTTCTTGAAAAAATGGATTTGATACTCCCTGAATCTATTTCTGAGGGAAATGATGCTTTTATAACAGAAGATAAACAGAGTCCCTTTGCCTTGTCGCAGAATGGAGAGCCAGACTTAACTAAATCTAACAAGAGGGGAAATGACTTTTCTGAATCAGAAAAGGAGGACCATCCGGTTGACTCCTTTCTAAAGAAAGACGAGGCGAAACCATCGAAATCCAAAAAGGAAGGCCTCCCAAATCAGCAAGATCCCTCTTTCATGGACTCTTTCTTAATTGAATTGGTTCATAATATCAAAAACGCTCTCGCCTCCATTTATAATGCTACGGTTCTAACAATGGACAAATACGACGATGTGGAAATTAGAAAACATTCTCATACTCAAGTGAAGGAGGATATAAAGAAGATTGATTCCGTTCTGAACAGTGTTTTAAATTTCATCAACATCAACACCCCCATCATAAAGACGAACACCTTGTATATGATTCTTGAAGAGATTTTGGAAGCCAATGAGAAACAGCTTCGGCAGAAAAATATCAAGGTCATTAAAAAATATGAAAAAGACCTCCCTGATACCTTTATCCACCCTGAACAGGTGAGGTTCATTTTACATTCTGTTCTTCAGCACGCAATCCTTTCAACGCCTCGGGGCGAAAGCATCGGATTTCTGATGAAATCCTGTGATTTCCACAACGGAACGGTCGCCCAAAAGACTTCCCCCGAGAATGACCGGAGATATATTGAGGTGATGATAGGTTTCAATGAAGACAGGAAGCCAGTTAGCCAATTAGACAACCTATCGGAAACTCAAGGGGATCAGAAAGAAGGGATGACCGGTTTGGTATTAAAACTAGCGAAGGAAATTCTTCAAAGAAACCGTGGGATGATGATAGAAACCCATGGGAAAAACCTGAAAACTCTCATTAATCTGAGATTTCCCGTTGAGAGAAGAAAAGTGGTCTATTATGAACCCATAGCCCTGTGAAATAAGATACGATAATAATAGAAAAACCGGAGGGTACAAAGGGACGATGGAAGAATCATTAAACAACAGGGAGAGAAGAAGATATCCTCGCTTCTTGATTGATTTGCCCCTTGAATACCGGGATATGGATGACTCCTGTTCACGTGGAGGAATTGTTGTCAATGCAAGCGAAACAGGATTTCTCATTGAATCCAGCAAAGACATTCCTATGGGTACGGAATTAGATATCGCCGTCCTGTATCTAAAGGGGTTCGAATTGGCTAATTTCAAAGTCACGGGAAAGATCGTGTGGAAAGAACCTTATTCGAAAAAAGATTGGAAAGGAAAGATATACTGGAAAGGGTACCAGTATGGATTAGAATTTACTCAGATATTGGATGAGGATCGTTGGAAACTGAACCTCCTTCTCAGTGGCCGATACAAGGAAGAGGAAGTCTCATACAATCTGTAAAGGTCATTTTAAACACAGGGTGCAGGGGAACGGAAGAATAGAATATGGGAATATCTTATAAGGTACTTATCATCGATGATGAAGAAATGATGAGAAATCTCCTCGTTTCTTTATTTCTTAAACATGGGCATAATTGTGAAACCGCACAAGACGGCATAGAAGCCTTGGAAAAAATCAAAAAGAATTCTTTTGATGTGGCTGTCATAGATATCGTAATGGCTCCCATGGACGGGATTACGCTTACCAAAGAATTGGCAAAATTGAATCCTAACCTTCCCATCATGATAATGACCGGGTACGCCGATGAACATTCTGCCAAATTAGCGATTGAGGCAGGAGCCAAGGAATTCATAAAAAAGCCATTTTCCATCGATGAGTTCATCATCCGTTTCGATAAGATGATGCGCCACCATATGGGGGAGGAGGAATTGCTGGCTCTTTCACTGACGGATGAGCTTACAGGCTTGTATAATCGGCGAAGATTCTTTGTGTTGACGGAGCAGTATCTCAAGGTAGCCTATCGAACAAGAAAAAGATCGTTACTTCTTTACATCGATATAGATAATTTAAAATGGATTAACGACCATTTCGGACATCATGAAGGAGACCAAGCATTAATAAACTTTGCCACCATCCTTAAAAAGACTTTTCGTGAGTCGGATATTATTGCTCGGATTGGGGGAGATGAATTTGTAGTTCTATTAGAATCCAATGATGAGAACGATGAAATACTAATAACTCACTTGTATAAAAACATAAAAGATAATAATGCTACGGGATTTCACCATTATAGCCTGTCGATAAGTTTGGGGGTCTCTGAGTTTGATCCTAGAACCCCTTCTTCGTTAGATGAACTTCTGTCTAAGGCGGATGCCTTGATGTATGCTCAGAAACGGAGAAGGTGGAAGGATCAATCCCAAATACGGATATGAATCTTCCATTTCACTCAGAAAGCGCGCCACGAGGCTGCACAAAGAGATGAAGGTAGGCCCCTCGGAGCCAGCTTGCGGGAGTTGGCTTCAAACCACCTTAAGCTGCTCTGGTAAAATGCCAGAGTGGTGAGTGTTAAGGAAAAGGCGTACAAAGATACGGCAGGTATGGATCAAGAAAGTGAGCGATGAGCGATCCAATGGAAGCGTCGAAATCGTGGAACGACGGTGTCAAAAGTGGAGTCTGTATACTCCCCCACGATGAGTCTGGGGGATACCTGCCTACTGCCGAGGTGGCACCCGACATGCAGTTGGCACGAGCTTGATCCGGGCTCCTATGTGGAACGTGAGAACCTGTCGTTGCTATGGTAGGGGAAAAACTCGAAGTGGAGGAGCCAGGAGGTAAGGCAAGGTTTGCTGGAGACGACAACTGGATGATAAGAGTCGGCTGACGGGGGACTGTCACGTCCGGAGTTGCTCAAAAGATATGTAAATGATCTAAAATCGATGTTTTGCAATACTTTCAAAATTCCAAGGAGGAGGACTAAGGGATGTACAGAAGACAACTAACTTCTAGACCTTGCATGAACTACAAATGCCCTCACAATCTCTTCTGGGAAGGGTTAAAGCTTAACGCAAAAGAATTACAAATCACGAGTAAAGCGCTTGCGATAAGAAACTGTTGTTGTCTGCTCAATGAACCGTGGACTGCAGAAGAAATTGAAGGCGCTTGGGGTCTTCGGTTGGCAGAAATATTGCGATGTGAAGCAACGGCATGGAAGAAAATAAGTAAGGTAAACGGATCGGCACAGTTAACCTGATAGTTGCATAAAATATTAGCAAAAATGCGCTCAAATCATTGTGGAATGGCCACCAGATTGGATAAAATGTGTTTGACAAAACAACAAAATATCCAAAGCCGGAGGCCACCCCA
>JBEKDJ010000136.1:0-15226 GCA_050014415.1 Thermodesulfobacteriota bacterium | reverse complement strand
TGATGAGTGCCAGGACATCGTGCACAGAAAAAAGTGTCACGACATCGTTCAATCGAAACTTTGAAACAGTATAATCTCACGATGCCGTGACCTACATGTCATCGCTCATCGTAGTTGATATCCGTATTCTTCGACCTGAACGCGATCCAGGAAAAGCTTCAACTTTTGTTCTTTGACATCGATAGTAGCCACAACGTATTCGTACTGAGTCTCCGGTGGAGCAGCGAATATCTCGCCGAAGATGTGCAATTGACAGTTGCTCCGAATGAATCGGACGAGATGATAGCATCCTTCTTCCGGTTTCTCCAACGAATGCCGGGGTGCCTGTTCCCGGTTAGGGAAAACCAGCTTCTTTCCCAAACGAGCCAATGCATTGTTCGGTGTTTGTCCCTTGAGCTTGCTATAGCGGTAGGTGCTGTTGTGCCTATGCTCGTATGCCAGTGATGCCTGCCGAAGCTCGGCCCGTGATGTCATCGTGATCTTGGCGAGGAACTTCTGGCGATAATGGTCATTGAACTTCTCGATCACCCCGTTGCGCCATGGCTCAGCAGGCGGGATGAACCAGAGATCGACTCCATAGAGCAGGCAGAGGCGGATAAGCGGTCCCATTCCCCGCGGATGGATCGGACTGCCGAAGAAGGCAATTTCATTGTCCACCTGGAGGTTGTCGGGAATGCCCAGGCGCTTCCAGACCGCATAAACAGCGTCTAAAACGCTCTGCGCCGCCCTTGAGGGCATCGGCTCTATACCGCAGCGGTTGAGCATGATATCAATAGAATTCAGGCTGTAGAACCGGATTGGGCCGGTAAGATAACAGGGGCCGACCAGATCAACCTGATGGGTCTGATTGGGCAAAAGCGCCGGAAGCTCAGGGTAGGCTTTGCCTTTGGGTTCATAGCGTCCGGTGCGACGATGGGTCAAGTGACGGCGATTTAAAATACGGTTAATTGTGCGGGGCGAAGGAGGCGGTTGTACCCCCAGGTCTTCTAGTTCCCAACGGATGGCCTGAGCGCCGCAGAAGAGCCCCTTGTTGTACAAGCTCAACCGCACCATCTCGACGATATCTTCGATCTCTGCAGGAGTGCGGTAGGGACTGATAAGGGGTTTCCGGGATTGATCTTCGCACCAAGCCGGATCGTCTGGGGTATGCCGTGCCACCCATTTGTACAGCCACCGCGTGGATTTACTCACAGAGGCACAGATGGCTTGCGGGTCTTCTCCTTGCAAGAACCTTTGTACAGCAACAGCCCGATCTTTCTTTGCGTTTTTCTTCATGAGCACCACCTCCCCGTTAAGGAATGATGCTCAAGATAATGCATGCTGTGGCTATTCGATTGTCAAAGAACGTTTGTGCACGATGTCCTGGCACTTAAATCTGTGAATGATGTCGTGGCACTTGTCAGCTAATGCTTAGAAGATGGACAATCTCGTCCCTTGTAAGGGAATACCCATCGAATACTTTGCTGACAATATCCTTAACTACGGGACTGACTTGCATCTCTCTCTCCTTGATTCATTTTGTTAAAGTGACGAGCTTTACTCCCGTCACCTCTTTAAAAGTTGCGCCTTCACTGATGGAACGAATCACTTTCTCTTCATCGATCACCTTTGCCCCGCAGATGGCATTGATACCATAATCGAAGAGCATAGGGGAAAGGGGAGACGTTGGCCCAACCAAAACAACATATGCCTTTTTACAAAGCTTCAGAAGCCCCTCAATCGTATGATTAATGAAAGAGGTTCCTGTAATTCCTACAATCTCACACTGGGGCAAAATCTGGTTTGCCTCTTTTGCAGGTACGTCTCCTTCTCGAAGCCTCTGTTCAAGGACCCATAGATTCTGGACCTTTTCTTTCAGTTTAGGAATCCATGGAAAGTGGCCAACCACAGCCACATTTCTCCCCTGACCCCTTTCCAGGATTATCTCGAAGGCATTCTTTTCAATACATTTCTTCTCATCAATATCGATCAGTGAATTGATGGTAGCCATTCCGATAGAAGCCTCCAATAGACTATCGGACTTAGCATATTCGGCTAACTCAAATGCTGTCTTTCGGGTGAGGTTTCCAACATCTCTTACCCCCCGGTCGTGGGAAGGCCCTTTGTCCCTGAAGGTCGAAGAGAGACCGCAATGTTTCGTGATCACTGCAGTCCAGAAGACACAGGTGTAGACGCTCTTGACCGGAAAATCGTTTTTCTTGAGGCTTAGAATCAAATCGTCGAGAATTCTCAATCTGGTTTTATCCCCCTTTCTCCCCGGATATCAGTTTCGATTGTCCTGTGGGACTCATTTCCTTCGTTATGTTTTTAAACCTTTCTCCAAATATTGATCCTTCTTCCGCAAGAAACTTCCTCGCATCCTTTGTACCGAGAAAGAAGATTCGCACATAAAAGAGTAAACGAGGAATCCATTTCTGAGGCTTTGCGTGCTCCATCAAACAGAAGTTCCCACCCCTTCTTAGAACCCTTGCAACTTCATCAATGGCTATAGTCCTTTCCTTTCCCTTTAATTCATAAAAAGCATGAGAGCAGGTCACTCCGTTAAAGGATAAATTTTTGAAAGGTAGCTGATCGGCATAGGCCTGGACCACATGGAGTTGTTTTAAATTCAATCTCAAAGCCTTCTTTTTCGCTTTTTCAAGCATGCCTCGTGAAAAATCAAGACCTACTACCAATCCATTTTCTCCGACTTGTCCGGCTAATTTCGCAGCGACTGAACCGGTACCGCTGCAGAGGTCTAAAGCCCTGTCTCCTTTGGATAGATTTGCCTTCCCCGTAATAAATCCTCTAAGCGAGCCCTCTACATCCCGCGAATGTAACCGGATGATAAAGTCATAGATTCTTGAAAAAAGATCATAATAGAACCGTCGTAAGGAGCTCATTCACCCTCACCCCACCCCTCTCCCTTGACGCCTGCCTGCGCGAAGCCGCTTCGGCGAAGGCAGGGGAGAGGGGGAAATATCCATCTTTCCATGAGTTAGCCTTCCAGTATATTTCCCACACATCCATAGAAGCTCACACACATGCCAACAATAATCCTCGTTTTTTCCATAATGACCTACTCTCCTTCGCTGATAGCCTTCTCAGGGCATTCTTCGATACAGGTCCCGCAATCGACACAGGTCTCTTTGTCCACCACGGCTTTCTCGTCCTCCACTTTGATCGCCTCCACAGGACAACCCTCCTCACACGTTCCGCAGCCTGTACATTTTTCCAAATCAACGATGACTGCCATGTTCTAACCTCCTTCAAAGGGCTTCTTGACGGATTCTTTTCTTGAAGATGTATAGTGAAACCCCGTATAGCAAAATAACAAATGCAAGAAGAATAATTAGATTCAGAAGCAATGGGATACCTCCCTGATTTCTCAATAAACAATGTTTCAGGCCATCTATCGTATAGGTCAGTGGAAGAAGGTAAGAAATAATAGAAAGAGGGTAGGGCATAGCAGAAACCGGAAAGAAGACACCGCAGAGAAAGATCATCGGAAAACGAAAGAAATTAGACAGGGTCATGGCCTCAAAGACCTCCTTGACACCTACAGAGATCAGGATTCCAAGAAGGGAGAAGGCAAGGCCGGAAAAGATGAAGATAAGAACAAACGCCCAGAAGTGTTTTACAGAAAGCCCCATGAGTGGAATCAAGATTAGGGTGATGAAAACGGCTACCATCAGCCCAAATAGGGTACTCCCGAGAGTTTTGCCTAATAGGATTGTTCTGAAATTCAATGGGGCAAGGAGGAGCCTCTCCAGAGCACCTATTCTTTTCTCAAAGGTGATCACGATGGCGGCCATGGAGGTGCATGAAAAGAGAAGGGTCAAACCGATCAATCCCGGAACAACCTCTTTGATTCCCATCGGATTTCTGAAATAGAAAGCAAGAACAAAGACAATGGGAAGCATCATTCCCCAGCTGATCAAAGGGGGCTTGAGGTAGTAGGCACCCATATCTTTTTTAGCTATGAAATAGGCTTTTTTAAGTTCTTCCATATTCCCCTCACCCTCGCCCTCTCCCCTCCGGGCTGGAAGCCGCCAGGGGAGAGAGAGGAAATTATTCCGGGCCTGCTTTCATGGGTTTATCAATCTTCATTAATTCTGAATCGAGGCCAGTTAACTTTACGAAAGCATCTTCCAGACTCGGGCTTATGGTATTGATACTTTGGATTTTTGCCCCCTGCTCTTCAATGAGCTTGATAATATGAGGAGTAATTTGATCAATCCTTTTTGTTTGGAACCGGATTCGGTTTTCGTCAATCAAAATCTTTTCAACTTCTCCCAAGGAAAGGAGTTGATTTTTCAAGTTCTCCGAGATTCGATCTAATCCGACCTCTAAGATTTCAACCTCCTTGAATTGAGATTTGATGGTCTCAGGGGTATCGATGACCCGTATTTTGCCCTGAACAATAATGGCGATTCGGTCACAAAGAGTCTCTGCTTCAGGAATATAATGAGTAGTAAGGAAGATGGTTAATCCTTTCTTTTTCGAATCGATGATAAGTTTCCTCAGCCCTCTTGCACTCATCACATCCAGACCTGTAGTGGGTTCATCAAGGAAGAGGATTTTGGGATGGTGGATCAATGCAGCGGCAATCGTTAGCCTTCGCTTTAATCCTCTCGATAATTTCTGAAAAGGTTTGTCTTGATGTACCTTTAGACCGAATTCATCAAGAAGTTGAAGGGAACGGGATCTTCGTTCGTTTCTTAAAACTCCGTAGAGTTCAGCCTGATAGATAAGATTCTTCAATGAAGTCAGTTCCCCGTAGAGGTTGGATACTTCAGGGACAAGGCCAATTATTTTTTTAACCTTAACGGGTTCTTTTGTTACGTCATGGCCATCAACCCATGCCGTGCCTGAACTGGGTTGGGTCAATCCGACCATCATTCGGATAGTTGTGGTCTTACCGGCACCATTGGGGCCCAAAAAACCAAAGATCTCGCCCTCTTTGACTTCAAAAGAGATGTGGTCAACGGCCAGGGTGGGGCCATAGAACTTTGTCAGATCTTTCACCTGAATAATATCAAGCATTTTTATTTTCCCTTATTGCCGAATTTTTAAGATTCTTGAAGTATATGGCTTACTGCCACTCCCAATTAATGAAAGGTTCTTTTATATCCACCATGGCGTTTGCTATCAGCTCAACTATACCACCGTAGAAGATACTACACTTATCCCAGACTTTATAATCGTTGAACAATGCTCTAATCTGCCCTTTACAACTGGAGCAAGGAGCGCAGACATACTTTTTGATTTCAGGAGTAATAACATCATGAAAAGTCTCCAGGATCTGTTTCAATTTCATTCTCCCCGAAATGACTGATCGCCATTGAGGAAAATTCCTTGAGGACAATAAAGTAAATCCACTTCCCCCTCCACAGCAATAATTTCCCACACCATGGGGATCCATTTCTCTAAATTGTGAACAGACTTTTTTTAGAATTCGCCTCTGAGGCATTACAACTCCCATCGATCTGACAATATTGCAGGGATCATGCAGCGTGACGGGAAAATCGTTCTTTTTCGGGTCGAGTTTAAGTTTGCCATTTTGTAAGATATCGTCTAGCAAAGTGAGGCAACTTTCTCGTGGAATGTTGAGATCACCTGTTAAAATTCTATCCGCTACAGTGATAAAAGCCTTATGGGCGTGTCCGCATTCCCCAATGACAATCCTCTTCACGTTTAGGTCTTTAGCGATTTTAGCATGCCGGAGGGCTATCCGGGAGAGTTGGATATCGTCATACCATACTCCGAAGTTGACAGCATCGTAACCGACAAGTTCACTCGATAGTGTCCAATCCAGGCCAGCAGATTCAAAAATGATTGCAAAGGCTGAAGGGTTTTCTGGCCATGATAGATATTCACCGGCATTATGAATGAGGAGGATATCCGCGTCCCTTTTATCGACAGGTATACTTATTTTCTTCCCCGTCTTTTCGTGAATCTCCTCTTCAATAAATTCAATAATATCCTTGAAAGCGGCTGGTTTCATTCCCGTAGTGGAGCCAATCCTGAGCTGCTGCATTGTACCTTTTTCATGAAGCTCCTTTGGAGCAATTCCCATTTCCTGGCTAAACAGCTTTCTGATTTCGCGTGCTATTAAGCCGTTGTCAATTCCCCTACTGCATACTTGAGCGCATCTTCTGCAAAGGGTACATCTATAAGCTAATTCACCAAGACGCGCGATCGTGAGCCAGTTCAATTCAATATCACTTCCTCTAAACCAAGCAGTGATTTTTCCCGTCTTGTCCAAATATTTTTCTTTTATTCGGCGCAATAGTTCTGAACGAAAGGTCGGCCTATAGATCTCCTGCTTTCCGCTGGCGATGTAGATTGGGCATGCTCCACTGCATGTTAAGCATTTGCCACAATACTCTAAAGACAGCATGAGAGGCTGCAAGAAGGTCCAGTTGTTTTCTTCGGAGAAGAGTTTTTTTAGCCCTGAAAGAAACTTCCCAACAAGCTCATCCTCTTCTCTTTTGCTTTTTGGTTTGGGAATGCCAATAGCTGAGATCCCATCAAGAGAAGCCTCATAGCGAGTCTCTTCTTCTTCCGAAAGTCGGTTAATTTGCATCTCAAAATCAAAATGTTCATAGGGATAAGGAAGGGGGATTAAGACCTCTTTATCGATTTCGGTTAATTGATCACACTTTCTACTGATGTCTGATATTGTGATTTCCTTTTTCATTATCTATCCTTTATCTGACCTGAAAAGGTTAAGTCCGATGTAAGATCAGCCCATCTTTTACCAGTCTGGATGTGTGGTGCTGACCAGTTCAGAGGTTGGTTGTGCCATTTTTGTACCCTCTTTTCAATCCTACTTCCCCTCAAGTTTGGTTCATCATCCCAGCGCACCCATAGGAAAGCAAAGAACCGGGTAATATAATGCATAGAGCGGGTAAATGGCAGATAAAATAAAAGCAGGGCAAAGAGAGCGATATGAATGGCTGCCGCCGGCGCAACATGTTTGGGATTGAATGTGATAAGACCTTTCCAGAACTCTCTATACTCAGAAAAAGTCGGGTCCTTAAAGTACCAGACATACAATCCACTTAAAAAAAAAGCGAGCAAGAAGAGATAGTTGAAGTAATGCATGGGTGAGGCATAGGCTCTTAAACTCCTATCACTTAGTCTTTTTATAACCATTCCGATACTTCCAAGAGAACCAGCAACAAAGCTACCCACTCCTATTAGTAAGATTGAATAATAAAAGACTTTCCCTAAGAAATTGGTCGATTCATTAGATACGGAAACACCCATCAGCATGGCGAGAGCGCCCCAAAAGCATAATATGTGAAGCATAATAATTAAGATGAACCCGAAATGCCAGGGGAGTAGGAAAATCCAGTACCCTCTATTCAGATGAAAGTATTCGCCGAGATAGAAGTTATCTTTGATAATAAAAAGGATGCTTTTAATGTAATTTTTCCGTCGAGGTTTGGTCCACCACTCTGGATCTTCGTAATAGGATCCCCCATATTTACATCTGGATTCATGCATCACTGGATAGAGGTCCCACCTTAAATGGGGGGGCATTCTTGCATAACAGACCGCTTTTCTTGTATACATGATGATAATGAATATGTAAGCCGTATAGGTCAGTGCCGTTAAAATGATACCCATCTATTTACTCCTTTTGTCAGACAAAACCGAATTGGACAATTATTAAGAGAGAATATTGATTAAGCCTTCGTTTGGAATAGACGGTTGGCTCAACATTACGTTTCGAAAAATAATTCAGCATTATTCCCTCTCAGCAGCTAGATTCGGTCATCCATCTATTCTCTAAGGATAAAGGAAGCTAGGTTTGATTGTCTTTTTGGGAATACCAGCTATCTTGCATGCTCCTCTCGTTAATCCCGACGGAAAAAGTTCACAGATGTACAAGAATTTCAATCCCGTTCTTTTACACAACTTCCTGACCGGGGGAACACTTTTAAACTCAACATAATAATTTCTTAAATAATCTATGACCTTCCAGTGATCTTCCGTGAGTCCTCCTGGCACTTCCCATTGAGCAAGGAGTTCAGCGATGTCTTTGTTCCAGGTTTCCGATTGCAATAAAAATCCTTCATCATCCCTTTCTGGAAGAAGGGTAGGTATCATATCCGGCCCCACTCGTTCCTACTCCCTTATCAACTCTTCAACCTCTTTTTTGCCCTCCTCTAACTCTGCTTTTTGCTCATGATCTCTTTTCATCAGCAGGGTGAGGAATTCTCCGACATGGGTTTTCTCTTCTTTGGCTATATCGAGGAGAATCTTTTTAATGTCCTTATTTTTGGTCATGGCGGCCATTTGTTCGTAAAGGTTGATAGCATCCAGCTCCGCAATGACTCCTGTTCTCAGTATTTCTTTGTCCATGTCTTCTTTTCCAATAGTCTCAAGTATTATTGGTATCTTTGCTAACATGCCATTACCTCCTATTTTTTATCTATGCGTAATTTTTTGCTCACTGCAAATCTCTTATCTGCCTTGTGGAGGGGATTCCCTCCTGTCTCTGTATGGTGAGTAAATGATTCCAATGGGCTTCAGTTGCCTCTTTTCTCAATCTGTTTGGCAGCCAACCTGGCTGCTTTGTTATCCTCAGGATGGTGCCTTAAAAATGAGTGTATCTCCATCGTTTAAGGATGTCTGCATACGGTTTTCAGAGAGATAGGTTGCTCCATTAAGAAGCACCCTAATCTCCATATCTACATCTCCATTTTGATCCAAAAGGAACTTTTTCACTTCGAATCCAAATTTTTTTACAAGGGAGTCCATTAATTCCTTCAAGGTTTTTCCGGGGAATTCGAATTCTATCCTTTTATTCTTCCCAAAGGTCTTATAAAGGGGTAATCCTCCTATCTCGATGTTAACCTTCATCTTGCCATTCCCTCCTTTCAGAAATTTAATCTCGTCTGCATCCGCTTCCCGTGGAACATGGAGGAGTGGAGCAGCGTTCTTCTCTTCCGCAACAGGTGTGGCCCGGTGTTGTCTTTTCAATCTTAGGAGAGTGGGAAATGGAGATCATCTTTGCCAGTTGTGAGTCCCCACATTGTTTACAATTCAAGGATTGATCCTTTGAATTTATTCCAATTAAAAATTCTGAAACGGTTCCGCAACTTTTACATCGATACTCGTAAATGGGCATTTATAATCCTCCTCCCGTTTGCACTTCTATCTTGAAATATTTGTTCATAGGTAGATGAGCAAATTGAACCGCGCCAATACAGGGAACCACATACTTCACTGACCACTGTTCTCCAAGAATGTTGAAGAATTCAAGACAAGATGAACAGACATGGATGCTATCAGCAATGGAATAAGGAACTTTCCTCTCGTTCAAATTGATGTAAAACTTAGGATCGATGAAATTAGCATGGTTTGCTGAATGGCTCAGGAAGATTTGATCAAAATCAAAAGGTTCCTTTCTCTGTTGACGTCCAAACCATCTCTGATAGAAATCTCTCTCAAGGGGATCGGGCTTATCCCATTCCAGAGGTTTTTTCATTTGATATTTCTTTGATTGGATCAATTGAGAAATCTCCTTAGGGGATGGAAGTCGATCGGGTTTAAAATTTGATTCTGTAATAACGATGGGATTCCTTAAGTCAGGAAGGTCCAATTGAGAGTTACAAACAATTAAGAATTTATCTGACATCTCCGATTTCCGAAACCATGAGGTCCTTCTTTTGCAGAAACCATTCCAGGCTGGAGGAGATAAAAAGATAACTGATGTTGATGGCCTTAATACTCGACATGGAATGTGGGCTTCATCAGGCAGGTCAACGTTTCTTTCCTCAAAATTCCTTCTAACTGCTTTTAACCCATGAAAGTCCACCCAATAGCAAAATTTTTGATACTTAGTCACGGAACTATCCACTCTTTTACCTCAAACCTCAGACCTCAGTCCCTTTGTTTTAATAAGCTTTCCACCTCTTCCCACATCCGATGGACAATCCCCTGAACTTCGTTGCAAGGGTAGTCCATCACTGTCTTCCTTTGAACCAGTGCCTCGACCACTTTCGGCTCATAAGGAATTCGACCGATGAGGCGGGAACCGTTTTTCTTGCAGTAGGATGCTATTTGGGCCGTATTCCCAAGGTTGATGTCGAATTTATTGATACAGACCAGGGAAGGAATTTTAAAGTGATCGGAGAGTTTCAATATTCTTTCCAGATCATGAATCCCTGAGAGGGTGGGTTCTGTGATCGCTAAGACCAAATTCACTCCGGTCAACGATGCCGAGACCGGGCAACCGATCCCTGGAGGACCGTCAATCAATATGAGGTCAAGGTTCTTCTCTTTTGCAATCTCAACCGCTTTTTTGCGGACAACGGTAACGAGTTTACCTGAATTTTCCTCTCCGATTCCTAACCGTGCATAAACAAAAGGACCATAGAGTGTTTCGGAAACAAACCAATCTCCAGAAAAAGCTTCTTCCATTGCAATAGCACTTTCTGGACAGATGTGACTGCAAAAGCCACAGCCCTCACACGAGACAGGATCGACTACTCCATTATCGATCGCATTAAAGCGGCATACCTCAGTGCATAGACCACATTGGTTACATGTGTCTAAATCCACCTTGGGAGATCTTCCGCCAAAATATTTTTCCTGGATCAAGACCTTTGGTTGAAGCAGGAGATGGAGATCCGCGGCATCCACATCGCAATCCACTGCAACTTTATTCCTGGCTAAAGCTGCAAAGGCAGCAGCAATAGTGGTCTTTCCGGTCCCTCCTTTACCACTAACAATGGCTAATTGTTTAATTGCATTTTGTTCCACAACCATCTCCACCCAATCCTACCTCATCAAGAAGGGGGAAGGACATGAGAGAATTATTTCTTCTGATAACTCAGAATGGCTTCGTGTAATCCCCTGATTGCCAGAAGAGAGCAGTGGGCCTTTCTTGCAGCGATACCACCGGCCGCCTGGATCACATCATTATCTGTAAGTCTCAGCGCCTCTTCGAGGGTCTTCCCAATGGCCAATTCCATGGCAATGCTGGAAGTAGAAATGGCTCCCGGGCAACCCATTGTGAGAAATTTAAAATTAAGAATTTTCCTATCCCTTACATTGATGTAAACCCTGACATAATCACCACAGGTCGGATCACCAACCACTGCCATGGCGTCAGGATTCTCGATTTCTCCTACGTTTCTGGGATGCATAAAATGGTCTATCAGTGTCTCGTTATAAACAAGATACCCAACACCCTCGTCCAATTCCGCGTTTGAAGAGAGGCCGGATCTATTTTCTTCGATTTGACTCATGGAGTTTCTCCGTCTTTTCAAATAGATCCTTGAATCCCTGGATATAAAAAGGATGTTCGACAACGATTGGTATTCCCTTCGAATATGATTCCGCAATCCTCCGATCCATCGGGATTTCCATTAGAACAGGAATATTTTGAGATTGACAATAATCCCACACTTTCCTATCCCCAACATCCGCCTTGTTAACAACTACTCCTTTTTGAATTCCTAACTTTTCCAGCATTCCCACTGCCAACTCCAAGTCATTCAGTCCAAAGGGCGTGGGTTCTGGACCAGTAAACAGAAGTCACTTCCTTTTACGGTTTCGATAACAGGACAGGCTGTTCCCGGAGGGGCATCGAGAATCACGATCTTATCCTTTTGGATCCTATCCTTTGCCTTTCGGATCAGTGGGTAGGCCATGGGTTCTCCCACATTAAGAATTCCGTTGGCAAAGGAAATTCCATCCGCTCTTCCTTCCTGGACAATTCCAATCTCTCTTTCCACTTCGAATATGGCTTTCTCAGGACATAAATAGAAACAGGCTCCGCACCCATGGCAGAGTTCATCAAAAACCAGAACGTTTTTCAAAATGACAGCAATTGCGTGATAATCACAGACCTTTGCGCACTTGCCACAGTAAGTGCATTTGGATTCATCAATTCGGGGGACTGGAATTCCCACAGAGGAAACCTGGTGGATAGAGGGGTTTAGAAAAAGATGGGAATTCGGCTCCTCTACATCGCAATCAATCAATTGAACATTTTTCTCTTGAAGAGAAAGGGCCAAATTGACTGCGATGGTGGTCTTTCCAGTTCCCCCTTTTCCGCTCGCAATTGATATGATCATGTGGACATCTACCGGTCTTTTAATGGGTCATAGCAGTTTCATAATAACAACGATGTTGATACATCCGATAATGGATGACTCCTTTTTTTGTCAGGCTTCCGAGGTGCTTCACCACTTCGTCCATGTGCAATCCAAGGGCCTTGGAAATGTCCTCTGCTGTACACGGCCTTCTCCTGACTAGGTTTATGATTTCCGTATCTTTATCTGAATCAAAGCGATCCCCCATGGGCGCAATAAATTCAGAGACCACCTCTGCTCTTTCTCCCAATCTTTCTCTTATTTCTTCAAGTTGTTCTGAAGTTAAAGGAAAGGCAAAATCTTCTGCAGGGGGCCTGACCGGTGTATTTAGTTGAATCCTATCAGGCTCGATATTCTTGATGACCTCTTTTAGCTTTTCGATCTCGTCTTTACCATCGTTTACACCCCGGCAAAAGAGGATTTCCAACCAGATCTGACCTCGATATTGTTTCCGAAATTGAATAAGGCCTGAAATGATCTCCTCAATTCTTAATGATGAGTGAGGTCTATCAATGTACTCAAAAAGAGCCGGAGTGATTGTATCAAGAGAGGGGAGGACAACATCGGCCTCCATGAGATCCTTCCTCACCTCATCCATTGAGAGAAGAGACCCATTCGTTAATACAGCAATGGGAGTTGAGGTTATTTCTTTGATCGTTCGAATTATTTCCCCAATATTATTGTTTAAGATGGGCTCCCCAGAGCCGGATAGAGTTATATAATCGGGCCTTTTATCTAAGATAGATAGAGTAAGGCCTAGCTCCCACAGGATTTCTTCTGAAGAAGCATAAGATTTCCTGGTAATCGCTTTATGGGTCGTTCTACCTAATTCGCAATAGATACAATCAAACGTACAGGTTTTGTATGGAACGAGATCAACGCCTAAAGATCTTCCCAACCTCCTCGAAGGTACTGGACCGAAGATATATTTCCGTTCGACCGAAGACTTATCCATCCTCTGCCTCGACCAAAATGATCAAGTTATTCAGTTTTTATTCATACCCATCAATCCTGGATCTTCCCAAATTCTTGAAGCAATCGCTTCTGATCGACGTCGAATAGAATGCAAGCCATTTCAAGCGTCTGGATTTTAAATCCTGGCTTTTTTAAACAATTCTGACCAAAATATCTTTCCATGATCTCAGGCATCTTGGGATATTGTCTGACAATATATTTGATCAGTTTGTATTGAAACAACAGATCCTTACCTGGATATTGCGTCATCCTTAATTAACCAAGCTCTATTCTCGAATATCTTTAATTCGGCACATATTTTGATATGAACCAATGATTAGAATTCACTCTGGCCTCATATACGTGGCATCTGCACTTGCCACTTTTTTCCCTTCAACGAAAGCTTTCCCTTCTAAGATAAAGATTCTATGGAGTTTTCTTATGATTCTCGCCTCTAACTTCACAACCACTCCAGTTCGAACAGGGATAGAATATCTGATCGATAATCTTCCCGTGAGAGCAGGGATATCCTTCATTAAGAGACAGTGGGTCATCGCAGAATCTAACAGAGTAGCTATGATTCCTCCGTGAATGATGCCCGAATAGCCTTCAAACTTTGGATCTGCAAAGAAATTTCCAAAAACAGTCCCATCTTCATGTTTGTAAAACATGAGCCCCAAACCCATTCCGTTATTTGCACCACATGCAAAACAATTTCTGTGGAGGTTGACTTCCCCCTGTCCTTTCTGACCAGTCAACATTTCATTCATGGATTCCCTCATTTTTTAAACCAGTTCCGCTTTCTTATCGCATAAGCTATTTCCTTACCATCTTTGCTCCACACTTGGGGCAATTCTTGTAGGAACAGGGGATTCCGACTTCATGAGGAGCAGTCGTTCCGCACTTTGGACACATGCATTCTCCGCCAGGACCTGCACCTGCCCTGGAGCCACCCATTCTTCCTCTCCGAGATCCACCCATTCCAGCACCTCTGCCTGTCCCTGGGCTACTACCTCCGGGTGGACCTTTTCCGTCTCCTCTTGGCATTCTCATCACCACCTTTTCAAACTATTGGTTAGAATTACGGGCGAGGGAGATCGGTCATTGGTCAAACACCAGGCGAGATTCAATTGACCTTTTAGAAATGGCCGATCCCCCGAGCTTCATCGATGGCCCCCATGCAACCCATTCTTTATCACTACCAACGACGGAACCCCCGCCCGCCACCGAAGACTCTACCACGGCCACCACCCCATGGAAGCCCTCCACGACCTGCCCCGAAGACGGGCCCATAAAAGGGCCTTCCATAAAATGGATAACCACCGGAGCCTGGATAACGTGCCCCCATGCCATACCCATATGAACCGTAGCTCCTGTATGGCATAGCGCAGAAACCTCTGCCTCCTCCAGTCATTTGACCCTGACCCATTGGTCCTGTTCCATCAAATCCTGGCATATAGATTCCTCCTTTCGTTTCGTCAAGGAGAAGATTTTATCTCCTGTCATTCTAAGAAAAATATTTATCAAGACCCATATCGTTGTGCAGTTTGAGAAACTCTCTTTTCCCCATCTTCGCCATCAGCGAAAGATAGGTGAACCCTTCAAATGGGAGGGCATATCGTTCCAGCCCTGGTTCTGTGCAGGTTTGGCATTCCGGGTATCTTCCAATCTGTTTTCGAAAAGAAGAGGCGGCCTTTGAAAAAAAGAGGTCTTCTATCCCTTTGTGTTTAATATTTCCGAGTTTTACTCTGATCAGGGGACAGGGATAAACTTCTCCGTTGCTCTTAACGAAGAAGTAATTGAAACCGACGGAACATAACTTTTTGATCACGCCGGTCCTGAGATAGTTGACTAGCTGGCTCCGATGGAAATCCCATTGGAAATGGCTGGATTTGTAAAACCGGATCATTTTTTCTATCTCCCTTTCAGAAAAGGCCAAATCATCTTTCCTGTTGATGTTTCGATAGCGGTTTTCTGTGATGATACAGGGAGAGACGATAGTAAAAAGTTCATTCTCATCTGCGTAAGAGCTAACGCCTTCTAATTGATCGACATTCTGAGGGAGCACAGTCATCTTTAACCCAAGGATGAGATTTTGTGTTTTCATCTTAATATCTTTTAAGCTCTGAATGGTGTGGTTGACCTTCGTCCAGGCATCCCTATAATTTCTTATT
>JBEKDJ010000135.1:0-12164 GCA_050014415.1 Thermodesulfobacteriota bacterium | reverse complement strand
TTCTGGCCAACGATCCCCACCTCGGACTGACCAATCCTTCTACCTGGTGGGAGGCGCATATGGTTTGTCCCACCATCAACGTATCAGGATTTGCTCTTCCAGGAGTCCCGGGGATTGCAGTCGGCCACAACCTTCACGTAGCCTGGGGAGTCACCAACGTCATGGTGGATGATGTGGACTTTTGTATCGAGAAGATCGACCCCGAGAACCGGCGGCAGTACTGGCTAAAGGACCACTGGGAGGAGATGAAGGTGAAAGAAGAGACCATCCAGGTAAAAGGGCGGGATTTGATCAAGACTGAGATCCGGTTGAGCCGTCATGGGCCAATGATTACCGGAATGAAGGGTTCAGAAGAAAGAGCGCTTTCGGCGAGATGGGCATTCACCGAAGGCATTCCGCCAGTTCAAGCAGCCTACCTATTAGCAAAAGCCAAGAATATCCAGGAG
Organism: Thermodesulfobacteriota bacterium; assembly: GCA_050014415.1. Taxonomy (GTDB): domain Bacteria; phylum Desulfobacterota; class BSN033; order BSN033; family UBA1163; genus JBEKDJ01. The sequence goes on along the minus strand of JBEKDJ010000135.1, from coordinate 11,718 downwards.
GTGAAGGAGGCATTAAGATACTGGGATTTGCCCTGCCAAAACGTTGTCTTTGCTGACGTGGATGGGAACATAGGCTACTGGTGCTGCGCGACCATTCCCGTGCGGTCAAGAGGGGATGGGATTCTGCCCATACCAGGCTGGACGGATGAGTATGAGTGGAAAGGCTATGTTCCGTTTGAGAAAAGGCCCCATCTGATAAACCCGGAAGAAGGTCTTATCGCCACGGCCAACAACAAGGTCATGGGTGATAGCTATCCGTATTTCATCAGTCACTACTGGGAACCTTTGGATCGAATTACGCGCATCCGTCAGCTACTCAAGGCAAAAGAGAAATTGTCCGTTGACGATTTCAAGCGGATGCAGCAGGACGTTTACTCTGTGCTTGCTTCGGAAATGGTGCCAAAGATGATTCAGGTTCTCGAACGTCGATTCGCCGACAAAGAGGGACAAAGGGCAAAGGAAATATTGTCAAGGTGGGATTTCGTCATGGACAAAGAGAGTGTAGGCGCTTGCCTGTTTGAGGTGACCTTCCGGAAGATGATGGACAACATTTTTAAGGAAAAGCTGGGAGAGGAACTCTTTCAAGAGTATCTCAAAACGTCCACTTTCCCTCCGAGTGCCCTAAGGATGATAATGAGAAAAGGCTCGTCCTCCTGGCTCGGTCAAAAGACCTTAGAGGATATCATTGCACTAAGCATGAAGCAGATGCTCTCGGAATTGAAAGAAGTCATAGGGAATGATATGAATAAATGGACCTGGGGCAAGATCCATTTACTCACATTTGAGCATGCTCTTGGAAAGAAGAGGCTTCCGGCTTGGCTGTTTAATCTAGGGCCATTCCCGGTAGGGGGGAGTCACCTGACCATCAACATGAAGTATTACCCATATGAGGAACCCTATCGTGTAAAATATGGGGTCTCCGAGCGTATGATCGTCGATCTTTCAAACATTGGAAGGCCCCTCCACGTTCTTCCGACAGGAGAATCAGGGCACCTCAAGAGCCCTCATTATAAGGACCAGATCGATCTCTATCTCAGCGGCAAATACCATGTGGGATGGACTGATCGTCGGGAAATTGAAAGAAACGAAGAGGCGACCCTGGTTTTGAAACCAAAGCTCAGTTCAAAAGAGAACCAGTAGAGGGTTTGCTCTATGTTCATAGAAGCGGGTTGCTTGGCAGAGAAACATCCCATTGTCTTAAGAAGGGTCATCCAAAATAAGTTGGGCCCGTCAACATGATAAACCAGAGCGTTCCGCATAGAGTAAGGAATACCGCGTCGATTCTTTACGGCAAAGGGGGATCATGAATGATTAATGGTGATATCGGTCAATGACCTGTTAGTTCTTTCCAGAGAAAAACAGAAGACACTTCTTTAAGGATAGAATCTATGTCTCCTCTCCGGTATCTCATCTGCTGTAAGTCATTTGTTTCATGATATGATATTTCTAAATAATATCAGCAGTTATAAGCAAGATAAGCTTGTGAAAAGATTCTTCTTGACAAATCTATAATTTCTATAATATAAGTATAATCTATAAAAATTAGAAATACTATATTTTCTATAAAAGGAGAAAAAAATGGAAATTCTGACTGTTTCCCAAGCTTGCAAATACTGCAAGGTTTCATCCAAGACGATCATCAATTGGGTTGAGGCCGGCCATATTAAGGCATACAAGACAGTAGGAGGGCACCGCAGAATTAAGAAAGAAGATCTCGACGAGTTTCTCAAAGCGAAGGGAATGCCTCTTCCTGCAGAACCGAAAGGAGAGGAGAGAAAGAAGATCCTTGTCGTGGATGACGACAAGATTATTGTGGAAACGATCGTCCAGGCCCTCGAAGAGGATGAATATGGGTACGAACTGATCTCCGCCTCGGATGGGTTCGAGGCGGGTCTTCAGATAAGTCACTTTAAACCCGATCTGGTTATACTTGACATCATGATGCCTGATATCAATGGGTACGAAGTCTGTCAGAAGATCAAGTGCAGTCCCTTGACCCAAAATACCAAGGTGGTTGTACTCTCGGCCTATCTCAATGATGAAGCGTTTAAGCAAATGAAAGACTATGGGGCAGATGCCTGTTTTTCAAAGCCCCTTCCATTGGAGCAGTTGAAATTTGAGGTGGCAAATCTTCTGGGATTGAAGTAGGGCATTGGGAGGAAAAAGAGATGAAGTTGGAGGAAAATCTAAAGAAAAAGAGATTTGTGGTGACCTCAGAAATTCAGCCGCCCATCGGTACGGGTGTTCAGGATCTCCTCCGAAATGTGGAGCGTATCAAGGGGAGGGTAGATGCACTGACCGTTCCGGAACTGAAGATCGAGGGTTTAGTGACGGACACGATGGGGACATGCCGGGCCTTAAAGGAGCAAAAATTCGAGCCCATCCTCCAGACCACGTGCCGGGAAAAGAATCGGGTGGATCTTCAGGAACATCTTCTGCGAGCTTCAGAGTCGGGGATCGAAAATATCCTCACCTTCACTGAAGACTACCGCGTTACCGGAGATAGTCTCCAGGAGATTATGTTCTTTCATGTCGATTCAGGGAAACTCTTCTCCGTGCTTGAGAGCTTTCGTGAGGGGCACGACATTTCGGGCAAGGAGATCCCGACTAAACCTTTGTTCTGTGTGGGTTCGGGGATTGACTCCAGTTGGGGTAAGAAGGTGCCCGATCTGGAGCTGAAAGAGATGGAGGATTTAGCCGTTTTGGGGACCCAATATTTTCTCACTACGCCGGTCTTCGATCTCGATTCTTTTCATGAATTCATGAAACGGGTGGGACCGATAAGAATTCCGGTGATCGCTGAAATCATACTGGTGAGATCGGCTGAGATGGGCCTCTTTCTCAACAAACATGTCAAGGCGAATCTGGTACCCAATCACATCATCGAAAAGTTGGCCAAAGCCCCAGACAAAGAGAAGGCCAGCATTGAGATTGTCAGCGACTTAGTAAAAGGGCTTAGAGACATCTGTCAGGGGGTTCATTTCATTCCCATCGGGGCAGAAGATCGAATTTCCAAATACCTCGATGCTGCGAAACTTGCGTGTCTCTAGGATTTAGGAATTTTGGAGTTATTTAATTCGCAATTTCTCAATTCCTGAATTTGAGTATCCAGGGATTTTATCGAGAAAGGACTTCTTGCATGAATCCCGATCAAAACAAGAAAGTCGGTGCTGCCTTGGTCGTCGGGGGAGGAATCGCAGGGGTTCAAGCTGCTCTCGATTTAGCCAATTCAGGGATCAGAGTCTATCTCTTAGAGCGATCACCTGCGATTGGTGGGAAGATGGCCCAATTGGACAAGACCTTCCCAACCAATGACTGCGCCATGTGTATCGTCTCTCCGAAATTGGTGGAGGCAGGCCGCCACCTCAATATCCAAATCCTCACCAATGCAGAACTGGTCTCGTTAGAAGGAGAGGCTGGTCACTTCAGGGCCAGCATTCGCAAACATCCCCGCTATGTGGATCTGGAGAAATGCACCAGTTGTAATGATTGCACAGAGGTCTGTCCCATATTTCTTCCGAATGAATTTAACGAGGGATTGGATCAAAGAAAGGCCATTTACCGGCCTTATCCTCAGGCTGTTCCCAACACCTTTCTTGTTACCAAACGGGGGACCAGTCCCTGCAAACATACCTGTCCGGCAGAGACGAGCGCTCAAGGCTATATTGCTCTGATCCAGGCCGGCCGGTATAAAGAGGCGCTTGATGTGATTAAAGAATATAATCCGTTTCCAGCCTCAGTAGGTCGTGTTTGTAGCCACCCTTGTGAAGAGAAATGTAATCGAGGGAAGCTGGATAGTCCCGTGGCGATCTGCAGCCTGAAGCGTTTTGTTGCAGACTGGGTGTACGAACACCGAGGTGAATTAGAGAAGCAAATCACGCCTCACGCTTCACGCCTCGCGGTTGACGCTTCTAAAGAGGAGACCGAGCGGCCCAAGGCAAAGGTGGCCATTGTTGGCGCTGGTCCTGCAGGCCTTAGCTGCGCCCACCATTTAGCACGAATGGGGTATCAAACGACCATCTTTGAGGCCCTTCCTGTGGCAGGCGGAATGATGAGAGTAGGCATTCCCTCCTACCGTTTGCCAAGGGATGTGCTTCAAAGAGAAATAGACGAAATCCTGAGTGAAGGGGTGGAGTTGAAGCTGAACACCCCGATCCGTAATATCAACAGCCTCTTCGATGCCGGCTATTCAGCGGTTTTTCTCGCCATTGGTGCCCATGAACCGCAGAAATTGGGCATCCCAGGGGAGGATGCCTTGGGTGTCCACCACGGAGTTCCTTTTCTTCAAAGCGTGAGCTTGGCCGAAAGATCTGGAGTCATGGAGGGTTTGGAAGATCGATTCATCATCGCCTTCGGGATTCCAATCGCGCCCAAGGTAGGGAAAAGAACAATTGTAATCGGAGGCGGAAATACAGCGGTTGATGCCTCGCGAACCGCTCTCCGTCTCGGAGCTGAAGAGGTTGTGATGGTCTATCGTCGCTCCAGAGAAGAGATACCTGCCAACCCATGGGAGATTGAAGAAGCTGAGAAAGAAGGGGTCAAACTTGAGCTTCTTACTGCACCTGTGGAGGTGCTGGTCAAGGAAGGCCGGGTTTCAGGGATTCGGTGTGTGAAGATGGAGCTGGGTGAGCCCGATAGTTCGAGCAGGCGAAGGCCCATTCCCATCAAGGGTTCTGAGTTTGTCATCCCTGCCGATACAATGATTGCTGCGGTCGCCCAGGCTCCTGAGATCTCTTTCCTGGATGGATCCCATGGTCTGGAAATCACACCCAAAGGGACTTTTGCTGTAGATCCAATCACATTGGCTACAAATCGGCCTGGTGTCTTTGCCGGGGGAGATGTGGCCAGAGGGCCTTGGATATTGATCCAGGCCATTGCCGATGGCCGAAGAGGTGCCCTCTCCATTGATCGATTCCTGAGAGGGGTTGATCTCCTGACCCCGCGGGAGCAGATTCCGCTTCCGGTGGTCGACCTTTCTAAGGAAGAGATTGATCAGATGGTGGAGCGCGGTGAAGTGGATCTTACCGCAAGGACAACGGTTCCCATGCTGCCGACAGCGGAGAGAATAAGAGATTTTCGAGAGGTGGAGTTGGTTCTGACAGAGGAACAGGCAAAGAGGGAGGCGGTGCGCTGTCTTGCCTGTGGAATATGCTCAGAATGTCATCTCTGCATCCAGGTTTGCAAAAGGGAGGCGGTCGATCACCAGCAAGCGGATATTTTGGAAGAATTAGAGGTAGGATCAGTGATCCTCTCACCCGGCTATGCCCTCTACCGGCCGGAACTCTCGCCTGAGCTTGGCTATGGTCGTTATCCCAATGTTGTGACAAGCATGGAGTTTGAAAGGATGCTCAGTGCTTCCGGTCCTTGGGGAGGGCATGTCACCAGGCGATCGTTTGATCATCGAGAGCCAAAGAAGATCGCCTTTCTTCAGTGTGTCGGCTCGAGAGAGAAGGAGCGCGATTATTGCAGTTCAGTTTGCTGCATGTATGCGACCAAAGAGGCCATGCTCGCTATGGAGCATATTCCAGGCGTGGAGGTCAAGATCTTCCAGATGGATATGAGGGCCTTTGGAAAAGGTTTCGACGCCTACTTCGAAAGGGGGAAGGAGAAAGGAATACAATATATTCCTTGCCGCATCTCTGGATTGGAAGACGATCCTGAGACGAAGGATATCATCATTCGATACGAGGGTTCAGAGGGAGGTCCTTTCATCAAAGAGGAGCGGGTCGATCTGGTGATATTGAGTATCGGCATGTCCCCCCTTCCGGATATTGCGGATTTGGCAAAGGCCTCAGGCATCAAGCTCGATCCTCATCAATTCTGTCTGACTCAGGACTTTCACCCTTTGGAGACAAGTCGTTCAGGCGTATATGCTTCCGGCGCTTTCACGGAGCCTAAGGACATTCCGGATAGTGTGATCCAGGCAAGCGGCGCCGCTGCCAAAGCCCTTTCCATCATCGGAGAGGCCCGGGGGACACTCGTACGCAAGAAAGAGTATCCTCCAGAGAGAGAAATTTCTCGGGAAGAGAAGCCCCGCATTGGAGCCTTCATCTGTAGTTGTGGAACGAATATCGCCGGAACAGTAGATGTGAAGGAGGTTGTTGAATTTGTGAAGTCCCTTCCTGAGGTGGTCCATGCCGAGAATACGATCTACACCTGCTCAGCAGACTCGTTAAAACTCATCCAGGAAAAGGTGAAGGAGCTTAACCTGAACCGCGTCGTGGTTGCCTCCTGCACGCCGAGAACACATGAGCCGCTCTTTCGGGACACGATTCGTGAAGTGGGCCTTAATCCGTACCTCTTTGAGATGGCCAATATACGTGACCAGTGCTCATGGGTCCATATGAATCTCAAGGCGGAAGCCACAAAGAAAGCGAAGGAGCTCGTTCGAATGGCAATTGCTTGTTCTAAAAACCTGGAACCTCTCCATCAAGTCCCGAGGAGTCTGGTTCATAGCTGCCTGGTCGTTGGAGGCGGTTTGGCTGGGATGGTGGGAGCCTTGAGTATGGCAGATCAGGGATATTCGGTCTATCTGATTGAAAGGGAGAAAGAACTGGGTGGGAGGCTTCGACAGATCTACTACAGCGGAAATGGCGGTGACCCCCAGGCCTATTTGAGAGAATTGGCAAATCGGGTTGAAAGTCATCCCAGGATCGAAGTTCTGAAGAACTCTCAGATAATAGAACACGAAGGGGCAGTGGGAAATTTCAAGACGAAGATTGCCGATGGGTCCATGGAAAGAGTTTTAGAACATGGGGCCACGATTATCGCCACAGGCGGAAGGGAATATAGAGGTAAGGCCTATCTCTTAAGTGAAGATTCGAGGGTAATTACACAGGAGGAACTCGAGACGAAGATCTCCCAGTCTGATTCATCTCTCTCAAAAGCCAAATCGATCGTCATGATTCAATGCGTAGGCCCATGGGATGAAGATTCAACCAAATCCTTCTACTGTAGCCGAATCTGTTGCAGTGTGGCGATCAAGAATGCGATTAAGCTGAAGGAACTCCATCCAGAGATTTCACTTACCATCCTTTATAAAGATATGAGAACCTATGGGTTTAAAGAGGCCTTCTACACTCAGGCAAGGGAGAAAGGGGTGCTGTTTGTCCGATTTGATGATAAAAAGAAACCTTCTGTTTCTCTTTCCGATGGTCGACTTTCCGTTCAATTGGAAGATCCTATGCTTCACCTTCCTCTAACCTTCCATCCGGATCTTCTCGTCCTCTCCGAGGCTGTGGTTCCGAATGAAGGAAGCAAAGAATTGGCAAACCTCTTCAAATTCCCTTTGACGCTGGATGGCTTCTTTTTAGAGGCCCATGTCAAATTGAGGCCCGTCGATTTTGCGACGGATGGTCTCTATCTCTGTGGAATGGCACACTATCCGAAGTCGATCAATGAGACGATCGCCCAAGCAGAGGCTGCCTCAGCTCGAGCAGCAACGATTCTTTCTCAGGAAATGCTTCAAGTCGGCGGAGTGGTGGCTGTAGTGGAAGGCGAGCGGTGTGCGGCCTGTTTGACCTGCGTGAGGGTCTGTCCTTATAGCGTGCCAGTGATCAATGCGAAGGGCGAGGCGGAGATAGATCTGGCATTGTGTAAGGGATGTGGCAGTTGTGTCGCCGAGTGCCCAGCAAGGGCAATTGAGCTCATGCACTTTAGAGATCATCAGCTTTGGGCGAAATGCCAAGCATTGATGACGGAAAGTAGGATGTAGAGAGTGGGAAGTGGTTGAAACGAACTTCAACTTTTCAAATTGCACTTTCCGGAGAATGAGATGACAGAGGTAACAAAAGGGAGTTTAGATTCGAGTCACGAATTACGCCTGACGACTGACGCCTCACGCCAGACGACGTTTGAGCCCGAGGTCTTGGCCTTCTGCTGTGAGCATTGAGCTTACAGTGCGGCGGACCTGGCAGGTTCAATGAGGCTCAACTACCCTACGAATGTGAAGATTGTGAAGGTACCCTGTACCGGGAGGGTGGATATCCTATTGATCCTGAAAGCCTTTGAGTCAGGGGTGGATGGGGTCTACTTGGCAGGATGTCTGGAGGGAGAGTGTCATTTCCTGAGGGGAAATCTACGGGCAAAGAAACGCGTTCAATATGTGAAAGGACTTCTGGATGAGGTGGGATTAGGCAGTGGTCGCCTGGAGATGTACAACATGAGTTCGGCACAGGGTCAGCGTTTTGCAGAGATAGCCCGTGAGATGACGGTGAAGATCAGGGGTTTGGGGCCGTCGCCCGTCAAAAGACCGAAGGTGGCAGGTGGAAGGTAGAAGGTGGTTTTAACCACTTTCCACTTTCTACCCTCCACTTTCCAGGTTGGGAGGTAATGATGATCGTAGCTAATCGGAAATCCCTTGATGAGATCTTGGGGATGATTAAGCCTTACAAAAAGGTGCTCTTATTGGGATGTAATGAATGTGTGACAGTCTGTGCGGCAGGCGGAGAGCGGGAGGTTGGAGTGTTAGCCTCGGAGCTGAAACTAGCTCGTGGGAAAGATGGAGAGGAGATAGAGGTACGGGAGCAGACCCTGGAGCGCCAGTGTGATCATGAGTATATCGATCAGATTCGGCCCTTTGTGGGGGACTATGAAGCCATCCTCTCGATGGCCTGTGGGGCAGGGATACAGTATGTGGCGGAGAAATACCGGACCAAACCCGTATTGCCTGCGGTCAATACCACCTTCCTTGGCGTCACCTTAGAACAGGGGGTATGGTCGGAGCGGTGTCAAGGTTGTGGGACGTGTATCCTGGAACAGACAGGGGGGATCTGTCCGATAGCTCGGTGTGCGAAGAGTCTGCTCAATGGTCCCTGTGGGGGTTCATCGAATGGGAAGTGTGAGGTGGACAAGGAGTTGGACTGTGGTTGGCAGTTGATCATAGATCGGTTAAAGGAGCTTGGGCAGATGGATCGATATGAGGAGATCATTTCGGTGAAGGATTGGACGACCTCTCGGGATGGAGGGCCCCGCAAGAGGATAAGAGAAGACTTGAGGTTGTAGGCAAGAGGCAAGAGGTGATAGGCAATAGGTAATGAATAGGGTGAAAAGATTAAATCCTATAGCCCATCGCCCATCGTCTTACACCTTACACTTTACAGCTTGCGAGTAGGGGAAGGAGTTGGAGCATTGAAAACTAAGTCAAACATTGAGCGGATCTTGGAGAGTGGTGGCTTTGTGGTGACCTCGGAGTGCGGACCGCCGAGGGGGGCAGATGCAGAGGTGATACGGAAGAAGGGGAATCTGCTCAAGGGGATGGTGGATGCCGTAAACGTCACAGACAATCAGACCTCGGTGGTGAGGATGAGCTCCTTTTCTTCATGTATCATTCTCAAAGAAATGGGTTTTGATCCTATTCTGCAGATGGTGTGTCGGGATCGGAATCGGATAGCGATCCAGAGTGACATCTTGGGGGCAGCGGCATTAGGGATCAATAACATACTTTGTTTATCCGGGGATCATCAGAAATTTGGGGATCATCCGAAGGCGAAGAATGTCTTTGATATGGATTCGATCCAGTTAATCAATACAGTAAAGACGATGAGGGATGATGGGAGATTCTTGGGGGGAGAGGAGCTAAAGGGGAAGCCGGTGCTTTTTATAGGGGCGGCGGAGAATCCCTTTGCAGATCCATTTGAGATCAGGGCGGCGAGGTTAGGAAAGAAAGTGAGAGCGGGGTGTGAGTTTATCCAGACGCAGTGCATCTACAATCTAGAGCGGTTTGAGAAATGGATGGAGATGGTGAGGGATCGGGGGTTGCATGAGAGGTGTGCGATCCTGGCAGGGGTGACGCCGTTTAAGTCGGTGGGGATGGCGAGGTATATGAAGAATCAAGTACCGGGGATGGATGTACCGGATGGGATGATCGAGAGGTTGAAGGGGGTGGCGAAGGAGAAGCAGTCAGAGGAGGGGATTAAGATCTGTGTGGAGACGATCCAGAGGCTCAGAGAGATTCCGGGGGTACGGGGGATTCATATCATGGCGATCGAGTGGGAGGAGAAGGTGGCGGAGATTGCCAAGGCCTCTGGCTTACTGCCAAGACCGCAACCCTCGTGAACATAAAGATATGAGTTAGGACTTCAGAGTTCGGAGTAAAGAGGTAAAGATCCAAAGCTTCGAACTAATAACTCCGATCTGATAGGAATGGAGGATGGAGGCAGTTCAGGAACAAACAATACTTAGTGCTGATCTTGCTAAAACCATTCGCGAGGAATGCGGGGAGAATGTTTTTCTCTGCTATCAATGCCAGAAATGTTCCTCGGGTTGCCCGGTAGTAGAGCACTTTGATCTCGCTCCTAATCAGGTGATGCGGGCGATCCAGTTGGGTCAAAAGAAGATGGTCCTCCATTCGAAGACCATCTGGCTCTGTGCCATGTGCGAAACCTGTGCTACCCGCTGTCCCCACGACATCAACATCACAAGGATTATGGATGTTTTAAAGATCATGGCAAAGAATGAGGGAATCGAATCAAAGGTTCCGTCGATTCCGCTCTTCTATCAAGCAGCCCTGAGAGGGATCAAGTGGTTTGGAAGAATGTATGAGGCCGGATTGATGGGAGAGATCTACATTCGTCAGATGATGGCAGGTCAACTGAACTACCAGCAGGTGTGGAAGAGCGATTTGCCATTGGCCGTCAAGATGTTCATGAATGGAAAGCTGAAACTTTTTCCAACTTTCGGGAAACCAAAAGCGAAGGAGAAGACGGCGGAAAGAAAGGATGGAGTTGCATATTTCCCTGGCTGTAGCCTCCACGGAACCTCTAAGGAGTATGACCTTTCTACCAAAGCCGTATTCAACAAGCTTGGAGTCTCCCTCTACGAACCAAAAGGTTGGGGATGTTGTGGAACCACACCCACCCATTCTACAGATCATTACCTTTCAACATTGCTTCCTATGAAGAATATCGCTTTAATAAAAGGGGAGGGTTTTGATCATGTCACAACGCCGTGTCCTTCTTGTTTTCTCCGGATGCGAGTGGCATTGAAGGATACGAAAGAAGAGGAAGGCTTGCAGCAGAAGATTGCTTTTGAGATTCCACATTTTTCCGTAAATGGAATGCAGGTTGCTCACCTTTTGGAAACAGTCACAGAGGAAATAGGTTATGGGCGAGTGGTTTCGAAGGTTAGTCACCCGCTTAAAGGATTGAGAGTGGTCTGTTATTATGGGTGCATTATTACCCGTCCTCCAAAAATCACGGAAGTGAAAGACTACGAGTATCCGACGAATATGGACCGGTTGATGAAGGTTCTTGGAATCGAATCTCTTGACTGGTCCTATAAGACTCGTTGTTGTGGTGTCTCCCTCGGGATCACGCAACTTCCGATTGCATTGGAGTTAAGTAGGAAGATACTCAAGAATGCAAAGAGTGTTGGAGCTGATGCCATTGTGGTTGCCTGCCCTCTGTGTCATGTCAATTTAGATGCCCGCCAGCAACAGATTGAAGAGGAGTTCGAAGAAGTATTTGATCTCCCGATCATTTACTTCACCCAATTAATGGGCTTGGCCTTCGGAATAAGGTCAGAAGAATTGGGCCTTGATAAGCACTTCGTCAATCCTATGCCTTTATTAAAGAAAGTTCAGTAACTTGATCTGTGGGAGTTGAGACTTTATGCCTCAATGGCGCCAAACTCCACCGCTTAAGAGCCGGGTCAATAATGTCGCTCAGTATCAACTTTGAGTAAATTCTGTCCTTCAGGCTGGAGAGGGCCGAAGAGTTG
>JBEKDJ010000134.1:0-12953 GCA_050014415.1 Thermodesulfobacteriota bacterium | reverse complement strand
TGTTGAGGCCGTCGCCAATGGAAAGGAAGCTCTTCGGAAACTTGAAGGAGATCTTTTTGATATCGCCTTGATTGACTATAAAATGCCAGAACTGGATGGATTGCAAACGCTCCGAGAGATTCGAAAACTTTACCCTGATATTTCCGTTGTGATGATGACGGCTTACGGAACAGTGGAGACGGCTGTGGCCTCAATGAAAGAAGGAGCGCTGGACTATCTGGCAAAACCCATCGACTTGGAAGAACTCCTCCTCATCCTCCAGAAAGTGATGGAAAGGTCCAATCTCATTCGAGAGAATCGGGAGTTAAGGGCTCAACTTCAAGAACGTTACACTCTTGACAACATCGTCTATGGGAGCCCAAAAATGGAGGAGGTGATGGGACTCGTTGCTCGCGCGGCCCCGAGTGTGGCCACTATTCTCATCAGGGGAGAAAGCGGGACAGGAAAAGAACTGGTCGCCAACGCGATCCACCATGCGAGCCCTCGCTCCGGAAAACCATTGGTTAAGGTAAGTTGTTCCGCCATACCCGAAACCCTCCTCGAGAGCGAACTCTTCGGCCATGAAAAAGGTGCCTTCACTGGAGCAACCCGGAGAAGAATAGGCCGATTTGAAGAGGCAGACGGTGGAACGGTCTTTCTGGATGAAATCGGAGATCTTTCACCCGTGATTCAGGTGAAGCTTCTGAGAATTCTCCAGGATAAGGAATTTCAACGACTCGGATCAAACCTCACTCTCAAGACGGATGTCAGGGTGATTACTGCTACTCATCGAAACCTCGAAGAGGCAATGAAGAAAGGAGATTTCAGAGAGGATCTCTACTATAGGCTCAATGTCATCTCGATCCATCTCCCCCCTCTGAGAGATAGGAAAGAGGACATTCCACTCCTCATCGACTATTTCCTAAAACAATACTCAAAAGAGAATCAAAAACCCGTTTCTGACATTTCCAAAGAGGCAAGGGCACTTCTCCTGCGATATCCCTTCCCGGGAAATGTCAGGGAACTGGAGAATCTCATCGAGCGCGCTGTGGTGCTCTGCAGGGAAGAAATGATCACTACCCAGGACCTCCCTTTCCACCTGCGAGATGAGACATCTGAAGGGCAATGGAAGTTCTCCAAAAAAGGAAGGAGCCTACCCGAATCTTTGGAGGATGTTGAGAGAGACCTGATCATCCAGGCCCTCTATCAGCATCATGGAATCCAGACCAAGGCCGCTGAGAGCCTTGGCATCAGCGAGAGGGTGCTTCGATATAAGATGAAGAAATATAGAATCCATCCCAGTGAGGTGAAAGAATAATGCCCTACTACCGCTATTCTTTTGGACATGGTTTGACGCCTGTTGTCAAGAATCTGATGATCCTCATGGGAGCTGTCTTTCTTCTGCAAATGCTCGTCAGCAGGTGGTTCACCTTCTTCCTTGGACTGGTTCCCCTCTGGGTCTGGCAGAAATATTATTTGTGGCAAGTCCTCACCTATATTTTCCTTCATGGAGGGATTACCCATCTTCTCTTCAATTTTCTGGCTCTTTGGATGTTTGGGGGTGAGTTAGAAAGCTACTGGGGATCGAGGAAATTCTTGCGGTATTTCTTCTTTTGTGGAATTGGGGCTGGGATTTGCACCGTAGCCCTTTCTCCATATCAGTCTATTCCCGTCATTGGTGCCTCGGGATCGATCTATGGTTTACTTCTTGCCTTCGGCTGGCTCTTTCCCAATCGGCCTATTTACATTTATTTTCTCTTTCCCATTCCTGCCAAATACATGGTCATCATCTTCGGGCTGATTGAACTCTTCTCTTCCGCGGAGGGTACCGGAGGCGGCATTGCCCACCTGACCCATTTGGGTGGCCTCCTCTTTGGACTTCTCTATATGGCTTATCCAACGGTCCGGCAGAAGATTCGACGTGAATATTATAAAAAGAAGTGGTCTCAAAGAGGCCCCGGAGGCGGGAACTACTACCATTAGACAATCCAATTTTAGTTTTTTAATTTTCAATCTGAAATCCAAAATCTGCAATGAGGGTTTCCATGGTCCTTATCGGGACGAGCGGCTACAACTATCCCCATTGGTGGAACGGCGTTTTCTTCCCTTCCGATCTTGCCCAGAGAAAGTGGCTCGAATTCTATGCCGAGTATTTTGACACGGTGGAGTTGAACGTCTCCTTTTATCGTTTACCCAAGAAAGAGGCCTTTAACAGTTGGTATAAACGGACACCAAGGAGGTTCACCTATGCTGTAAAAGGAAGTCGATTCATCACGCATATCAAACGGCTAAGAGACTGTAAAGAACCTCTATCCCTTTTTTTTGACTATGCTTCACCTTTGAAAGAGAAATTAGGAGCGGTGCTCTGGCAACTTCCCCCACGATTCAGATTCGAGAAAGAGAGGTTGGAAGAATTCTGTGTTCTTCTCTCAACGCTTCGTCGATCTAGGCTCCTTCGTCATGCGTTTGAGTTCAGGGACGCATCCTGGCTCTGTCAGGAAGCTTTTCGGATATTGGAAGAATTTAACTTTGCCTTTTGTATTGCCCACGGCTCAAGCCTCCCTTTGATTGAAAAGGTGACCTCTGATTTCATCTATCTTCGTCTTCACGGGGGCGAAGTGCTCTACGGCTCTGATTATTCCGATAAGGAACTAAACCAATGGGCTAAGAAAATCGAAGAATGGAAGCATACAGGTAAGATTGTATTTGTCTACTTCAACAATGATGCCTATGGTTTTGCTGTCAAGAACGCCCTCACCCTAAAAAAAATCGTGCACAGTGATCCAACCACCTGACTAGTCAAACCCTGAGTTCTCCCAGCGGAACTGCCTACTATAATAGGCAACTCTAAGAAAATAGGCAATTTCCACCAACAATAAAATTGTTGTATTACATAAATATACATTATTTTCAATAAGTTAAAAAATTGCCCCATTTGGTACGTTTTTTGTGTATTCAATTAAACATATGGAAGTATATCTCAGGAGGGACCTATTAAGAAAGGGAAGCTTGACCTTAGCCAATTTAAGGAGATAAAGATCATCAGCACTGGATATACCTGACCGGGAACTCACAATGCTTAAAAGGAGGTTAACAGACTCTTCAGAGAAGGGTGGGTTCTGCTTGAGACCTATACCACCTGTTATAGCAACACACCTCCCCTCACCTCTCAGCAGGAGGTCCACTTCGCACTTGGGAGGAAGGAAGCGACCGAGCACGATCAGGCTCTGAATGCTATTTCCGCTTAATGTCTTCATTTTCTCATTCCTTCAAATCATGACTCTTGGTTGTCTGCTGATATCTTGAAAACAGTCTAAACGAAGAAACCAGATGCCATCCTGGCTTGATGTCTTCCAAGAAAGCCACCGCGGGTTCCAAAATCCCGAGAAAGCAAAAGGAACTACATCTTAGGACACTGGACTTCGGGCATTAAGCCTTTCTATATTAGGTTCTTGCTCATTATTCTTCATGTTTATCCTTGTCCAAGTATCCTGCTTCCTGGGCTAGCTGGCATGCCTTTATCTATTTGTAATCTGCGGCCAATTCCTCCCTTTCAGTTTGATGTCTGAAGTCTATGGTCTTATGTCAGGATCGCAAGAAGAGAGATAGATGAGTCAAGAGAAAGAGTTCAAGAATTCAATCCCGCCAAAGGCGAGACTTGATCCCTCGAATCCTTGTGGGGCCATCGACCTTTTTGAAGATGACCATATCATTTGGATTTTGGAAGCTTCCTGCCTGCTTGATTCTCTAATGGCAAATTTTGTCACTAAATTTACAAAAAAAACCGAGTTCTTTTCGATTAGGCATTCTATGGGGGGAGTCTTAATGAAATATCTCTGAAGTTCAAATTGGCAATAATCTTAATGATGTCAAATCATTAAGAGATTAGAGCTGATTCTTGAACAATCCTATCGATTTGGCACAGATTATGCTGATATCTAACCAATTCTGACCAGATTCTTTGTATTGGTATGTATCAACGATGGTTTTGTTGTAGAACATGTTGATCGCTGTCTCGAATCCCACGTCAGACTTCTCGAAACCACGGCAAAAGCGTGGAATGGCACCCAACCACCTCATGTTAGCCGGTATTGACCAAGTGGTATTTCTTAAACAGTGGGGAGAGCCGGAAACCCAGATAGGCCTTAACCGCGTTGGGAGTTCCTGTAAGCTAGGCTCGTTCTTCTTAATCGTCAATCCAAGTGAAGGAGCCCAGCACTCTGTCTGGATTTATAAGAAGAAGGATAGGATCCTCTTCTTCACAAAAAAAAGACTGACCTCCCATTTTAAGTGGACTGAATTCAAAGAGAGTTCTAAAAGGCCAAGAGAGGCGGTGAACTCTGGGTTTACAAACCGGTCAACGTCCCTCATGGTAACAACCTTAGCCCTCGTAGCTTAATAGCTGAATTTGCCATCAATACTGTTTGCCGCAACCTTTTCTCTAAAGCTATCTGTTCTCTCTGTTTCTTGGTCTTTTGTTTGCCTCCAGTATTTTCTTCCGGACCCGTAGCGACGATGGGGTCACCTCCACCAGCTCGTCCTCTTTGATAAATTCGATACCCTGTTCCAGGCCGAGCATCTTTGGAGGAATGAGCTGGAGGGCATCGTCTGAACCTGCTGCCCTTATATTGGTGAGTTTTTTCTCCTTGGTTGCGTTGACATCAAGATCATTCTCTCTTGAATTCTCGCCGACAACCATTCCTTCATAAACAAGCGTGTTCTCCTTTACGAAAAGGGTTCCCCGTGGCTGGAGGTGAAAAAGTGCGTATATCGTTGTCTTTCCCGACCGATCAGCAACAAGGGCTCCGGTGGAGCGCTTGGTTATCGGCCCGTTCCATGGGTCATAACCATCGAAGATGTGGTTGAAGAGTCCTGTGCCTCTCGTATCCGTAAGGAATTGAGACCGAAAACCAATCAACCCCCTTGAAGGGATCCTGAATTCAAGGCGAACCCGGCCATGACCATTATTATTCATCTTCTGCAACCTGCCCCTCCGAATCCCGACCTGTTGGGTGACGACCCCTGTATATTCCTCTGGTACGTCGATGACAAGATGTTCCATGGGTTCGTGGAGAATGCCATTGATATTCTTTGTAATGCTCTCCGGCATGGAGACAGAAAGTTCATAGCTCTCCCTTCGGATCATCTCGATGAGGATGGCGAGCTGCAGTTCTCCCCTTCCCATGACCTTGAAGGAATCCGTGTTATCAAAATCAACCTTGATCGATACGTTGTACAAAAGCTCTTTTTCAAGCCGCTCCCTCAGATGCCTGGAGGTCACATACTTTCCTTCTTGTCCGGCAAAGGGAGAGGTGTTTGCAGAAAACATCATGGAGATCGTAGGCTCATCGACGGCGATTCTCGGGAGAGGTTTTGGGTCTTCGAGGTCTGTAATCGTATCTCCAATGTTGATTCCATCGATTCCGGCAAGGGCAACGATGTCGCCTGCAGAGGCTTCCTTCATCTCCACTCTTTCGAGTCCCTGAAATCCGTAAAGGAACGTGACCTTCGTTTTTATCAATTCTCCACTGCTGTTGGTCATGCAAATCCAGTCCCCAATTTTCAAGGAGCCGGAGAAGACCCTTCCTATAGCAAGCCTGCCAACATAGTCGTTATAGTCGATGTTTGCGACCAGTAACTTCATCGGGCTCTTTTTGTCCCCTTCGGGGGGTGGTATGGCACGGAGGATGAGTTCAAACAGGGATCGGAGGCTGTCAGCATCATCCTCAGGATGAAGTTTGGCAATGCCAAGCTTTGCATTGGTATAAACGATAGGGAATTCGAGCTGCTCCTCTGTGGCATCGAGGTCAATGAATAGATCGTAGACCTCGTTCAGCACCTCCTGGATTCGTGCATCAGACCGATCGATCTTGTTGATCACGAGGACGGGAGGCAGGTTCAGTTCAAGGGCCTTCTTAAGGACAAACCGTGTCTGCGGTAACGGACCCTCAGAGGCATCGACCACGAGGAGCACACCGTCCACCATCGTCAGCGTCCTCTCCACCTCTCCTCCAAAATCGGCGTGACCGGGTGTGTCGACGATGTTGATCTTCACCCCCATGTATTCGATCGCGGTATTCTTTGCCATGATGGTAATGCCTCGCTCTCGTTCCAGGTCGATATTATCCATGATCCTTTCCTGCACCGTTTGATTGGAACGAAATATTCCTGATTGCTTGAGCAGTCCATCGATAAGAGTTGTCTTGCCGTGATCCACATGGGCAATAATAGCAATGTTCCTTAAATCTTCACGTTTCATAAATAAAGTGTCTCAATGGGTTGGATATTTTGAATCTGAAATCCAAAATTTGCTGATAAACCGTGGGGGTCGTGTGCTAATCCTCAGAATCGATCTTCTCATCCATATCAGGCAACCAGTTTTGGATAATTTCTATGATTCGCTTTGCCTGCCTGGCAGAGGAAATATTGAACTTTGACTGGGGGATAAATTTTCCTCCCCTCTTTTGATAGCGGACTACCCTGATCTTCTTGGGCCCAAATTCACCGGCCTTCCTATCAAGATCCTGGTACATAAACATGATCGTGGACCACGCCCCACTGGTCAGAACCTCTTTCTTCACTTGTTTGACCAGATGGTGTCCATTCTCATCCTTCCAGTCTACACTGAGCTCATCAATTGTTTCTGCCATGCGTGTTCCCCTTCATGAAATAACTTCTCTGAACTGTTTGGGTTTCATGGGATGCTGCTTTCCCGGGGCGTCTCGTGAAAGAGTGTTGGCCATTCCCTCTGCCTTTGCGTTTGGAGAGATTCTGTAGGTTGGGAACGCTACCATGCCACACCGGATGGATTCGATTGTTCTTAAAGAGGGTCTTCAGGGTTATCAATTCTCTATCCGTGACGAAGGTCATGGCCGTGCCCGATCGCCCCATTCTTCCGGTTCTTCCGGTACGGTGAGTGTAAGTTTCTTGGTCCATTGGGTAGTCATAGTTAATCACATGACTGACGTGGCTAAAGTCGAGACCGCGACCGGCAACATCTGTGGCCACCAGGAGTGTAATCTCATTACGGCGAAAACGATCAAATATGGAAGTTCGCTTCGGCTGTTCCAGACCTCCGTGGATGTATTCCAGCGAGTCAAACTTTCTCCTAAGATCTTTCAGTAGTTTGTCCCCATGATGCCGGGAGTTACAAAAGACAATGGCCTGGGAGACCGTCTCTTCTTCAAGATATTCCGTCAGGGCAGTCAGTCGATCACTCAAACCAACATGTCGAAAATGATGAACCAGACTTTGGGGAGATATCTGCACATTATTCAATTCGACCCTCACAGGATCTTTCAAGTAGGTTCCGATGAGCCGATTGATCTCATCCGGCATCGTTGCTGCAAAGAGCAGCGTCTGATGTTCATGGATGAGACAGGACAGGATAAAGTCCACGTCTTCAATGAAACCCATTTTCAGCATTGTGTCTGCTTCGTCGAGGGTCAGCGTGCGAACATGAGAGAGGTCGATGGCCGTGGTGTTATAAAGGAAGTCAATCAATCTTCCGGGGGTGGCGACAAGGACATGAATTCCGTCACTTAATTTGGCCTTTTGAACCTCCATCGAAAAACCACCGAAGATTGCAAAAGGAATGACCCCCGTGTAACGCGAAATGCTGTTGATCTCCTCCACATACTGAAGTGCCAGCTCACGAGTAGGAACCAGAATCAGGGCCTGGATGGCCTTGAAGGAAGGATCGATCATCTGAACCAGTGGAACGCCGCAAGCCCCCGTCTTCCCGGAGCCTGTTTCTGCCCTAGCCAGGAGATCTTTGCCACTCAGGATGGACTCGAACGTTTTTTCTTGTATGGGTGTCAGATCCTTGTATCCCATCTCATCGAGAGCCTCCAGGATCTCGGGCTTCAAATCTAATTCTGAAAATAACATCGTTACTCCTTATAGGCTTGTAATGGACTTACAGTAAATTGGCCCTTTTGTTTTATACCAAACCGATGATTTTCTGGATTATCAGACCACGCAGTAGGTGGGGGAATAATCAAATCATGCGGGAATGGGTTGAGGACTAATGACCATTATAAAATAATAACTCTTAGAAAGAAAGAGGCAGACTTTACACCCCAGACCACGGGTGCCATTCATTCTGACTTTGAGTACAGGTTCATCAGGGCAGGGGGATGAAATCGACCCGAGCAGAAGATCAGAGAAGTGGGGAGATATTTGTAGAATGGCCAGGACGATATCGTTAAAGATAGCGATTCAATGATTTTCTATCTGATGTCTGACAAATGGTATCGAAGTCATCGTCCAGCCAATCATATATCCTTGGGCATTGGTCAATACTTTGTTATGATCGCCTCAAATCGGCTTTGCAAAACAATCAAACCTTTTTTCCCCCCCCAAAGAACGTGTTTAACTGAAGTCAAAGGTCACTATTCTAACCCTTTTAATCGTCTCCGAATTGTTTTATCCTTAGCCCGTCCGTTCACTCTGCAGTGATCTTAGATGATCTGCCGTCTTCTTTTTCATTTTGTTGAGGGAGGTTATGAACGAAACACATATTCTGAAGATTGCGCAAGAACTGGATCTCACCTCTAAACAGGTCCAAGCTGCAGCTGAGCTCTTGAATGAAGGGGCCACTGTTCCCTTTATCTCCAGATACCGAAAAGAAGCTACGGGTTCTCTAGATGAGGTTGCAATCACAGCGATTCGCGACCGGCTCAATCAGCTCATGGAACTGGACAAGCGCCGTGAGGCCATCCTCAAATCCTTAGAGGAACGAGGGCAGCTTACAGTTGAGTTGAAGGAGAAGATCCTATTGGCGGAGACCCTGGTCGTTCTGGAAGATATCTATTTGCCTTATCGGCCCAAACGCCGAACCCGGGCAACGGTCGCCAAGGAAAAAGGGCTGGAACCTTTGGCCCAGCGCATTTTTGCACAGGATGACATGGATCCATTGATCGAGGCAGGTGCCTTCATCGACCCCGAAAAAGGAGTTGATTCCGCGGGAGATGCCCTCGCAGGGGCGCGTGACATCATCGCAGAATGGATCAATGAAGATCAGACGGCCCGGACCAGGATGCGTGATTTCTATTCATCGAAGGCTACTCTTAAGTCAAAGGTCGTTCCGGAGAAAGAGGCTGAAGGAATCAAGTACAAAGATTACTTTGACTGGGAGGAACCCGTGAACCGAGCGCCATCCCACAGGATTCTTGCCATGAGACGAGGAGAGAAGGAGGACTTTCTCACTCTGCGGGTCCTACCTTCTGAAGATGAAGCCCTGGACATCCTCGATGGCCTTTTTGTCAAGGGAGAAGGACCTGCATCACAGCAGGTTAGGATGTCGGTGCACGATAGCTACAAGAGGCTTCTCTCTCCTTCCATGGAGACCGAGATCCGCTTGGCCACGAAAAAGCTGGCGGATGAGGAAGCAATACGGGTCTTTGTGGAAAACCTCCGTCAACTTCTTCTTGCTCCGCCCCTGGGCCAAAAGAATGTCCTTGCCATCGATCCCGGTTTCCGGACCGGGTGTAAAGTGGTCTGCCTCGACCGGCAAGGAAAGCTCTTACATACCGAAACGATCTATCCTCTCCAGTCTGAGAAAGGCGCAGCCGATGCAGGCTCAAAGATCCTTGAGATGTGTGAGCGGTTTCATATAGAAGCCATTGCCGTAGGGAACGGCACAGCGGGAAGGGAGACGGAGGCTTTCATCCGCAGCCTCGATCTCCCAAAGAACATTCAAACAGTCATGGTCAACGAGAGTGGTGCATCGGTCTATTCGGCATCCGAGGTGGCACGGGAGGAGTTTCCCGATCAGGATGTGACCGTGCGAGGAGCCGTATCCATCGGCAGGAGGCTGATGGATCCTCTGGCAGAGCTGGTGAAGATCGACCCGAAGTCGATCGGTGTTGGCCAATACCAGCACGATGTAGACCAGGGCGCGTTGAAGGGCAGCCTCGATGATGTGGTAGTGAGCTGTGTTAACCATGTGGGTGTGGAAGTCAATACGGCAAGCAAACAACTTCTTACCTATGTCTCAGGGTTGGGACCCCAGCTTGCCAAGGGGATCGTGGGGTACCGGAATGAACACGGTCCGTTTCGGTCGAGAGAGGGACTGAGGCAGGTACCCCGTCTGGGACCCAAAGCCTTTGAGCAGGCCGCAGGTTTTTTACGTATCAGGGATGGAGAAAACCCGCTCGATCGAAGCGCGGTCCATCCGGAGAGCTATCCCATTGTTGATGCCATGGCAAGGGACCTGGGCTGCTCGGTGCTGGATCTGACGCACGATGAGAAGCTCCGCAAGAGAATCGATCTCGGGCAATACATCTCGGAAAAGGTGGGCCTTCCCACTTTGAATGATATCCTGTTTGAACTCACCAAGCCCGGCCGAGATCCCCGTGAGCAGTTTGAGCCCTTCCGATTCGCAGAAGGGGTAGAGAAAATAGAGGACGTAAAGCCGGGGATGAAACTCCCTGGAATTGTGACCAATATCACCGCGTTTGGGGTCTTTGTCGACATAGGCGTCCATCAGGACGGACTCGTGCATATCAGCGAAGTTTCCAACCGTTTTGTTAAAAATCCTGGAGATGTGGTGAAGGTTCACCAAAGGGTATTGGTAACCGTGCTGGAGGTGGACCTCGAAAGAAGACGGATTTCCCTTTCCATGAAAACCAGCCAGCCCCAACCCGATGCAGCTGCAAAGAGGGAGGAGAGAAAGAAGGAAGCAAGGCCGCAGCAAGGGAAGCAGAAACAGAAAAGCGTTTTTTCAAATAACCCATTTGCTGCTGCCCTCGGAAACAAGAATCAGTAACAGGCTGGTAAAAGAAGCCCATCTGTCCCGCGTTTCGCGGGATTTCCTTCATCCCCGCCCTGTCAGATGAGGAGCTAGGTTTTGGAGAGAGCCAGTGAAGATATTAGCTTTCAAATGGCTACAAAACCAATCCGAATTCTATCTAACAGGGCAAGATGTTGCAGCGTACAACGATGTAGGGGCAATTCATGAATTGCCCAGAAGTCAGGATTTACCCTGAAAGACACTGCCAAGCCACAGGTAATGCTTTCTTCCTCCTACTGTAATCGGTAAAATCTCAATTTCAAATACTATTTGAAGATTACAATTGGTCAATCGATAATTCTTGTTGACGTTTCCATTCAAAATTAGTAGGGTTAAAGATAAATCCTGATACTGATAGAGGATTTGGAAAGGAGACAGTTTGGGAAGACTGATCGGGGCTATGGGGCCAGGGCTTGTCTTAATCATCCCAGGTGTGAACAAGTTGCTCTGGATCAGCCTGAGGACTGTGGCGCTGGAGATTCCACCTCAGGATGTGATCACCCGTGACAACATCTCCATCAAGGTCAATGCGGGCGTCTACTTCCGCGTCTTAGATCCCAATAAAGGCGTGGTCGAAATTGAAAATTACCTTTACGCTACTTCCCCATTGACCCAGACGACATTGAGGAGCGTCATAGGCCAATCCCAATTGGACGAACTATTGTCGGAAAGAAGAGACAAGATTAACTCGAACTCCAAGACATCCTGGACAAACATACAGAACCTTGGGGGATGAAGGTGTCCTTGGTGGAGACAAAACAGGTGGACCTTCCTACAGAGATGCAGCGGGCCATCGCCCGTCAGGCTGAGGCAGAGAGGGAAAGGCGGGCCAAGATCATCCACGCTGAGGGAGAGGCCCAGGCAGCAGAGAAGCTGGCTGAGGCAGCAAATATTCTCAGTGTATATCCTGCAGCCGTCCATCTACGGTTCCTTCAGACCTTAACGAAGGTCGAAGGTTTCGGCCGAGAAAAACTCAACAGTGATCCTTCCTCTCCCGATAGACTTACTCACAGCATTCGTGCAGAAGAAGGAGAAGGAATAACTCAAGACAGTTTTTTAAGAATCTTTTGAGGGAGGCTACCCCCTTTTCTAAGGCATTTGTCTTACTCTCTGCATCAATAAAGGCATCCAAATTGTTCTCAAGGGTAGGTTTAACCCCGGCGGTGCATTAGATAGGATGCTACACTCTAAATATTTTTGTAAAAGCTATTAAAATACCTCAATTAAGTCTACACATTCTGGCCTCACTGACGCCAAATGATGTTGATATTACCGTTGTAGATGAAGAAATCAGAGAGATAGATTTTTCTTTGGATTTCGACCTGGTTGGGATTTCTTGCATGACTGCAACGGCAAATAGAAGCTATCAATTATCCGATATGTATAGACAAAGAGGTTCAAAAGTCATTCTCGGTGGAATTCATCCCACTATCTTGCCACAAGAAGCCATCCAGCACGCCGATGCAGTTGTCATCGGAGAGGCAGAAGGCTGTTGGGCAGATGTCATCAACGATTTTAAAAAAGGAAACCTCCAGAAATTCTACCATATACCAGCCCCTGATCTTTCAACGTTTCCTTTCCCAAGGCGAGATTTTTATATTGATAAGGCGATATTTAACTGTGTAGGACTATTGACGACCAGAGGATGTCCGTACGCCTGTGAATTCTGTTCGGTGACGGATTTCTATGGCAGGAAAATCAGGCATAGACCGGTTTCTATGGTTGTTGAGGATATCAAACAATCCGGTTCAAAGACGTTTTTGATCTTAGACGATAACGTCGCCGGACATCCGGAATATTCCAAGAAATTATTTGAAGCTTTGATACCCCTGGGCATCGGATGGGCAGGACAAAGTTCAATCTCCTTAGCGAAAGACAAGGAGATGTTGAAATTATGTCGCCTCTCGGGCTGTGCGGCCTTATTCTTTGGGCTTGAGTCTGTATCACTTTCGAGCCTGATAGGAATGGAAAAAACGCTTAAATCCATAGAAGAGACTGAGGAGGCCATTAAGATCATCCAGGACAATGGTATCGCCTTTCACCCTTCCATTATTTTAGGATTTGATACGGATACGAAAGCCATTTTTGATGATACCCTGGAATTTTTGGCGAGAACTAAACTTCCCACGATGGCTTTACATGTTCTGACGCCCTATCCCGGAACACGAATATACCAGCG
>JBEKDJ010000133.1:0-24860 GCA_050014415.1 Thermodesulfobacteriota bacterium | reverse complement strand
TATTCCCCAAAGATCGAGGTTCTTGGACCAAAACGGTATGTATAACGACCCCTCGCGCCCTGGGCCATTTGATCCGGAGATCGTTCATAACTCCCAAAAGTAAGAAAATAGTCCAACGTCACACCGTTTCTGATATTGAACCCGTAGGTGAGTTTTGGGTTGATCGTATTTTCCTGACTGTCTTCAAATTGTGGATTTTGATTATGATAGATGTTGTTTCGATAGAGAACTGAAATGAGGCCGTCTTTTGCAAATTTATATTCTACAGATGGTTCAGCAACGTTTCGGATATAGATCGCTCTCTGTCCTCTCACCGTAGAAAGCAGAAATTGATCTGGCAAAGCATTAGCACTATATATTAGCACTGTATATCTGTTCTCTAGATATGTCTGTTCTCTGCTCTCATCCGATCGGATGAGATATTCTCTGACCCGAAAAGTAAGCCTTGGGGTGGCTGCATACCAAGCGTTCAACGCCCCTGAGGGACTAAAATAGTTGAAGTCGTGATGTCTTGCGTAATAGGTATATCCCGCAGCAAAATTCAAATCAATTCCGTAGGTTTGTGCCTCTAAGGCGGAAAACTTCAATCCCGCGTTGATCGTGGTGATGAAATCGTCTATTTTGTCTTTATTGGTCAGAAAGATATTGTTCTCATACTCTTCTCCCACGGTTAAGTAAGGGTGAAATCCAGGGAGGATTTTCTCCGAATCCGCACTAACTGTGAAAGGGGTTCCTGATATGAAAAGTAAGCAAATGAGTCCCAAGGTCCAAATCCTACTCTGTCTTTTTTTCATCCTTCCTCCCTTCCCTATTCATTTGTTTGCATTTCGTTGGTTGTTTTCTTATAACAAGTTTGGTTGAAAAGAGCCCTTCGCCGATGGCAATGGATGGTTGGTTAGGGCACAATGATCGTATCACCCGCCCTTAGGACCACGTCCGAACTCGATTCATCTCCTTTAATGATTTTTTTATAATTGACGGCCATTCGCTTCTCTTTCCCATTTTCCTTTCTGATAATGGTTATCTTCTTTGGGTTGGCCCATTCCGTAAAACCCCCTGCTATTGAAATAATCTGAAGTACTGTGGTTTCACTCCTAAGTTTGTAGACCCCTGGATTTTTTACTTGACCCGAAACAAAAACCTTGAAACTATTCATCTCTTGAACAACCACAGAAACATTGGGGTTATCAATAAACTCTTTCAATCTCTGCGTTAAAATCTCTTTCAATTGGAGAGGAGTTAGCCCTGCCGCCTGGATCTCATCAATAAGGGGGAGTGAGATCTTTCCATCCGTTCTCACCAACACCGTCTTGGACAGGGGTTGTTCCTCCCACACATGGATATAGAGGACATCCTCCGGCCCGATAGTGTAACGTTCACTGTCAGCTACGACTTCAGACTGAGTCTGTTTCTGCAGAAGTAACTCTTTGTCTGTTTGGGCGTAGACAAGTGAAGCAGATAATAAGACAAGCCACATTCCGATGATTCCCATGCTGAACATTTTCTTCATCTCATCTCTCCTCATATCGAAAGGGGTCGAGGATTCACGCCCCATCTTCGGCGGGATTGCCCCTGGCCTCCTTGATTCATGATGGTTCTACCCCCAACGCTTTCTTGAGAAGGTCAATGGTGTCCGCCCCGTTTATCGGAAAACAGACCTGGTCAATCCTTACCTCAAAGCCCTTTCCCTTAAAGTCATAGTATTTCAGGGTACCCTCAAAGCGAGACTTAGCATTGATTCCTGCTGCTTTATCGGCATAGGGGAGAAGGACCACCAGCTGATTCCCATTTAATGAGCCGAGTATGTCTGTCTCACGCATCTCCTCCGTTAATAGATGACTCAGTTTCTGGTGGCAGGTCTGGAAGGACCTTCCATCATCATCTTTTGAAA
Source organism: Thermodesulfobacteriota bacterium (assembly GCA_050014415.1). Lineage (GTDB taxonomy): Bacteria > Desulfobacterota > BSN033 > BSN033 > UBA1163 > JBEKDJ01. Next base: position 22,969 of record JBEKDJ010000133.1, on the reverse strand, counting down.
ACTGCTTGAGATTCAGAAGAAGGAGGCAGAGAAAATTCTGGTAGCGCCTGGCACGTTTTACTTCAAGATCCAAAAGATAAAGAAATAAGTCCTTGTTCAGAATTCGCCCCAATTCTACTCTCGTCTCCTCGTGTAGTCCGCTCTCTCCATTATTCATCCTGTCCCCTCCTCAATCATGTAAATCCTTTCAAGTCATCCAGATGGTATTTTTGAATTTTGTAGAGGAGGGCCTTATAGCTAACGCGAAGCAGCCTGGCAGCTTCTTTACGATTCCAATGAGTCTCTTGTAGGGCATTTTGGATCGTCTCTTTCTCCGCTGCCTCGGCAGCCCTCTTCCCTACCTCTTTGAGACCAAGGTTTTCTGTTCCTCTCGAGGTAACTGGATAAGAATTCTCAAATAATACAGAGCCATTTCCATCACCCCCCACTTTCTGTTTGAGGTCCTGGAATGCAGCTCCTTCTTCGCCAAATAGGATAATCCGTTTGATGACATTTTCCAATTCGCGAATATTTCCAGGCCAGCGGTATTCTCTAAAGGCATTGATCGTTTTCGATGAAAGAGATCGGATTGGCCTTTCATATTTCTTCTTATAAAGGTCGAAAAAATATTCTGAAAGATGGAGGATTTGGTCTCGTCGTTCCCGCAACGGGGGGACAGTGATGCTCATGACGTTGATTCGGAAAAAGAGATCCTCACGGAAGTGGCCATCGATGATTGATTTTTCCAGATGGTCTTGGGTTGTGCTGATTATTCGAGCGTCGACTCTGATATCACTCTCTCCCCCCAATCGCGAAAACTCACCGTCCTGTAACACCTGCAAGAGTTTTGCTTGGAGGGAAACGTCTGTTTCCCCAATATCGTTAAGCAATATCGTTCCCCCATTGGCCAACTCAAATTTCCCGGGTTTTTTCAGATGAGCACCCGTAAAGGCCCCTTTTTCAAACCCAAACAGTTCACTCTCAAGAAGGTCCTTGGGAATCGCGGCACAATTCACCTTGATGAATGCTTTTTGTGCCCGGTTCGAGTTCAGGTGAATCGCCTGAGCCACCAACTCTTTTCCTGTCCCGCTTTCACCCTTGATAAGGACGGAAATATCGGTCTTGGCGATTTCATCAATAATCGACTTGATTTTGCTCATCTTTAGACTATTAGAAAAAAGGATTTGATGGATCTCTTTCATAATGACTCAATAACAGCAATCCATGTGCCAATGAGCGATAGTTTGTTCTCTTGCACACAATGATATAGAAACCAAAGGACTTTCTCGATTCCAGTTCTCAGATATTTCCTCGTTATTTTCTAACGACGGCGAAAAAAGAGGAAGAAAATACGGCAAAAGTGGTAATTCATTTCCACTTTGTCTCATTTCTTCGAAAAAAGAGAAAAATGTGCTTTCTCTTTCCTTTTCTCTTTGACAAAGGAGGAAAACTTTTCATGAAGAATACCTATTTGGTGGAAAAAGGGGAGATTTTTCATAATTTGTCAATCCCCATCTCCATTGCAGTCATCTCTTCGCAACTCCCGCCATTGAAAAAATGCCAAATAAGGAATAAGTCCTTGGTCCTTCTCCAACTGAGTTGCTCGAGAAGGGTTCAGAGATTCCAGGATTCAGCCGAAAGAGAAGTTCATTCGAGTCCTTGTCTCCTCGGCTTTTGGCATTACCCTCTTTTCTGGAGAGGATCTCTATTTCCTAACTTAGTCTGGTAGGGTATGGAATCGCTCATCGATTCCACAATCCCTGATCTTGTACAACAAGGCTTTGTAGCTAATATTCAAGATATCAGCTGCCTTCTTGCGATTCCATTTGGTTAGTTCCAAGGCTTTGCGAATGACCTCAGACTCAGCCTTGACAATCGCATCCCGATGGACTTCCTTCAAAGATGGCCGCGCTACCTTATACGGGCTCATCTCCTGTGTGACTTGAGCTGGATCTTTCCTCACCAAAGAAGACATTTCATCAAACATCACTTCTTCATTACCCAGAACGACAAACCGCTGGATAACGTTTTCCAATTGACGAATATTTCCCATCCAGTCCTGCTGTAGAAAAGCCTTCATCATTTTGTCAGGCATGGATTTTACCTTTTTATTGAATTTCTTCCCAAACTTATTCAAAAAATATTCGACAAAGATCGGAATTTCTTCCTTTCTTTCTCGCAAGGGGGGAATTGTTATATTCACCACATTCAACCGATAATAAAGGTCTTCACGGAAGAGACTCTTCTTGACAGCCTCCTCAACGTTCTTGTTCGTCGCTGCCAATACCCGGACATCCACCTTGATATCCTTTTTGCCGCCCAATCTCGAAAACTCCCTGTCCTGTAAGACTTGAAGGAGTTTGGCCTGAAGGGAAGGGCTTATTTCGACAATTTCGTCCAAGAAGATGGTTCCCCCGTTGGCTAACTCGAATCTCCCTAGCTTCTGACGGTAGGCTCCAGTGAAGGCTCCTCTCTCATAACCGAAAAGCTCACTCTCAAGGAGCTCTTGTGGAAGCGCGGCACAATTGACTTTGACGAATGGCTTGTCACGCCGAGAAGAATTTCGATGGATGGACCGCGCCACAACCTCCTTACCCACTCCGCTCTCCCCCAGGATGAGGACAGTCACGTCCGTATTCGCCACTTGATCGATAATCTCCTTGATTTGATGCATCTTGTCACTGGAATAGATAAATATTCCATTATCCGGCGTCATCTCCCCAACCTCAACAAGAGTGGATGAGCCAAGGAGAGGATTCGGCAGAGTCTTTTCCTTAGAAAAGGATTCCTGAGGATCCTTCATCAAGCGGCTCATTTCCTTGATTTCCAAGAAGAAACGGGCAGAGGTCAGAGCTGCGCCCACCTGGTTTGAAATGTAGGACAACGCCAGTTTATCTCCATCCTCAAAAGTTCTTTTTTGGGAATGGCTGAGGTTGAACACTCCGACGACCTGATCTTTTTCGCGGATGGGGAAGCAGACGAGCGACCTCACCCTGTGATCATCTAATCCAGCTGTCATGACAAAGCGAGGCTCTTCTTTAACATCATTGAGCATCACCGCCTGTCCCTCTTTCAAAACCCAACCGGCAACTCCTTCGCCGAGTTTGAACCGCCTTCCATTGCCATTCTCAAGATGGTCAGGATAATAGACGCTCTCACTTTCATTCTTTCCACGGGCTGCACGGACGGATAAATCACCAGAGCTCGGGTCAATCAGCATCAGGGAACAATTCTCAGCATCCATTTCGTCAATCACGGCATCCAAGATGGCCTTGCAAGTGTCACCGAAGTTAGGGACATAGCGCATCGCCTCTTGGACTCTTCGGAAAAGGTTAAATGCCTTGCCCTTTCCTTGGAATAATGAGACCTCTTCGAAAGAAGAATCGATTCTTTCCGGCAGACTCTCTTGTAACAATTTTTTTCCTTCCATTTGGTTCCCCCCCCTAGTAATCTATCTGGATTTGACGGCACTCTCGTAATTCCCTGAATCTCCGATGATCTTGTTTGGAAATTCATCTTCAAATCAAAGAATCATTGATTCACACGTTGCCTTCTTTCGTGTGCTTCCAGGTATTCATTTTCGCATTGATGTCGGCCAATTCCTCTTCAAATCGTTTCTTCTGGATGGAAATCCTACGTCTTTCTAGCCCTTTCCGAAGGTGAATCAGAATCTTTTCACTCGATAATGGTTTCAGAAAAAAGTCATCGATCCCGGCATTCATGATTTTGCTATATTCATTCTCTTTCACATTGTGATGCGTAAGGATCATCACGTAAGCTTCGGGGCATCTCTTTTTCAATTCTCGAATTGCTTCAAGAGTACAGGACTCCTCGATCCAGTATTCGGTGATGAGGCCGGACACTTCTGATTCTAAGAAACTCTGTACTGCCATCCGGATTGTACTTACGGGAATGACATTGTACTTCTCATTTTCCAGAATGGTTCTTAACGTCCATTGGATATGAGATTCTTCTTCAAGTATCAGTATTGTTTCTTTTGCCATCGGGTCTATGAGAGACTCCCCCATTTGCTGCCAGAAGCGAAGAATTAGAGCTTGGCTCCATGCGAAAGGTGCATGTTATCTGAAATATTGAGGTATCCTAACTGACCTCTGGAAACTATGATGAACTGAAAAACTATGGAGCAATATCCATACCAATTCGGTAATGCCGTCCATATTTGTCTTAAGTCATTGATTTATAATGATTTATTCTAATATTGGAATTTAAACAAATCTCACTTTTCTGCCTTAATTTACCCTTTTGGTAAAAACCTTGAGCCAAAAGGTAAAATAGACTTAGAAATCATTAATGATTTCAAATGGATATTTCTCGCTTACCTAAAGGGACAGGATAGTCAGATGAGTTTTCTTTGTTGGCTTATCCTAGGACAGTCCTCAAAGATTCAGGAAGGATAAACTTCTCAGGATATGTGAATGCTTGGAAGGATAGGCTCTGAATGATGGGTTTCAAGTCCTGATCGGATAGGAACATTGGATAAGTCTGGATCAAATTCAAAAGGCGTCCTGCCAGAGCTTGAGAACCAACTTGGTTCGTTTCAGGGAGAATGATTCCGAAGGCGCCATTATCTCTCCCAAACATGTCTTCTTCTCGAATGGATGCCCTGACAATTCTTACCAGTTCAATGCAAAAATCCTCGAATCGATCACCCAAGGCTTCTCTATTTGGGATCGGTATCAAGAGAAGAGAAACAGGGTGCTGATGTCGTCTTGCCCTCTTTATTTCTTGTCGAAGACATTTCTTGAAATAGCTCGAGTTGAAAATGAACTGTCGGATAGACAGGGTCATCGGATCAAGCAGCGACTGCCTTTCCAGTTCCTGTTTCTTATGGATCAATTCCCTTTGCCTCAACCCTTTCCTGATATGGGCAAGAATCTTCTCCGGAGAGTACGGTTTCAAGATGAAATCATCTACCCCGATGTCAAAGAGTTTTCCATAGACTGTTTCATCAAGGACTAGACTGCTTACCATGATGATTTGGGTTTCGGGGGAATTCTGCTTCACCCATTCAATCATATGACACAGATCTTCAAATGGGTGAAGATATTCCGTAATGATAACGGAGTATTGTCTCATTGAAAACTCATGAAATGCCTCATCTGAATTCTTCGCCGTCCTAACCAGGTATTTCTCTCTTTCTAATATCATCCGGTACGCATCAAGGACGCCCTGGAAAGGATCAATCACTAGAATCCAGTTTTCGTTCATTCTCGACCCCTTGAACTTTAGACCATCTTAATTGAGTAAACCCGTGCCTCGGGAGAGCTACCTCATAATCATTGTCCTGAAGTAAATACAAAATCACTGCCAAACTCAAGGTTGAATCATCTTTTTTTCAATGGCTTCAATTTGTATTTGGCCATTCGGTTTGTGAGCATTTTTCGGGTGATGCCGAGGATCTTTGCCGTCTTTTCCTGATTCCAATCGCATTCTTTCAACTTGCTCAGGATCCACTTTTTCTCAAGATCCTCTACCATCCTCATCAGCTTGATCTTTTCTCCTCTTCCCGTCTTGACACTACCCTCTTTTAGAAAGAGGGTTGGCGGAAGATCATTGATCGTTATCGTATTTCCACCACAGAAGATCATCATCTGCTGAACCACGTTATTCAGTTCCCTTACATTTCCGGGCCATGCATAGGTTTGCAAATACTCTAAAACCTCAGGTTCGATCCTGATCGGAACATCCCCCTCTTGATATTTCTTGAGGTAATGCTTCACGAGAAGAGGAATATCTGAGGCGCGCTCCCTGAGTGCTGGAATCGTAACAGGGATGATCCCTAATCTGTAATAAAGATCTTCCCTGAAATTGCCCTTCTCTACTTCCTCCTTGAGATTTCGATTCGTGGTAGAAATGATTCGGACATCAACTTTCGTGTATTTGTTATCCCCGATCCTCAAGAAATCTTTCTCTTCGATAACCTCCAACAATGATTTTTGAAGGTGGAAAGGAAACTCGCCAATCTCATCCAAGACCAACGTCCCTTGATCGGCCATCTGGAAACGGCCGATCTTGTCCACCACTGCACCAGTAAATGAACCTTTGGTATGGCCAAAAAGCTCACTAATCAGAAGCGATTCTGTCAGCGTTCCGCAGTTGACGACAATCAAGGGTTTCTCTTTTCTCAGGCTGTTGTAATGGATCGTCTTTGCGATCAGGCCTTTTCCGGTTCCGCTCTCGCCCTGGATGAGGATCGTTGTATCCCCCTTGGACACCTTGCCAATGATATCGAAAATGTCCAGCATCTTCGGGTGATTGCCGATAATATTCGGGAAGGAATATTTCTCACTGACCTCCTTTCGAAGATGGTCGATCTCTTTCTCCATTTCTTGAGTCTTGAGGGCTTGCCGGATGATCGTAAAAAACTGCTCCAGATTATTGAAGATGGGTTTTTCGAAGAAATAGAAGGCTCCCCGCTTTAAGGCTTCAACGGCCATCGAAACTGAACCATAGGCTGTGATCAGGATGACGGGAATGTGGCGGTCTATCTTTTTGACTTCAGACAGTAACTCCATCCCACCTAGATCGGGCATTCTTTCATCGGTAATGACGATATTGACCAGATTTGTCTTGAGCTTCTCCAGGGCTTCTTTACCATTCTTGGCAGAAACGGTATCATATCCCTCATCTGTCAGGATCTGACAAATTCCAAACTGGGAATAAGGCTCATCGTCAACGACTAAAATAGATGGAGCAACCATGCAACTACCCTTTCTTTCTCAGCCCCTTTTCTCCTCGAGAGGGAGTCTCACCGTGACGGCAGTTCCTTTCCCAATTTCGCTTTTGATGCCCATCTCACCATTATGGCGTTCAATAACAATTCGGTGGCAGATAGCTAGTCCCAAGCCGGTCCCCCTAAGTTTGGTGGTGAAGAATGCGTTAAAGAGACTCGCCATATCTTCCTTCTTGATTCCAATTCCATTATCGATAAAACTGATCTCTATGCAGCGAGGACGGAGGTCTGATCTCAAGCATGTTTTGACAACCAATTCTCCCCCGTTCGGCATGGCTTCAAGACTATTCTTGATGATATTCAAGAAAGCCTGCTTTATCTCTTCGTAATTGGCGGTAACCCTTGGAAGGGTAGGATCCGTCTCCATAACGATTTTGATAGTCCCAAATGTCTTCTCAAACATATGGGACAAAATACGTATCACGATAGAGATCACTTCATTGATGTCCACCTCGACGGAAAAACCGGTTCTGGGAGGACGAACAAAATCCAAACATTCCTGGACAAACTCATTCAGGTGATGGACCTCTTCTTGGATGATCCGAATGGATTGAGCAAGTAATTCATCACTTGAATTCGATCTTCTCTCAATAATGGCAATCGCTCCGGCAATCGCGTGCAAGGGGTTCCGAACCTCGTGGGCAAGAAAGGGGAAGAATCTTTCCAGGGAAGAAAACCTTCTATTTCTCTTATCTTCAATCTGCGCTTCACGAATTTTTAGACTGTTTTTTATGGAAGTTAAAAGAGCTTCAAATTCGAAAGGTTTCGAAATGTAATCCAATGCGCCGGCCTTGATAAGATCCACGGCGACTTGTTCCCCTCCGTACCCTGTGACAATCACAACGGCAATGTCTTCGTTTATCTCTTTGATCCTTTTCAAGACTTCCACACCCGTCATGTCAGGCAATTTCAGATCAAGAAGAACCAATTCAGGAAATCCGGATAATACGTTTTCGATAGCTCTATTTCCATTTGAAGCAGAAGCAGCCTGAAATCCTTTGTCTTGCAGGAATTTTGTGATCATCTCCCTGAATCCAGGATCGTCATCGACGACCAATATGCTTCTTCTCAGTGCTTCCATGTCGTTACTTGCCTGGGTACGGAACCCTGTTGATCACAACTCGGGTCATCAGGCACGGAATGAATTTACTACCATCGAAGTATGTTCTGCCTTCGTATCAACTTCAGAGAATGAGTCTCTCTGCAAGGGAGTGCAAGCTCGAGCGAGACTCCTGGCAGATGCAAGATTTTCAATAGATTAAGACCTATTCAATCACATGGAAGTATAAAAAGTCAATACATGTTTTCATCTTGCCCACCCCCCAGTTATTCAGCTGCCACTCCAAGAAACAAACCACCTAGCCGAGCCCCTTAGAAGGTCCTCACAGGCCTCACCTCTGAGCGATTGGGCACATGGCCTCAACCTTGCGAGGATCTCCCTTGTATGCATCTAAGAGAGAGGCCTCTTGAAGCCTTGAGGGGAGGATTGGCAGGAGGGGCGCCAATACAGATTCCGTCCCACTTGCGTAATAAGCCCCTCCTAAGCCCCTATCGTCTATCAATAACCTCCTGTCTCTGCTCCCGCGTATCTTTCGTCATGCCGGACTTGATCCGGCATCCAGTCGGTTTCTTCTCTGGATTCCGGCTTTCGCCGGAATGACGGATACGCGGCAAGCCGCGGGGTATTGGACCCGAAGTGAATAAATGGCAGCATACCAACCTAACTTTCCTACTCAAGGTTATTTTAAGGGAAACCTTTTTCTCAAAAAGGAAAAAATGCTTCTCATTTCCTGCGCGGTATTTCAGACATACATAAAGAGTCGGATCGGAACTGGCTAAAATCATATGGTAATATCTGAGAAAAGAGGAATTGGTATAGATCTTGCTGTTTTACAACTTGAATCGATCTTTTTTCTCTTGAAGACGGTCTACGTGCGCGGATCCACCACAGGGGATGCCAGTATGTGGGTGGATTTGTATCCATACAGGACCATTTCCATCAGCGTGTTTTTTTGGCTAAGTTCGACAAAATGTGAGCAGGGTGCGTTATCCAAAACCGAAGTCACTTAAACAATTTGTGTATTAGCTCCCGGTGATTTCTTAACATCAAAGCATATGGTTTCTAGCCAGCGGAGAGAATAGATGCCCTTTTCGTCGAGAGAAGAAAGAAAACCTGAGCTGTCCGTTCGGGACATTTGCGACGTTCTCTTCCGACATCAGTGGAAGTTCATTCTGTTTTTCCTTCTTGTGATGTCAGCCGTGACGCTGTGGACTTTCATCTCTCCGGAAGTCTATCAATCCAATGCAAAACTCCTGGTTCGCCTCGGCCGAGAGAGTGTGACGCTTGATCCGACGGCCACCACAGGTCCGGTCGTCTCTGCAGGCCAATCCCGGGAAAACGAAATCAAATCCGAATTAGAGATTCTAAGAAGTCAGGAACTGGTGGAGGATGTCGTCGATACGATCGGACCCTCGGCTTTCTTGAAGTCGAATAGCGCGCTCAGGGATCTTTCCGGGGAAATGGTTTTGAAGATGAGCTCCAAAACCCGTCCTCCACAGGCATCGTTGCTGAGATCAGCAGATGGTTTCTTCATCGAAAAAGGGTTGAGTGATCGTGACAAAGCCATCCTGCGAATATCAAAGAATTTGGAGATTGAGGCCTTGAAAAACAGCAACATCATTTCGATCTCCTTCAAGGCAAAAGATCAAAAACTGGCTCAAGTGACGATTGAGAAACTGATCGCCTTCTATCTCGACAAACATATCAATGTCCACCGTACCGCAGGTTCCTATGAATTCTTCACCGATCAAACAGACCACCTCAGAAGTGCTCTCTTTCAGACTGAAGATCATCTCAGGGAATTGAAAAACAAGGCCGGCATTGCTTCCCTGGAGGAGCAGTCTCGTGCTTTCTTGAAACGGATGGGCGACCTTCAGCAGGAGGTTGAAGAGACAGAAGCCGCTCTCATCGCTTCCAAAGCCAAAGTCGGGACATTGCAGAAGACCCTGGCAAGTCTCCCGGAGACACAGGTGGTTCAGGAGACCACCGGTCATCCGAACGCTGGAGCAGACCTGATGCGCGACAGGCTTTACGGCCTACAGATCAAGGAGCAGGATCTTCTCTCCAGATTCACCGAGGAAAGCGAACCGGTACGGGAGATTCGGCGGCAGATTTCCGAGGCTCAATCCCTCCTGGTCCAAGAAGAACGAACACGCACCCAGGTGACAAAAGGGCTTAACGAAGCCTACAAGCAGACGCAGTTGGCTCTGCTGACAGAAAGAGCAACGGTTTCATCCCTTCAATCCAAACTCAAAGAAATGCAAGCGCAATTGAGAAGCGCTCGCGGCGAGCTCACGGCAATCAATAACAGCGAGACCCAGCTTGGACAAGTGCAGCGGGAAATGGCCATACAAGAAGCCAGCTATCGCAAATACCATGAGAAGCTCGAAGAGGCCCGGATTGACCATGCCTTGGAAATTGGAAAGATTTCCAACATCAGTGTGGTCCAGCCTCCGACTTACCCTGTGAAACCGATCTGGCCCATAAAGAGTCTCATCCTGGGCCTGGGTTTTCTATTCGGAATCATGGGAGGGGTTGGGCTTGCTTTCTTCTTCGGGTTTATAGACCATTCTTTCAAGAGACCCGAGGATGTCGAGAGAAGACTGAATCTCCCGACTTTGGCGACCATCCCGCATCTTGGCAATGATAAAATCATCCCTCGACTCCCTGACCCGGTGGTCGCAGCTCGCTGTTCACCTCAAGCTCAGGTCGAGGGCTCAGCCTAGACCCTGCACCTCGATAGACTCGGTGTCCTGAGCGTGTCGAAGGAAGCGGTGCTGCTCTAGCCCGTCTTCAAAGGTGCGGCCGGGTGCTGCCGAACAGGTCGACGAGGGAAGAGAAGATCATTAAGGTGAGGCATGTATACTCAGTTCTACGGTTTTTCAGAAAAGCCTTTTAATATCACACCCGACCCAAGGTTTCTTTACCAAACAGTGGATCATCGGGAAGCCCTTGCCTCGATGATCTACGGGATCAAAGAGAGAAAAGGGTTCATCGCCATCACGGGGGAGGTAGGAACCGGCAAAACCACACTGATTTTCACCCTACTGAAGGAATTGCAGGGGGGAGTGAAAACCGTTTTCATCTTCCATACGAATATTACTTTCGTACAGCTATTGGTGAACATTCTCTCGGAACTTGAGATTCCAATCCCCGACGAGAAAGAAACGACTCTCCTGAGAGGACTTTACGACTATCTCATCCGGGGGTTATCCCGAAATGAGAACCTGACGATCATCATTGATGAAGCACAAAACCTTTCCAGAGAAGTGATGGAAGGTCTTCGCATGCTTTCGAATCTGGAAACGGCCACATCAAAACTCCTTCAAATCATTCTGGTGGGGCAGCCTGAGCTCGACGTCAAGCTCAACGCGGCAGATTTGAGACAGCTCAGACAGAGAATAGAGATTAAACGTCAACTCAGACCCCTAAGCCGTAAGGAGTGTCAGGAATATATCGATCATCGTCTCAAATTGGTGGGAAGCAGCAGTCTTCAGATTTTCACTCCGGAATCCATCTCCTTGATCTGTGATTACGGAAAAGGGATCCCTCGGACGATCAATATCCTTTGTGACAATGCCCTTCTGATTGGTTATGGTCTTTCCCGGAAGAAAATCGATGCCAGCATCCTCTACGAAGCGGTAAGAGACATGGGGGGCCCTCGACTGGCAAAGCCCAACCCCCCTCAACCTCTCCGGAATTCATCCCAACCTCCTCCTTTCCCTCCTGATGCTTCCCCTGAATTACGAAGGGAGCCAATTCCAGGAGAGAAGACCTCTTCTCTTCCATCGTCCCTTCTGGCCAAGATGATTCATTCCCTTAGGGACACAATGGGCTCCATCAAGACGACCTCCCAACTTCTGATTAACCAATTTGAGGAGGTTGATTCCAAGAAGTCTTACGGCAGAATCGTCCAGAATGATATTCAAAACATGGACTGGGGCCTGGATAGCCTTCTCCATTATATCCATTTGAATGCCCCGATCGAGAAAACGAATACCGTGCACGCCCTTCTCGAAGAGATGTTCAAACACTTTGAGAAACAACTGAAAGAGAAAGAGATTAAAGCATACAAAAGATTTGAAAAGGACCTTCCAGAAGCTGCTGTCCATGATGAATTCTTAAGATACATTCTGGCCGCTACCTTACAGTATGCACTGTCTCGTCTCTCCCCCCACGGACGGGTCGGGCTGATAACGAAGTCTTCCAGGAGTCACAAGGGATCGGACCGGAACGACCCCTCATGGAAAGAAAATGGGGAATCCATAGAAATTCTCGTCGTTTTTACCGACGGGGAGAGACCGGAGGAACCATCGGGAGTTCGATCCGGGCACTCCTCCACGCGAAGCGAGGACGTTTTCGATTTGATATTCCTCTTGGCAAAAGATCTGGTTCAAAAGAACCGGGGGAGGATGAATCTAAATGTCAACGAGAACAGATCGAGAACCATGATCTCATTGAGACTTCCGGCGGAAAGAAGAAAGGTGCTCTATTACCAACCCATGACGGTGTGAAAAAAAGAGAAACGACTTTGAAGGATGGAGAAAAAAGATGGGGAGAACATATGAAGCATTAATGCAGGCAGAGAAGGAAAAACTGGAAAAACCTGCAGCAATGGATCTCGACCCTTCTCGGATTCATCCCATTCCTCAAAAAATAGGGATCCCTTTGCCGATGGTCGAAGAGTATTATCGCATGGAACATAGAATCTCAAGTCGTCACCCGGAGAAGAAGAGTAAGGTCCTGGTTTTTGTAGGGCCCAATGGGGAGGAAGGCAATTCAACGGTCCTCACCCATTTCGGCATCACGATGGCGTTCGGGGGAAAGAGAGTGTTGCTGGTGGACATGAATTTGGACCGTCCTTCGATTCATCGTTCCTTCAATCTGCCGATTGAAAAGGGACTGGTCGATCTGGTCCTGAAAAAATATAGCCTGGAGGAGATCATGAAACAGACTTCTTTCGGGAACCTCCAGGTCATCACGAGCGGGAAGAACCATTCGGAGACCTCCCCGGTTCATCCTTCTCCGTCCCTGGGCTTGTCTCTGGAGAAAATGAGAACCAAAGCAGACTGGATCCTCATCGATGCTCCTCCCATCAACGCGTCTGACGATGCGATCGCCCTCGCTCCCATGGTGGATGGGGTCATCCTGGTGATCAAGGCTGAGAAAACGCGATGGGAAGTCGCTCAGAATGCCAGACAGCGAATCGAAAGTGGGAAAGGAAAGGTCATCGGAGTCGTTCTCAATGAGAGGCGTTTTTACATTCCGGGATGGTTGTACCAGAGGCTGGGATAGTGCGGAGCGCGGCTGAAATGAAAGAAATATTTTTTCAAAAACTCTGGGATTGCTTGAATCTGCTTCAGAGTCATCGCAACCCAGCCAAGGGAGCGGTCCTCAATCGAATTCATTCCGCAGACGAATTTCGACTCCTTCTTGAACGAGAGCGAGTTCGCACGGAACGGACCGGTGTAAAATTCTCCCTGGTGATCTTTGATGTCGAATCTCAGGAGAACCCGCTGGTCAACCTAGAGAGGTTGGCCGAAGTGCTAACACATCGGGTCCGCTCAACCGATGGAATGGGGTGGTTCGGCGAGCGCGAAATAGGAGTCCTCTTGATTAACACCTCGATGGAAGGAGCCTGGAAATTTGCGAGCGAAATCCTTCAAAAGATCCCGGACGCCCCTTCCGCACGGTCATTTAAGGTTTACACTTACCCCGTTCCGTGGCAAGCGCACCAGGAAGACGATTCCAAGGACTCCCGGCATTCCGACCTCACTCGTCCGATAGATCGTGCGTTGCTTCAAGGAAGTTTCGAAACTCCGCCTCCCTCCTTATTCCATTCACCCCTGATGACCGGTGCCGGCATGGAAGAATTATTGGTTCGCCGTTTGCCCGTTTGGAAACGCCTCATAGATATTGTTGGTTCCATCATTGGATTACTGTTATTTTCGCCCCTCATGTTTGCAGTGGCTGTCTCCATCAAGCTGACCTCCCCAGGCCCCATCCTTTTCAAGCAAGAAAGGGTAGGACATCTCGGGGGGAGATTTACTCTTTTGAAGTTTAGAACCATGTACTTCAACAATAATCCAGATATTCATAAGAAATATGTTGAGAATTTCATAAAAAACTGCGGTTTCAGAGAAGCACACAGAGCGCAAGCCCCTACTTACAAGATAGAGAATGACCCGAGAGTAACTCCCATCGGGAAGCTCTTGAGGAAGGCAAGCCTCGATGAACTACCCCAATTCATCAATGTCTTGAAAGGGGAGATGTCCCTGGTGGGGCCGAGGCCCCCTATTCCCTACGAATATGAGCAATACGACATCTGGCATAAACGCAGGGCATGGGAAGTGCAACCCGGCATCACCGGGCTCTGGCAAATCAAAGGAAGAAGTAGGACCACGTTTGATCAGATGGCGCGTTTGGACCTGAAATACTTGAAGGAGTGGTCTCTGTGGTTAGATCTCAAGATTCTCATTCAAACACCCTGGGCTGTCTTTACAGCTAGAGGCGCACACTGAAACGATCTAACCTTCAATGGAAACGTCGCCTTAAAAAATAACTGTGGGATAGGGAAAAAGAGATGATTCGGATGGGTGTGATCGGATATGGATACTGGGGTCCGAATATCGTCAGGAATTTCAATAGCACAGAAGGCCTAAGCATTGCATCCATATGCGACCTCAACCCGGATAGGCTGAAACGGGCGAAGAGATCCTATCCCGGCATTGAGCTGACGACTGACGCGAATGAGATCCTATCCTCCTCCAAAATCGACGCGGTAGCGGTCGTTGCTCCCCTCGCCATGCACTTTGATCTTGCCAAAAGGGCCCTCGAGAACGGGAAATACGTCTTTGTTGAAAAACCCTTCACCCAGACCGCAGCCCAGGCCGAAGAGTTGATCGAACTCGCTGACCGGAAGAAACTCAAAATCATGGTAGACCATACGTTTCTCTTCACCGGGGCCGTCCGGAAAATCAAACAGGTCATTGATGAGGGCATCCTGGGAGATCTCTACTATTTCGATTCCATCAGAGTCAATTTAGGCCTCTTCTATCACGATGCGAACGTCATCTGGGACCTTGCCCCCCACGATTTCTCCATCATGGATTACCTCATCAAAGAGAAGCTGATCGCCGTGGCTGCGACCGGCAGGGCCCATTTTAATCATGGCCTGGAGGATGTGGCCTATGTCACCATTTTTCTCTCCAATAATATGATTGCCCATTTCAACGTCAACTGGCTCTCCCCCGTGAAAGTCAGAACGACCCTCATCGGTGGGGACAAAAAGATGCTGGTCTGGAACGATCTCGATGCCGATGAGAAGATCAAGATCTACGACAAGGGCGTCGAAGTCAAGAATGGAGAGAAGTACGACTTGCTGGTCAGTTATCGCTCGGGTGACATGTGGGTGCCCAAAATCGACCAGATCGAGGCCTTGAAGCTCGAGGCCGAGTATTTCGTCGAGTGCATGACCAATGGGAAAGTCCCGATCAATGACGGGAACGCAGGCCTGCGCGTTGTGAAAATGCTGGAAGCGGCCAATCGATCCCTCAAGAACAAAGGAGAGATGGTCTCCCTATGAACCTGTTCCAATGTATCTCCAGCAATGTGAAGTTGGGGAAGCATGTTCAGCTGTCGAAATTCATCAACCTCTACGGTTGCTTCATCGGCGATGATACCAAGATCGGGGCATTCGTTGAGATCCAGAAGAACGCCCGCATCGGGAGGAACTGCAAGATTTCCAGTCACACGTTTGTCTGCGAAGGGGTGACGATTGAGGATAACGTGTTCGTGGGCCACCATGTGACCTTCATCAACGATCCATACCCGAAAGCCACCAATGGTCACGGCACATTGCAAACAGAAGAAGATTGGCGGGTAGAACCAACTCTGGTCAAGAAAGGGGCGTCCATCGGTTCAGGTTCAACCATCCTCTGCAATGTCACCATCGGTGAAAATGCCATGATCGGTGCAGGAAGCGTGGTCACAAAGGATGTGGCACCGAACGCGATTGTCGCCGGAAACCCGGCACGGGCTTCAAGAGGAATCCAGGATTCCTCTTTCACCCTTTGATCTTATATTCTGGGACGAATTCACTTGAGGATCAGGTTCGCTCATGGATGCCGTCACGATCATCATATGCATCGGGATCGGACTTTTTACGGTCGTCGCCATCACCCTCTGGTCCATCAAACGCTATGAGGTGGCTGTCTTCTTAGTCGGCCTTTCGCCGTGGTTATCTGCCCTATTCATTCCCCCTTATTCGGAGGACCTTCTCGAAACCACGCTCGGATCTTATCTCAGAATCGGCATAGTGCTGTGGATGGGGATGGTGGGATTCATTCAATATATCCGGTTCAGATTGTCAAAGAGTGAAAATGTTCCCCTTCATTTCGGTCTATTCGGCCTCTTCTTGCTCTTCGCTTTGATCTCAACGAGTTATTCGATCGACCCTTTCTATACGTTTGTCCGCTCCTGCGCCTTCATTGCTCTCTTCGGTTTCTTGATCGGGTTGCACGGCTGGCTTCAAAATGATCAACGACTCGCGAGGCTTCTCCATACCCTGTTCCTCCTCGTCTCCTTCTTCATTGTGATCAATCTCCTGTCGATGATCACCTTCTCCGATCGGGTCTGGTGGGGTGATGGGAACAATCGCTTTCAGGGGTTATGGAGCCATCCGAACACCCTGGGAAGCGTCTGCATGATCTCGTATCCCGTTCTTCAGTGGGAATATTCACGGGGGACTCCCCTGAAGAAACTCATGGTCATCGTTCTCTTCGTGCTGCTTGCCTGTCTCCACCTCCTCACAGGTTCACGTGCCTCCATCGCAGTCGCCTTCTTGGGTCTATCTGTTTGGTTCTTGATCCAGAGAAAGAGACGAAATCTCATCCTTGCTCTGGGACTCGCCGCTGTGGCGACTTTTTTGATCGTGCAGTTCAGACCATCCAGCTTTCAGCGCGAGGAGGGGACAGGAGTCATCGATTTGACCGGCAGGCAAGAATTCTGGCGTGGGAGTCTCATCCTCATGAAGGAGAGACCCCTCCTGGGCTATGGGTATGGCGTGGAAGGGAAGATCTGGGAGGACCCGCGATTCTATGGAAATAAGGAGACCCTTTGGAGTGGGAGTGTGAGAGCCTCATTGCATAATGGTTATTTCTCGATCGCCATCGGGATGGGCACGATCATTTTCTTCATGTGGTGCCTGATCTTGTTGGTTCCCCTGTGGAAATCAATGCGTCAGCCTTCAAATGATTTCAAGGCCCTTGCGGTGACCCTCCTGATGATGGGGATGGTCCTGAATTTCTTCGAAGGTGTGATCACCGAGGGACGCTCCTTCGTTGCTATTCTGTTCTGGATCGCATGGGTCTTTGCAGGGAGATTGCCGACGGGTGAAAAAGGCCATGCGTTTGGGAGATGACGGCTTCGCTTTTCCGTAGAGGATCCTTCGATGTGGGCCCAGTTTAAGAGGGTTATCAAATTAGTGATCAGCGTATGCTTTTGGTCCGGGTCTTCTTTGTACGGGAGATGCTTGGGGATCATCGGGAAGAAACAGCGAGTCCTGTGGACCATTCTCTACTATCATTCGGTGACCCGGGAGAATCAGCCCCGATTTGCCCAGCAAATGGCTGAGATGGAGGGGCTGGCAAAAGTCATACCCGCCGATACCGATGTTCCGCTTTCCGAAGCGAACCATTATGTCTCTCTGACCTTTGATGACGGCTTCCAAAGCGTCTTTGAAAACGCCCTCCCAGAACTGATCAACCGCAGCATTCCTGCAGCTGTCTTTATTCCCACGGGATACCTGGGCCGCAGGCCCGATTGGATCGAAGATCACTGCCAGGACGACCGGGGCGAAGTCGTGATGACAGGGGAGCAGATCAAGGGGTTGCCGGCGGACCTGATTACGATCGGTTCTCATACGGTGAGTCACTCTAATCTGAGACAGATTGGGGCAGAGGTTTTAAGAAGGGAGCTCATTGAATCCAGAAGCAGGCTCCAAGGGCTAACCGGACGGGAGATTACCCTCCTGTCCCTTCCCCATGGGGAATACGACGACGACGTCTTGGAGTTAGCTCTCCAAACGGGTTACCGCCGCGTCTTTTGCTCTTTACCCCGGCTGGTAAAGGAAGGAGACCCCCTCTTCGGGAGGGTTCATGTGAAGCCGTCTGATTGGCGCCTCGAATTCCGCCTAAAAATCCTGGGAGCTTATCGATGGTTCCCGTTCATGCTGGGATTGAAGCGCAAGCTGACCGTGAGCAACGCCTCGAGGGCCGCGAGATGAACATCCTTGGACTCAATTCAGGCTATACTGTTGAGACGGACCGGATCACAAAAAGCGGGTGGTCAGACTCTCTTCAACGCTTTGACGATGCCAATATCTACCAGACCTGGTCCTATGGGGCAGTCCGATGGGGCGAATCTCACTTGAGCCACCTCCTCTTGAGGAAAGAAGGTGAGGTTGTGGCGATGACACAGGCAGCGCTTTTCAAGCTCCCTACGGTGCGCATGGGCGTCGCTTATATTACTAACGGACCCATCTGGCGCTTGCGCGGGAAAGAAGAGAATGTTGACCATCTCCGGCAGATGGTAAAGGGGCTGCGTGAAGAATACGCGAAGCGGCGAGGCCTTCTTCTCAGAGTGCTTCCGAATGAAGTCGAGGGCATCGGTATGAAGGCACGGGCCGCCATGGAATCGGAGGGCCTTCGTCATGCGGACCATTCCTTAAGGCAATTTCGAACCTACATCGTCGATCTTGCGCCTCCTGTCGAGGAGTTGCGAAAACGCCTCTCAAGAAGGTGGCGGAAAAGCCTAAGTTTTGCTGAAAGCCGGAAGATCCGGATTGTCCGGGGAACAGGAGAAGACCTCTTTGAAATCCTCAACGGACTTTATCAAGAGATGGTTGCCCGGAAGGGATTTGTACCCGGGGTTGATATCAGGGAGTATGCTGCCATTCAGAAAGACCTTCCTGATCTTCTCAAGATGAGAATCATCGTATGTGAATATGAGAAGAGACCTGTCTCCGCTCTGGCGACCTCGTTCATGGGAAACAAGGGTATTGCCCTCCTGGCGGGAACAGCAACCCAGGCGCTGGAATTGAGAAGCTCGTATTTCATGCACTGGAGCATGATGGAGTGGCTGAAAGAGTGCGGCCATCGATGGTACGATCTCGGGGGGTTCGATCCGGAGAAGAATCCCGGCACTGCCTTTTTCAAGGCGGGCCTGCCTGGAGCAGACGTGTGCTATCTTGGCCAATTCGATGCCGCGGAGAACAGACTGAGTTCATTCCTCGTCACCTCCACTGACACAATGAGGTCCCTCTGGCGAAAGATGAAGGTTGCTTTCCATCGGCTGCCGAAGAGGTCAAACGAGTTGTTCGAATATCAAAGGACCATAAGAAATGGCCAGCATCCCGTTTGTTGATTTGAAAAACCAATATGAGACCATCCGTAGTGAAATTGAGGAGGCGATCCACCGGGTGCTGAAGGAGGCTGCTTTTTCGGGCGGCCCCTTTGTCGCTCAGTTTGAAAAGGAGTTTGCTTCTTTTTGCGAATGCCCTCGTGCAATCGGGGTTGGGAATGGGACGGAGGCTTTATGGCTTGCACTTTCTGCCCTCGGGGTTTCTCAAGGGGACGAAGTCATTACCGTGCCTAACACGTTCATTGCCACGGTGGAAGCCATCAGCCTCTGCGGGGCGAAGCCCGTTTTTGTGGATGTCGATGAGCGAACCTATACCATGGATCCGGCTTTACTCGAGGGTGCGATCACGCCTCGTACGAAGGCAGTAATCCCCGTCCATCTCTTTGGACAGATGGCAGACATGGACCCCATCATGGAAATGGCGAAAGCCCACGGGCTTCATGTGATCGAGGACGCCTGCCAGGCCCACGGGGCCGAGTACAAAGGAAGGAAAGCGGGCTCCATCGGGGATGCGGGATGCTTCAGCTTTTACCCGAGCAAGAATCTGGGGGCTTATGGGGAAGCCGGTGCGGTCGTTACCCATCATGCTGAACTGGACAGGAAGATAAGAATGATGCTTGATCATGGCCAATCCAGGAAATACTGTCATGACCTGATTGGCTGGAATGCCAGAATGGATGGATTACAGGGCGCCATCTTGAGTGTTAAACTGCAGCATCTGTCCGAATGGAATGAAGCACGCAGAAGACATGCAGAGAATTACAATGCTCTACTAAGTGGCCTCAAGGGCGTTGTCATTCCTTTTGAGGCCGGGTATGCCAAACATGTCTACCACGTTTATGCCATCCGCACTCAAGACCGAAATAGAATCATAGACCTCCTGGCAAAAGACGAAATCGGCTACGGCATCCACTATCCTATTCCTGTCCACCTCCAGAAGGCCTATCACCCGCTGGGATACCGGGAAGGCAGTTTCCCGGTGTCTGAACGGTGTGCCCTGGAGTTTCTCTCTCTCCCTCTTTTTCCTGAGCTTGCGAGAGAACAGATCGAGCGAGTGGCCGAAGCGGTCAAAAGGCACGGAGCTTGAGGGAAACCTAGCCATGGGATCGAAGTCAGTGGGGAGATAAACTACCCCGCCGCAAGCAGCGGGGTATCATTCTCAGTCCTAGGACGTCATTCCGTGCTTGACACGGAATCCAGTGAGTATCTTTCGTCATGCCGGACTTGATCCGGCATCCAGTCGGTTTCTTCTCTGGATTCCGGCTTTCGCCGGAATGACGGATACGCGGCAAGCCGCGGGGTATTGGACCCGAAGTGAATAAAACGGTAAATATACAGAAGGACAAAGTTGACGGTATCCGTCTGAGAGTGTTCGGTAAGAATGCTCTCCTTTATGCCCTAGGGAATGCCGGCGCGAGAGGAGGCGCCATTATCCTTATTCCCCTCTATACCCATTCGCTTTCGATGAAGGATTACGGACTGCTGATCACACTGCTCATCACCATACAGATCATGACCACGATCATGAGCCTGGGAACCCAGAAGGGGCTCCTTCGGTTCATGAAGGAGGGTGAAGATCGCAATATGGTAGGACAACTTTTTGGCAGCACGGTTGTTCTGATCATAGGTGGGGGGCTCGTTGTCACTGGGCTATGCTTCGGGTTCTTCTTACCTTTCTTGGGAAGACTCTTGAATACCGACGGAATATTCAGCTTTATCGCTTTATCTTGCCTGGCGGCATTCTTTCAAGCTCTCTTCACTCAGCTCACCTCCTATTTCCGGGCAAAGAATGAAGGCGTGCGCTTTGTGTCTGCGAACCTGGCGGCCTTTCTCTTCCTTGTTCTAACCAACGTCGTCTTTCTGCGGATCCTTGGATGGGGGGTCCAGGGGGCTCTCGGGGCCATGATCATCACCTACGGAGGATTTTGGGCCTTCCTCTTCATCTCCTTGATCATGAAAATCCGGCTGGGTTTTTCCATGGATTGGGGGAAGAGGATCTTGCGGTTCAGTTTTCCCCTGCTCTCTGCCATGCTGTGGGACCTGGTCATGGATACGTTCGCAATCTATTTCCTTGGTTATCTTGGAAGCCTTGAGCAGGTGGCCATCTACTCTCTTGGCTACAAGATTGCACAGATCGCTTATATTGCGCTGATCCTTCCTTTCCAACTGGCTTATGAACCTTTGGTCTACGGTCACCTGAATTCTGAGATCAATGTGGTGATATCGAAACTCTTTACCTATTTGATGATGGGATATCTATTGGTGTCCTTCGGGATCGCCTTCTTTTCGCGCCCGCTACTTTCAGTCATTGCGCCGCCTACCTATTTCTCGGCTTATAAGGTCGTATTCTTAATGCTTCCTGGATTTGGATTCATCGGAGTCTACTATATCGCTGAGTCCCTCCTCGGTATCAGGAACAGGACCTCAATCCTCGGGCTCGTTGTCAGTCTTACCACTCTTGGCAGCCTCGTACTCAACTACTTCCTCATTCCCGTTTGGGGGATTTATGGAGCCATCTTGACATTTAACCTGACCCGGATGTTAACGGCTACCATTTTGATGGTCGTGGGTCTGAGAATCTTTCCCATTCCCTTGGAGAAACTACGCCTCGGAGTGATTCTGGCTCTTTTTCTCTTCCTTCTGTTTCTTGTCTATGCATTGTGCGGAATCCCATCCTATCTCTACTACACGGTGATTCCGATCACCGCGGGGACAATACTCTTCTTACTCTACTCGGGAGATTTTCTCAAAAGTCGTGAAAAAGAGATGATCAGGAATCTCTTGCAGAGAATCCGTTCAAGGGTATCGATGCAGGAAATCAGTGCCAATTAATCCCCTGGGAATGAGACGGAATGGAAGAGATCATTATCGAAGAGGAAATATGAAGGTTGCACTGATCGGGTGCGGAAGGATCGCACCCACCCATCTTCGTGTCTTGAAAGAAGTCGTGCCAGAGGCTGAGGTCTATCTTTGCGATGTCAATCGGAGCCAGGCTGAGAAATTGTCCACGAAATGGGCTGTTCAGGGGATCTACACCTCCCTCGACGACTTGCTCTCATCCAGAAAACCTCACACGGTTCACATCCTCACTCCGCCCCAGACACACGCAGCCCTTGCTGAAAAGGCGATTCAGGCGGACTGCCATGCCCTCGTTGAAAAACCGATGACAGAGACTGCCGGGGAGCTGGCCAAACTCGCTGAAACGGCAAGGAAACACAAGCGTGTGCTCGCCGGAAACTACAGTACCCTCGGGATGCCCATCGTTCAAAAAGCAAGGCAACAGATCAGCTCGGGTGACCTTGGGAGACTGATTGCAGTCCATTGCGCCTATGGCGCCTCGTGGCCCGGCAACACGATTCCCTATGGAGATCCCTCGCATTGGTCTTACACGCTAAAAGGCGGTGTATTGCGCAACTGGGCAGATCATCCGGCCAGCCTGATGGTCAGTGTCCTCGATTCGATCGAGGAATATAAGACCACGGTGGCCCATCGAAATATCCTTCCTTTTGATTCCCCGGATCTTCTGCACGTCGCAGTCAAAAATCGAGACCAGGTAGGCTCGTTTACGCTTTCGCTGGGACATGGAAATACCGATATCCGGGCCCATTTCCTTCTCGAGGGGGGCTTCATCACGCTCGACCTGCGGCGGATGTTGTTCAGCTTGGTCCGCATGCAGGGCCAGCAGAAGATGATCCAGAGGGCCTTATCGGGGATCCTGGAAGGTTCTTCCCTCATTTCGGGGACGTTGAACAACA
>JBEKDJ010000132.1:0-12280 GCA_050014415.1 Thermodesulfobacteriota bacterium | reverse complement strand
TGAGCTAGAAGCACTTCTGGATGTTTTGCAGGCTTGGCCATGGCGATCGAGTTGGGAAGGCTTAGGCCAAAGCGTTTGATATATTCGAGGGATTGCCCGCTGCAGTAAGGTCGATCCACAAAGCCCAGATCGTGGAGATGGATATCTCCACGCATATGAGCATCGGCGATCTCCTGCGAGAAGACGGAGAGAAGGGCGTATTCCTTCTTGATCCTCTCGGCTAGGGTGAGATTGGTGGCCTCGGGCCCATGGGGAACATTGGCATTCTCCTTATTGGGGTGAAGGACGAGCTGGTCCACATCATAGAGTGGCATTCCTAAACGGGTGTGCATCTTTCGGGCCTGCTCGAGTCCTCTTTCGATCAGTTTGGTATCAACCAGCTCACGGATTAGCGGTGCGGTGATCATCTTGATCTTTGAGGTAGCGATCAAATCCTCCACCTCCCGCGCGATCTCCTTAGCCGTATCCAAGTCGACATACGTCTCGCGGATAAGGGCGTCGACGATTCTTTGGCGATCCCAATCATAGACCGATTCGTCAGAGGTACGAACAAAGAGAGCCATATCCGTGGTTTCAAGTTCTTCTCTAAAATTCTGACGTTCCCCTTGCATCTCAATCACTGTTGACATTTTACCTCACCTCGATCATTGCTCTAGTTTGATTGACCCGTAAGGTTGCAGAAAACAATTGTTCGCTGGGCCACCCCTCGCGTTCCTTTCCCCCTCTAAGAGGCAGCGGTAGGGGACTTCCTTAGGTCGATAGAATCAGCCTGTCTCTGATATTTCGATCAGACTTCATGCAACAAGAAATAAGGTTGATGGCCTTAGGAGTAGCTATATATAGCACTAGTCTTTACGATTACAACAACATGTTGTTATTGTCAAGAGGAAATTTGGTTTTGTGAAAAAAAATATTTGAGATCTCTGAAATAGCCATATAGCCGGGCAAAATGTCATGCATGTGAATTGAGTCAACAGTAGTCCCGTGTCTGCCAGGCGGCTTCTTGAGAGGGTTCGAGAAGTTCTCTAGATCCTAGACTTTCTAACCGTCTGATATAATGACGCTCTATTTAAGCAACATTCAGCTTGTTATAGTAATCTGCCCTCACTTTATGGTGAGGGACGTGGCCATTTCAAACATGGCAGGTGATGACCAAATTAGCACGGGTCACGGCTGCAATTGCCTTTTTTTTCCCACGACAGACGACCAGTCGGAGATACAAGGCATGAAAACAAGTATCCTAACTTCGGATGACGTACCCACTGGCTTTCACCAGAGTTCGAAGCAATCAGCGTTTTCCGTTTTTGGCCTTCTCTCTCTTACGCTTTCCGGCACTTTCGTTGTCTCCAGGACAAATCTCTGCCCAAGAACCCACGTGACGACGGGTGGGGAACCAACGCATCTCCACTCTGATCTCAGCATTCAGGGCCTCCGCTCTTTTCTAGTCCACACCAGAAATGGTCATCGACCACCTCTTCTCCTTCAGAAAAGGGCTTAGACGATTCTCCAACTCCTTGCTGATCTCTTGAGCGGCTTCGTCCAAATAGTCCAGATGCGATAGAATCTGTCCCAACAAAAGACCGATGATAGTGAATGGTGGAGAACTGGGCAACTGCCCGGAAAAACCCGACTCTCTCAGATGACCTTCTCAGAGTAGACGCTGAACTCTGAGGAGGGTTTTACTTTCTAAGAAGGATACCGAACTGCTTCGCTTTTTGGATGGGGTGTTCCGATTGATCTTTAGAACCTTGGCCGTCTCTGATTGGTTCCACTCGGTGGCTTAAAGGACATTGGCGATGACCCTTCTTCCAAAAGCTTCCCTGATTCTGATGAGCCCCAACTTCTCAACTTCTGATTCCTTCACTCCACGGTCTACAGCCGTTAGGATTTCAAGAGGTATATCCTTCAAGTCAATCGGGTCCTCACTCGTGGAGAGGACAATGAACCGTTCGATGAGGTTCTCAAATTCTCGGATATTTCCCGGCCAATGGTATCTGGTGAGGGCATTCAATGCCTTATGGGTGAATCCCGGAACCTTTTTGTTGAACGCGGTGTTTCCCCGGCGCCCCGTCGAAGTGGCAGTGAACCCCGCCGATGGTGGGATTTCAAGAATCCCTCTATGTCTTTCTTTATCAAGAAGCGACTTCGATTTTCCCCTTTAGAAAAGTGAGAGCTGTTCTCCTCCTCTTGGAAGAAAGGGAGACGACAGGAATCTAGGAGGGTGATGGTCGAGGATTTTGATCCGCAGTCCGTTGACATTTGAGGGATAGGATGTTAGGGCAAATATCAAAGGAGAGGAATATGTATTTTTCTATTCAGAAGGAGTTATTCGATCTTCTGCCTGATCTCACTATCGGCATGGTTGTGGCGACTGGCGTGAACAATAATATCCCTCCCTCCAAGGAAATTGATGACCTTCTGACTCAGGCGATCGAAGGACTCAGAAAGAGTTTTGTCGCTGACAAGGCCCAAGAACACCCGAAGATCAAACCCTGGAGAGCGGCCTTCTCCGAATTGGGCATTTCAGGAAGCAAGTTCCCAAGTTCCATAGAATCCATGGCGAGAAGAATTCTCAAGGGAGATCCCTTCCCAAGAATCAACCCTCTCGTTGATCTCTATAACAGCATCTCCTTGAGGTATTTGGTTCCCATGGGAGGCCATGACCTTGATACCCTCAAGGGCGATATCTATCTTCGCTTTGCTGAGGGTTGGGAGCCCTTTACTCCACTCGGTGGAGGAGAAACAGTGGTTGTGTCAAGAGGAGAATTGGTCTATCGGGATGATCAAGAGGTGCTCACCCGAAATTGGGTATGGCGGCAGTGCGAGAAAGACAAAGCGACCGAAAGGACAAGGAATATTTTTATCCCCATTGATCTGTTGGGTGAGGTGGGCAGAGGATGCGCAGATGAAATCATACGCGATCTTTCCCAATCAATCCCAAAGTTTCTGGGCGGTAACATCTCTTCAGATATTCTAGATAGTGAAAAACCCTCCGTTGAGTTCTTTCTCTAAGAACAAGGTTCAAAGGCAAAGCATCTGCATCAAATAGAAAGGGAAGAGTTTTACTCTTCCCTTTCTATTTCTTTCTCCTTCCTCCAGAGGACAATTAATCTTCTTTCACGGGGCTGAATTAGTGGGGGCCCCTTCCCATCTCGGCTAGGCCCTCATCCACTGTGAAAACAGCACCGCATTTTGGACACTTAATCTTTGCATCTTTCTGAATTCCTGTACAACCAAAGGAGAAAACTGCTAGAAACGCCAATGTCAAAAAGATACTCACCCATTTCCTCATTACCATTCACCTCCTTTCGTCAATGCATATAAACATATAAATATCGGTTATTCTACGGAAATCGGCTTGAGAGGACTATATAGATCGAAAGTTAACAAAAACTCTCTTTCTTGTCAAGAAAAAAATTTCAGATTTCCGAAGAAGTCCAAAAATCTTTGATCACGCCGATGAGAAATCGGTTACGCAGATATACAATCTGTTGAAAATCCGGCAAAAACCAGTGTAGATTCATTCCGAGACATCTGTAATCAAAAGAACGTGACCGTGTCGCAGGCCTTCAGAATTCTTCAAGTTACTTCTTCTTCGATATGGTTTTCTTCGTTGTCTTCTTGGTCTTCGGTTTTTTCACACCGCACACCATTATCCTCTCACCTCCCTTAGCATGAATTCCAATATGCTAGCTCGAAACCCACGCCAGAAGAACCCTGCAGGCTAACACTACGATTTGAAACCGAGTCTAGACAGAATATCCATTCTGCCGCTGTTTCTGGCTACCCATGCATCAATTCATTTATTGCTCTTAATTGACGATTTGTCAAGGATTTTTGTCACGTTATCAATATAGGATAGGCATGTGCCGCTTAAACATGCTCAGTCAATGTTTAGTTACTTCAGGAAAGCCCAGATGGTGCATTGAAAACGCGGTTGGGGGTGCTTCCAAGTCTTTACCAAGCGGTGCTTTGCTATGCCTTTTGGGTAACATGCGATGTCACGATGTCACTTGAAGTGACTTCCAAAATATGCCTGTAAACGAAGCAGCGGAACATTAAATGGGTTATCCAACCTCCCCTTCGAGTGAGATCATGGAAGGGATGTGGCATCTGCTCGTCTGTCTGTCCCAAGAAGCCATGCACACAGTCTTGGAGGAGGGGATTTCGCTAAGAAGAAAATCCCTGTATTGTCGATTCCTTATGAGGCGAAGAAATTTTTCCTTGACGCAACAAATGTATTGTATTATATTGCGTTTCAAAATGTTTCAAAGGGGGCATTTTTGGCGCAGACAAAGGTTGCACGTACAATCTACATCAATGAAGAGCAAGTGGAGGCTTTGAAGAAGTTATCCGAGAAGACCAAAGTTCCTCAGTCGGTTTATGTGAGGGAAGCTTTGGATATGCTCTTGGAGAGATATTCCGACCAGTTGAAAATTGACTTTGGAGACTATTTCAAAGGATAGCTTCTTCGAATCCATCTTACGGTCCAAGAGAAAGTAGAGAATGGGAGATCGTTTTCGATTGATCTATTTGAAATCACCGGAAATAGAGAACGCTGCGTTAGAGAAGTCTTTCTCATCCCATCATCCCAAAGAGACTTCAAGCACTGTTCTCCCCTCCTCCGCTCATGTCAACGCACCCAAGACTCTGTCATCCCAAGCCGTCCTGAAACAGGCGGGAATCGATCTCAAACATCCCGATCCAAAAGTAAGGATCTTGGCCATTCAATATCTGGAGAAGTCTGATCCCTCGAGCGCTATTCCCCTTTTGCAGGAGGTTTTATCTGATCGGGACCCAGCTGTGAGAGCACAGACGCTCTTGTCTTTGACCAAGTTTCAAGATCCTGTCGTTTGCCCTTTGCTGAGAAGACATCTTAAGGACAGCGATCCAAGAGTGAGGATCGCTGCTCTCAGAGGGATGTTCCAATTTAGAGAAAAGATCGATCTAAACATCTTGCTTCAGCTCTTGAGTGATGAATCTTCCCGAGTGAGACGAAAGGTGGCCACCCTCCTAGGATGGACCCAAATAGAGGGAGCCTTTCCAATACTAATGGAGATGTCCAAGGACCAGGATTCGAAGGTGAGAAAAGCGGCCCTCCTCTCGCTAATCACCTTATACCCCGATGAGATTGAGAATCGATTGATTGAGGCGATGACCGATGTAGACCCGGGCCTGCAAAAATGGGCAAGAGATACTTTGGGGAAGATGTTAACAAGACCGTTGAAACGGGGCCCGGCTCAGCTTCCAAATCAAGCTTAAGGAACCAAGAAGTAATTCATGCCAACCCATTCACTTTCCGGCAGTCAGAAGGCTCATATCCTAGGTGACACGGTCTATACCCCCATGACCTTTACCAAGATCCTCGGGATTTCGAAGCAGGAGCTTCTGGAGAAAGAGGCTGGTGGGATCATTCCTCCTGCAAGACGTGATGCCAACCAAGACCGCTTTTACAAGCCTGAGGATGTGATCAAGTATCGGGAATACCTGGGGCTTCCTTCACCAATAAAATCGATAAGGAAACAGCTCTTTCTCAATTTCAAGGGAGGAACGGGGAAGAGTACTATCTCCGCATCCTATGGGTTTCGCTTAGCACAGATGGGGCACAGAACACTCCTGATTGACTTGGACCCGCAAGGCCATCTCACTCAGTGTCTGGGTCTCAACAACCAGCAGTATCCAAAGACTCTGTTCAATGCCCTCATCGAGAAGGAGGCAATCGAAAAGACCATTGTGAAAACGGACCTTCCCACGCTGGATATTATTCCCTCGAATCTAAACCTATCACCGATAGAGCTTTCCCTTT
Source organism: Thermodesulfobacteriota bacterium (assembly GCA_050014415.1). Lineage (GTDB taxonomy): Bacteria > Desulfobacterota > BSN033 > BSN033 > UBA1163 > JBEKDJ01. The sequence goes on along the minus strand of JBEKDJ010000132.1, from coordinate 6,474 downwards.
TTTCCATGAATTCAAGAGAATTCCGTTTGAAGAAACTGCTCAGCACGGTAGAGAAAACCTACGACCTGATCATCATGGATGCGTCCCCCAGCATTGGGCTCTTGAATCTCAATGCGATCCTTGCATCGAACGATCTCATCATCCCTGTTTTGGCCGATTTCCTTTCCTACCATGGCCTCAAGATCCTTTTCGAAACTCTTTCCACCATTGAAGAAGATTTTTCATTCGTTTTTGAGAATATCTTTATTTTTCTGAACCGGTATAATGAATCCCATCGAATTTGTAAACGTTCGAAGAAAGCATTGGAAACGCATTACACCAAATACCTCCTGAATACAGTGATCCGTCAGGATACGAAGATTGCAGAGGCGACAAGCCAAGGAACGCCAATCTTTCTTGTCGGCCAATCGTCCAAAGGAGCAACAGATATCCAGAGCCTCATCGATGAAATCTTTAACTGGAAGGGAGATGGTCATGTCTGATGAGTTTACGAACAATGTAGCACAGAAATTCCCTAACACCCTCAATCAAGAGCCGATTGAAAAACCTTGGGATGTGACGGAGTCCAAATTCATCTCTCCGGCCAAGAAGGTTGGAGAGGAATCGAAAAAGGATAACATTACGGAGCGCATCCATAGCCTATATTCCGAACTTCGCTCCTCTTTGACGGTTCGGTCCGCTTTGGAATTCGACCTCAAAAAGGCAAATCGAGTTTTGGAAGAGGTGAGCCGGATCAAGGTCGAAGTGGAGAAGATCATTGAGATGCTACGGGCGATGGATGAATACATGAAGGAACGTATTAAGTAATCATTCGTCCAGCCTATTGGGTGAGCTGAGTTGCTAAGGAGGAAATCCAATGAAGGCAAAAGGTCAGATGATCAGGGATGACGGGTTCGAAAAGAGCGTAGCTGAGAAGATGCCAAGGATCAGAAAGGGAGAAGAGTTCACTCCTCCTGATCTAGAAGACGAACCTAGACAGATGGAAGAAAATCATCCGGGAATGAAATCTTCAGAGGAGCGAATAGAAAGGGAACCTATCCATCCGCTTCCGAAGAAAGGGATGGAAACGGAACAGAGCCAGGACATTCTGGGGCTGATCGAAGATCTCCACGAACAACTCCTTGCTTCGAGCCGGATCAAGAGGGCTCTTGAGATGGATCTCTCTTCCTCTCAAAAGACCATTCAACAGCTGGCCCAAGACAACAAAGGGCTACGCATCGAAATAGAGGAGCTAAGAAAAGAACTTCAAAAACTCAAGGAGATGCAGTCTGAATCGGCCTATCTCGAGGAAGAAAACGCGGACGCTTTGGAAAGGATACATGAGTTTCAAAAAGAGTTGAAGGATATCAATGAGGTCTTGACCAGAACAACGGAGCAGAGGGATGGAGCCTTCCATCGAATTCAGGAACTGGAATCCCAAATAGAACAGGATGAGCTCCTGCAGATTAAGGGGAGACTGAAGGAGCGGGAGGCTTCCCATTTCTCAGAGGAGAACAGGGAGCTTCAATCCAAACTGGAGGAGGCCTTGGCCCACAATATGGATCTAGAGAAAAAGCACGAGACCTTGAAGAGATCCTTCAATGAGGTAAGAGAATCCTTGTCTCTCTTAAGAGATTCCTGCAAGACGAATTACTATAATCTGTCCCAGAATCCCGAATAGTTTCGATTTTACGCTGGAAATGGTCCAATGGATGTGTTGTCCACCGTTGACACAATCTGACAAATGGGCTATAATTGTTTTTACCTTAAGGATTGTTCGCTTCCACACCTCTTTCCCCCATTCTTGAGAACAGGGCGTCTGTTTTGAGGAGGATCTCCATTTGAAAATTCGACTGATCGATCCGGCCTATGACCACCCTTATATCGGCCATTCGCAACGAGTAATAAAAAACATATGGTTCGCCCATCTCACATTGACCACGCTGGCAGCTCTCACACCCTCAGATATTGAACTGAAAATCACAGATGAGAATGTAGAACCGATCGACTTTGAAGAGGATGTTGATCTCGTGGGTGTGACTGGGATGGTGATGCATGCTCCGAGGGCCTATCAGATTTCACAGAAGTTTCGGCAGAGAGGCATTCCGGTTGTCATGGGCGGCCCTCATGCATCAAGCCTTCCGCTTGAAGCCAAGGAGCATGTGGACGCCGTGGTGATCGGTGAGGCAGAGAATGTCTGGGAAGGGTTGATCAAAGATCTCAAAAATGGGTGTCTGAAACCCTTCTACAAGGCAGGAGGTTACTGTTCCATGAAAGGGATGCCTCCTCCGAGGCTCGATCTCCTTCGTAAGGAAGCTTACATGACAGCAAATTGCGTCCAGACGAGCCGGGGCTGTCCTCACCAATGTGAATTCTGTTACGTCACCCATTTCTTCGGAAAGACCTACCGCTGTAGACCCGTTGAAGAGGTCATCGATGAGGTGAGACGTCTAGAAGGGGAGTTCTTTGTTTTCGTAGACGACAATATCGCAGGGACCCGCCATTATGCTAAAGAGCTTTTCACGCGATTGAAGCCTCTCAAGAAGAAATGGGCCAGCCAAGCCAGTATGACCCTTGCCAGAGACCCTGAACTCCTGAAACTCGCTGCAGAGAGCGGATGTGTTTCGCTATTCCTGGGAATTGAATCTCTGTCTGCAGAAAACTTGAAGGATGTGAATAAGGCATTCAATCGTGCTTCTCAATTTGATGAAGCGATTAAGACTGTCCATGACCATGACATCATGATTGTGGCGGGATTTATTTTCGGGTTGGATCATGATGATGAGGGGGTTTTTGAAAGGACGGTTCGCTTTTGTGAGCGGAATAAGATTGAGTTACCTAGTTTCTTCATCCTCACTCCTTTGCCCGCGACGCCAGTATATGAAAGGATGGAATCGGAGGATAGACTCTTACACAGAGATTGGACCAAATACAATGGGGCAACGGTAGTCTACAGACCGAAATTGATGACCGAGGAGACTCTTCAGGAAGGGTTCAATTGGGCGTGCAAAGAAGCCTATTCTTGGGGTTCCATCTTTAAACGGGTCTTTCATCCCCAACAGCGATTCTTCACGCGCGTCCTCTCGAATATGGCCTATCGAAGCATTGCTCGCAGGACACCGGAAAGCGATATCCCAAGTCTTTCAAGAATCCTTCAGAGGACGAATGGCACGATTCCTCTCCAGAATAGCCGTGACTTGATCCAGAGGGTGGGGGAGAAGATTGCGGAGAAGAAGCTTCTCATCGGCCATAAAGCAGCCGACACCCTTGGACTCTATTCAGTTTACAATGAGCGGCTTGAAACCCTTTTTGTTAGGCTGGAAGGTTCGATGGATCGAGAAGGAGCGAAGGAATTAGTAAAAAGGCTCAAAGGGGCTTTGAATGTCGAGATACAGAAGGTCATCCTCGACTTCAAGGACGTTAGGGCTTTTTCGTCAGAGGCGATCTCCCTGCTATCCAGGAAGGGTTTTCTCCGGGCAGAAGGGAAAACTCCCTGGGTAGCGATAAACGCGCCCGATTACTATGGCTAGGTTCTAGCAGATTTACCCTGAGAAATGGTTTCTGATGTTGGGAATTCAGAAGTCAGGAGCCAGAATCCAGTATAGAAGATTGGTTCATCTTGTGCCTTGAGCCCGGAACAAAACGAGCAGGAATTGTCTTTTGATTCTGACCCCGCCTATGGCGGGGCTGACTCCTGGATTCTCTGAATTGGAATCTCAAATATCTTCAGCTATTTCTTTCGAGGTTTCTTCTTGTCGATGTCAAGGATCCAATCCATCAGGGTCTCACCATTGAGTCGCGAGATTTTAAAACTGCTAGCGGACTGACATCCAAGTACTTCTACATTGTCGGAAAAATACCAGAAAGGGGGGGAGATTGCATAAGATTCTACAAAAAAGGGAGATGGCTGAGAATACGGTGTGCCAACTTAGGGTCGAGGCACCCCGAATTGCTCGCAAGGCAAAGCCGGGACAATTTGTCGTGCTAAGGGTCAACGAAACTGGAGAGAAAATCCCATTGACCATGGCAGGAACCAACTCTTCTGCAGGAACGATCGACCTGATCTTTCAAGTCGTGGGAAAATCGACTGCTCTCCTGAGAACTCTCAACGTGGGAGATTCTATCACCGACATCATCGGGCCTCTAGGAAGACCTACTCATATCGAGAATCTGGGAACGGTGATCTGTGTAGGGGGTGGAACGGGTGTTGCAGTGATGTACCCGATCACTAAAGCTTACAAAGAGGCCGGGAACCACGTGATCGCCATCATCGGTTCCCGGACGAAAGATCTTCTTATCCTGGAAGATGAGATGCGTGCAGCCAGTCACGACCTGAGGGTGACGACGGATGATGGAAGCTATGGGCACCATGGATTTGTGACGGATGTGCTCCGCCAAATCTTGGACGGGCAGAAAGATGTAAAACTGATTGTAGGAATTGGGCCCGTACCCATGATGAAGTTCTTGTGCAAACTGACGAAGGAATATGGGGTCAAGACAATGGTCAGTCTGAATCCCATCATGGTGGATGCAACGGGGATGTGTGGGGCTTGCCGGGTCACCGTTGGAGGTAGGACTCGGTTCTGTTGTGTGGATGGCCCGGAATTTGACGGCCATGAGGTTGACTATGACGAACTGGTGAAACGACAACGGGCCTATCTCACGGAGGAGAAGGCATCCATGGATAGATTTATGGCGATTGTAAAATAAAGGGGGCTGCGATGGCAGAGAAAGAGAAGAAGGAAAAACCGAAAGTCCCAAGGCAGAAGATGCCGGAACAGGAACCCAAGGTGAGGGCGAGGAATTTTAATGAGGTCCCATTCGGATACACGCCTGAATTGGCACAACTGGAGGCGAGTCGCTGTCTTCAGTGCAAGAAACCAAAATGCATTGAGGGATGTCCCGTAGAGATCGAAATACCTGCCTTTGTCAAACTCATCTTGGAAGGGGATTTTATCGGTGCTGCTCGGAAGCTGAAGGAACGCAACAGCCTTCCCGCTGTTTGCGGACGTGTTTGTCCTCAGGAAGACCAGTGTGAAAAGGTATGCATTGTTGGCAAGAAAGACCAACCCGTCGCCATTGGGAGATTAGAGCGTTTTGCTGCAGATTGGGAGAGAGCAAAAGGAGAGGTCTTCATTCCTGAAAAGGCTCCGGCCACCGGGAAGAAAGTGGTTGTTGTGGGATCAGGACCAGCTGGCTTAACTTTAGCAGGGGATCTTATTCTTAAAGGACACGAAGTAACCATCTTTGAAGCCCTCCATAAACCCGGTGGCGTCCTGATTTACGGTATTCCTGAATTTCGTCTTCCAAAAGAGATTGTTCAGGCAGAAGTCAATTATCTGGAACGATTGGGGGTGAAGGTAGAGTGTAATTGCGTCATCGGAAGAATTGAGACCGTAGATGAACTGCTTCAAGAGTATGATGCCGTATTTTTGGGTTTAGGGGCCGGGCTTCCTCAGTTTATGAATACTCCGGGGGAGAACCTTTGTGGCATCTATTCGGCCAACGAGTATTTGACCCGTTCTAATTTGATGAAGGCTTATCTCTTTCCCCAATATGATACCCCGATTGCCCGAGGCAAAAATGTCGCCGTCTTCGGAGCAGGGAATGTCGCCATGGATTCGGCGAGAACGGCCCTTCGATTAGGGGCAGATACAGTGAGGGTCATCTACCGCCGATCAAAAGACGAGATGCCAGCCCGTATTGAAGAGGTCCATCATGCGGAGGAGGAAGGAGTTCAATTCTATCTTCTTACGGCTCCTACACGATTCCTTGGCAATGGCAACGGCTGGGTGACAGGGATGGAGTGCCTCCGGATGGAATTAGGAGAGCCGGATGATTCGGGAAGGCGAAGGCCTGTTCCGATGAAAGGTTCAGAATTTCAATTGGATTGTGATATGGCAGTGGTAGCCATTGGTGCAGGTGCGAATCCGCTTCTCCCCACGACGACACCGGGTTTGGAACTGAACAAGAGAGGTTATATCGTCGCGGACCTCGAAACCGGGAAGACCAGCAAACCGGGAGTTTGGGCGGGTGGGGATATCGTGACAGGTTCAGCGACTGTCATCCTGGCCATGGGTGCGGGAAGAAAGGCCGGCAATTCGATCCATGAATATTTAATGAATAAGTAATCATTCCCCTTCCCCCTTTCGACAATGAGAGCGTTGCCGAGAGAGGGGGAGCCAATGGCTCTGCCCTCTCTCACTGTCCAACCTTCAAAATCTTCTTCGTACTTATATCGGGTTGTGGTTAGGCTCAACCCGATTTCTTGATACGAAAGAATGTCTATCGGTTGGGCCAGCCATTCCACCCTTTAGCGCGAAGTTTTTAAAAAAAATCATGGAAAGAGTTTACCATTTGTCTTTTCAACTCAGCCTGTTATCCTTCTTTCTGGAAGTTTCCTTCCGATGTTCTTCGCTTTCTCAGCTTTGATATATAAGCCATTTTTTTGGCAACTTATATGTTCCTATGGCAAGAATGGGCAGTTCCTATCTT
>JBEKDJ010000131.1:0-12307 GCA_050014415.1 Thermodesulfobacteriota bacterium | reverse complement strand
AAAGTTGGGTTTCTATTTGACGGAGGGCGATTGGAAGAGAGAATCTTGACCGAATTCAAGATGTTATTAGAGGAAAAGAAAACAAAAGTAGCAGTTTTGAGTTCGGAGAGAGAGGATTCCACCTGGGAAAGGGTGGAAGTTCTGTTAGAGCCAATCTTTTCTGAACCGACGGTCTATATCTTCGGAGCAGGACATGTGTCTCAACAATTGGCCCCCCTTGCAAAAGGAGTGCATTTCAAAGTAGTAGTGATCGATGACCGGGAGATATTTGCGAATCGAGAACGCTTTCCAGAAGCTGACGATGTCATTGTTTCAGAATTTGAGAAATGTTTTGATCAACTCAATATCGATGATTCCTCTTATGTCGTCATCGTGACACGGGGTCATCTTTATGACGGTCTTGTATTAGAACAGGCAGTCAGAACCGATGCGCATTATATTGGTATGATTGGTTCGAAGAAGAAGATCAGGACTCTTTATCAAAACTTGATGGAAAAGGGAGTGTCCAGGGAGAAATTGAATAAAGTTCATGCCCCCATCGGACTCGAGATCAATTCCGAGACTCCCGAAGAGATCGCAGTCAGCATCGTGGCTGAGTTGATCAAAGTGAGAGCAGAGCCTCTATCTTGAATTCTGTTCTTTTGTGGTTCGCAATCATAGATCTCAACATACAAACCATCAAGTTGTTTATAAGCTTTCTGAAGTTTCTCCACGCTTCAGGCCCTATGCTCTTTGCCATTCATTTAGGAGTGATTTGTTGCGGATTGGATAGTCCTCTACAGTGAGAGGGAATCTGCGACAACCTTGATGGCATTCGCGGAATAAAGTTGTCATTTTGTCAGAATTTCGGAAAAAAGTGCAAAATTGATCAGTCCTGTAACAGCCGGACTTTATTGAAAGAACCCATGATGGTTAATTAAAGGTCGGATATTATTAGTTATTTCAAACGCTGCGATTTTAAGACTCTTCAATTGCGATTGGCACGAATATTGCTACAAAATCAGGCGGATAGAGCCTTCACGAGAGAGAAAGGTGAGGGAGTCAAAAAAGACTTGACAAAATAGTGAAATCTTGTAAAATAGCGTAAAATTCATGACACCTTGTAGAGAAGAGGAGGATATGAAAATGCTGAGAAATAAAAAGGGTTTTACATTGATTGAGTTGATCGTAATCATCGTGATCATAGGAATCCTAGCGGCCATAGCAATTCCAAATTATATAGATTTGACACAGAGAGCAGCCGATGGAACTGCGAAAGGTGTATTAGGTGCCCTAAGGAGTGCAAATGCTCTCGTATATGCTGACCGGCTTCTTGCAAACAGCGCTGGATCATACACGATGGGTCTTGTTGTCGGAGCTTTGACAGTTCAGGGGGCGACTCTTGGAACCGCAGCAACAAACTCAGTCATAGTTACGATACCCGGTGGTTACAGTTATACTTTTGATTTCACCATTGGGACTGTTCCATCGCCAATGGGGATTGTCTATTATGGGGCAGACACCGCATGGTAAGAGTTTAGGCCGATGCTAGTAAGAGGAGGATTTGAAAATGTTGAGAAATCAAAAGGGTTTTACGTTAATTGAGTTGATCGTAATCATTGTGATCATCGGAATTTTGGCGGCAGTGGCGATCCCAAGGTACGTCGACTTAACCACTCAAGCTCAAGATGGTACAGCAAGGGGGGTATTAGGAGGTCTTAGAAGCGCGAATAGCCTATTATTTGCAGCTCGCACGGTTGGCGTTACTGGCGCCCCCACTGTTAATAACTGGACTAACATCGTTGGCTCTGCCCAATTGCAAGGTGTTCAAACCGCTGGTTCGGATGCGACCTATCTAACTTTGACTGTTGGGGGGACCACGTATAGCTTTTCGCTTAATACAGACAATCCGCCTGCATTGAGCTGCCCAGCCCATACTACGTGGTAATAGAAAAGTACACTGATTTATGGTTGTTTGACGGTCAGACTGAAATGACACTTAACACTACCACTACTTTTAGGTTAATCACCGCCGGTAGTGGTGCCTTTAGCAAATGCTAACATTCTGACTTGGAATTGTTTGTGTAAGGAAGGATGCGATAATATCAGTTAATTGTGATAGAAAAAAAAAAGGAGAGATAGATGGGGTCAGGTCAGCCGATGTTTTGGCAGTTCTGACCCTTTTCTTTTCATCCATCCTCTTTTTCTTCGATCTGTTTACCGGGAAGAATCTCCTTACAGAGAGGGACTTAGGTCCCTATTTCATACCCCCACGGTTTTTCTGGGTTGAAAGCATAAAGAATGGTGATTTTCCTTTATGGAATCCCTTTCAATTTTCAGGCCACCCTTTTTTTGCTAACCCTCAATACGCAATCCTATATCCTTTGAACAGCTTGTTCTTTCTACTGCCATTTGATTTAGCTTTCAATGCCATCATTATCCTTCATTTCTTTCTGGGCGGGTTATTCACCTATGTTTTTCTTAGAGACTTGAAGGTTAGTTCAACAGGATCCCTTATCTCCGGCTTGATATTTATGCTCAGTGGGTACCTTCTGTCTGTTCACAGTCTGCTGACCATTCTCCTTTCCAGCGTCTGGACGCCTTTGATCATGATGTTTTTTAGAAGAGCGATCCTTAGACCTGGATTTAGGAACGAAATCTTCACTGCTATATTCATTACTATCTCTTTCTTAGGAGGTGGGCTCGAAATTGTCTATGGCAATTTTATTGTGCTGTTTCTGATGGTCATTTTTACTCCATTACCTGGGATCACATTCATCGGAGAAAAAAACCAACACTACCATTTCCTTTTCGGTGCCCGGTTTAACAAATTCTTCCAATGTGCCCCCATTTACTGGGGACGAATGAAGCCTTTATTTGAAAGAATTAGAAGTCTCTTTATTGTATGCGTCCTATTCTTATTTCTCTCTGCTATTCAATTAATCCCATTTCTAGAGGTATTCATACATTCTATACGAGGCAATGGGATTTCCTATCTGGAGGCCACGATATGGAGTTTTGCCCCCAAAGACTTCCTTCTATTCTTTATTCCCGATGCTTATGGATATTTCTTAGACATGAAAAAATATTGGGTGACACAATGCTGGTTCAAAACACTCTATACAGGTGGGCTTCCTTTTATTCTAAGTCTAATTTTCTTCCTCGCCCCTCTCCCCCACAGGGGAGAGGGAATTAAAGAGCGGCCCCTCTCCCTCTCTGAGGAGTGGGACAGAGTGAGAGGGCTTGGAAAAGACCGTAAACTCTATCTGGCTTTAATACTCTTTTCACTTTTCTTATCTCTGGGGAAGTATAATCCTTTATATATCTTTATATTTAAGTACGTTCCTTTTTTTAATGGGATTCGATATCCTGCTAAATTTCTTTATATCTTCATTTTTATCCTTTCCGTGACAGCAGGTTTAGGGTTCCAGAGACTAACGGAAGTTACAAAGGAGGGTAATAGCAAGAAACTTAAAAGAGTTCTGATAACCCTCTCTCTTGGGTCTGGGGTTTTTCTTCTTTTTCTGGTTTTAGGTCACAAGGAGGTTGAGCATTTCATTAAATTAAGGGGGATTGATTTTCCCGATTTCAATTACCTTGCTGTTAACCTTCATCATGCCAAGAGATTCCTTTTCTACCTTGCCCTTTTCTTTCTGTTGCTCAGGTTCGGCTTTGAAGTGGGATGGAAGAATTGGATAAAGGTTTTGTTGATCGTCTTTCTTGCTACGGACCTCTTTGGGAACATGGGCTTCTATGGTAAGGAAAAGACATCGGATTATCTACGAAAGACTCAAATCTTAGAGATAATCTCCCAGGATCATGGCCATTTCAGGGTTTTTTCCACTGCGAAGACCATTTCGCTGGATACCCCCGTCTTGGTTGCCAACGCAACTCCTCTAGATATCTTAAAGGAAAAACACCTGCCCTCCATGAATCTGCTATACCAATTGCATGATATGTCAGGTATTGATGTGATTAAATTGAAAAGAGTGCACGATCTCTATAGAGCGTTTAGTGGAACTCCATCTATCTCAGCAACCAATCTGGTTGACCTTTATGGTTTAAAATACGTCATATCAGTCATTCCCATTGAAGGAGATCGCCGCTTTGAACTCATTTATTCAGGAATTAAAGGGCTTCAGGGTAAAAAGGAAGACCTGCTTAAAGAGAATACTATTAAGTTATATAAGAATCGGAGCCCTATCCTGCGGGGATGGTTGGTAAAGGATTTCAAGGTCATGGATGCCGAGGCGATGCTTTCAAGAATGACAAGCAAGGATTTTCATCCCGATAAAGAGGTGCTACTTGAAGAGGAGCCGCCTCAGCCTATCCGTTCGGTTGATCTCCCGACGCAGCCTTCTCCAGTTAAGCGAATGCCAAAAGAGGGAAGGGAAAGGTGGGTGGAGTTCATCTCTGAAAGCAATAATAGACTCCGGCTCCTTGCGAAAGCACCAGAACATAGCTTCTTGGTATTGAACGACACCTATTTCCCAGGCTGGAAAGCATTTGTAGATGGTAAAAGAACAAAGATATATAGGGCTGATTATACCTTCAGAGCAATACCGGTAAATGCTGGGGTACATCAGGTTGAGTTTGTTTATGATCCCTGGAGTTTCAAGCTTGGGGCTGCGATAAGTATTTTTGGAGTCACAGGTTGTGTTGCCATTTGCTTGATCCGGAGAAAACCTAACAACAAAAAGGTTAAGGTTGAGGTTAAGAATTAAAGCGAACCCTAACCATAATATTAGGTTGAAATGAAGGATACTACGAGAACCAATACATTAACGCTGCTTATCTTAGAAGGGGCTGATGCCTACCATCGATGGATTTTTGAGAAGATCAGGTCCTACTTAGTCGGAGATGTTCTTGAGGTCGGTTGCGGGATCGGCAATCTGACGGGCCTTTTATTGAGTCAGGGGAAGGTGATTGCGACCGACGTGAACGAGGATTACATCCGCACAGTGGAAGATAAATTTCGAGGCCATCCGAATCTGAAAGGGGTATTCCTCTTGGATATCCGACAAGACCCCCCTCAGAATCTAGGCACGTCCATCGATACCATTGTCTGTTTGAATGTCCTGGAGCATATAGAGGATGATAATGATGTTCTAAAGATCTTTTATAATTTGCTTCCTGTGGGTGGAAGGCTGATCATCCTCGTCCCAGCGATGAAGGTGCTCTATAACGTTTTTGACAGACAACTTGGCCACTTTCGGCGCTACAGTAGAGAGGAGCTGATCCAAAAAATTGCTGGAGGTGGTTTCAGAGTAATAGCCTTGAGGTATTTCAATTTGTTCGGTATATTTGGATGGTTTGTCAATGGCACGCTCCTGAAAAGGCGCCTGTTACCCGCAAGGCAAGTCAGGGTTTTTAATAAGATGGTACCTCTTTTTATCAGAATGGAAAAAGTCGTTCCCACCTTGGTGGGTCAATCGCTGATTGCCGTAGGGGAGAAGACTTGAGAGAGGATCTGACATGAAGCTTTCTGTGATCATTCCTGTCTACAATGAAGTTGGGACAATCCAAGAAATAATCGAGAGAGTTAAGCAGGCTCCGTATGAAAAAGAGATCATCGTTGTAGATGATTATTCTACCGATGGGACCCGCGAACTCCTTAAAGAGATAGGAGGGGACAATATTACGGTGCTCCTCCATGAGTCAAATCAAGGTAAAGGAGCGGCTATCCGGACTGCCATCCCTCATATTGGTGGAGATATCGCGATCATTCAAGATGCTGACCTGGAGTATCATCCCTCCGAATATCCCCACTTGATTGCCCCCATTCTGGATGGAAAGGCAGATGTCGTCTATGGTTCCCGATTTCTTGGGGGACCGCATCGGGTCCTTTTCTTCTGGCACGCTGTCGGAAACAAGATCATTACGACCTTGTCCAACGTGCTTACCAATCTAAACCTCTCGGATATGGAAACCGGATATAAGGTCTTTCGGGCGGAGGTGTTGAAGAGTATTAGGGTTGAGAGCAATCGGTTTGGCTTTGAACCGGAGATCACTGCTAAGATTGCAAAGATAGGCTGCCACGTCTATGAAGTTCCCATCTCTTATTGGGGACGAGATTACTCGCAGGGGAAGAAGATCAACTGGACGGATGGGTTAGCGGCGATCTACTGGATCATTAAGTATAATGTGTTTCGTTAGCAGAAGGTAGAAAGTGATCAAAACCACATTCCACTTTCTACGTTCCACCTTCGCAAACTTAGGTTTCTAAAGCCATCTTATAGGCCACTCGATCTACTTCGTCAAGGGTCGTAATTCCTTTGAGAACTTTCCTGAGGCCATCCTCTCTTAAGGAGATCATTCCAACCGTTTCTCTCGCCGTGTCTCTGATCGCCTGGACAGGCGCTTTCTCAGAAATCAATCGCTTGATCCTTTCGTTGACGATCAGGAGTTCAAAAATCCCAGTCCTGCCCCAGTATCCTGACTGCTTGCAGTTCTTGCAACCCTTTCCCTTAGAAATTGTCGGAGATTCTTTTGCCTTTGGAGAAATCTCGCTCATTTCCTTCAGCGCCCCTACCTCGACCCGATAAGGGACTTTACAATTCGGGCAAATGCTTCGAACCAGTCGTTGGGCGAGAACTCCGATGACCGATGATGAAATGAGGTAAGGCTCGACACCAATATCCATCAAGCGGGTAATGGCTTCCGGGGCATCGTTTGTATGCAGGGTGCTCAGCACCAAATGACCTGTCAGAGCTGCCTGAATGGCAATTTGCGAAGTCTCCAGATCTCTGATCTCCCCAACCATAATGACATCCGGGTCTTGTCGAAGAATGGCCTTCAGGCCGGCGGCAAAGGTGATCCCAGCCTTGAGGTTTACCTGAGTCTGTCTGATCAAAGCCAATCGGTACTCCACAGGATCTTCTATGGTGATGATGTTCTTCTCCATCGAATTGATCACATTGAGAGAGCCATAAAGGGTTGTCGTTTTGCCACTTCCTGTGGGACCGGTGACCAGGATGATCCCAGTTGACTTTCGCAGCAGTTGCTTATAATGCGCCAGCATCTCCTCTGAAAATCCTAAGTCCTCCAGTTTAGTCAAAGGACTTGTCTGGTCCAATATTCGAAGGACAACATTCTCTCCATAGATGGTCGGGAAAGTGGAGACCCTGATCTCAAAGTTGCGGTTCTCCATCTTGATATTGAAGTTTCCATCCTGGGGGAGCCTCGTCTCAGTAATGTCCATCTCTGCCAAGATCTTGATACGAGAGGTGAGCGATGGGTGGATCGTCTTGGGAAGGATGAGATTCTCATACAAGAAACCATCGATTCGGAATCGGACACGCAAGGCCTTTTCATCTGGTTCAAAATGAATGTCACTTGCTCGATCGCGGATGGCTTGGATCATGACCAAGTCGAACATCCTTGTAGCAGAGGCGTCTTCCGTCGTGCCTGGTTGGACCTCTTTTGCAGCGAGATCATAGGTCTTTCTGTAGTCTGTAGATTCTTGGGTAGCCCCACCCACATTGCCTTTTGCCATTTGCTGGATGGTACTCTCAAAGACCGTGCCCGTCGCTCCGTAGTGCTGGTCGATCGCCTTTTTGATCTTTTTCTCCGTGCTGACGGCAATCTCCACATCAAGCTTCGCTTTGTTCCTCACCTCATCCACTGCGAGGATATTGAGGGGATTGGTCATTGCGACCGTTAAGGCGTTTCCAATCTTGAAGAGAGAGATCAACGTATGTCGTCGGGCGACCTCCTCTGGAACAATCTTTACAATCTTCTCATCGATCAGATAAGCATCCAGATCGATATAAGGGAGATTGAAATAGTCAGCAAGACATTGGAGGATGAGTTCCTCTTTGGCGTATCCAAGACGGACGATGGCCTGCTCTAATCTCTCTCCCCGTTTGACCTCGAGAGAAGCCCTCTTTAGTTGGTCAGCGGCAATCACCCCAAGTCCAACCAAGAAATCACCAAAACTTTTCTTCTCATCTGCCATGATTGAAACCTTTCTTATTCCGATGGAGAGTGGAAGGTGGAGGTGGAACATGGAATGTGGTCTTGACCACTTTCCACCTCCTACTCTCTGCTTCCCGTTTTGAATCCTTGACCGTTCAAACCCTCCTTGTTATTTCTGACTCTTAACAAATCGTTCAAATGGCCCTGGACCTTCGAAGTCAAGACAGGATGGGTCTTCGAAGAGAGTTGTATGAATTTTCCATAATGATCCACAGCCAAGTCAACCTCATCCATCTCTTCATAGAGCAAGGCGATATTGTAATGGGTCTCTCCTCGGAGAGGATTGATGGTGAGGGCCTTCTGATAAAATTCGATTGCCTTTTCTGATTGGCCCTGTTGTCTGAAAAGGACTCCGAGGTTGATGAGGCTTTCGACATTGCTGGGATTAATGGTGAGGGCCTTTTGAAAAGCCTCCGTCGCCTCTTCCACTCGCCCCTTGAGAAGGAAGAGGATGCCAAGGTTGTTATAAGCCTTCTCATATTGAGGATTGATCTCGATCGCCTTTTGGTACACTTCAATGGCCCTGTTGAAATCCCCCGCCTCTTGGTAGATTATTCCCAGGTTGTTATAGGCTTCAATATAGGCACGATTCAGTTCGATTGCTTTCTGATAGGCTTGAATTGCTTTCGGAGTTTCTCGCTGGTTGTAGAAACAGATCCCCAAATTGAAATAGCGGATAGCCTCTGTCGTTATCGGCTGATCCTTTTCCTCTCCCTTCTCGACTGCCGATGGCTTGGAAAGACCTTCTTCCTTGAGGGAGGAGAGGTGAGTTGGAGTTGAGGATAGGTCTTTTTTGACTGACCTCTTGTAAGATGGTTTGCGTCGCCCGGCTGCGCTCAGGTCCTGTACTGTGGAGCGGGGAATCGGAAGGTTGGCTTTCATTACCTCCTTCTTTTCAGGTGGTGGTCTCTCAGGTGGTTCCTCTTTCTTTTCGTCCACCGAAGGCCTCATTCCGGAGGTTGGTTTTTCTTCTTGAGCGACCTTTGACTGGCCTAGGATTTCCTTGGCATGGCTCAGTGTGTCCTTTGGCCCTTCGCTAGACTTAACGCTCTCCATCTCCTTTTGCCTTGAGATAGACTCAAGACTCGGAATCTCCTCGGCTGGCTCTTGAGGTTTCTTCTCAACTACAGGGAGGAGAGCTTTCTTTTCTATGATTGCAACTGGTCGCCCCGTTTCCGGAGCTAGAGGTGGAGCCGAAGGTCTCAAGAAAACGAATATGACAATGACGAGGCTGACCAAAACTGCACCGATAGCAATCCATCGTTTCCTGAGGCTTTTTCGAGCTCTCCCGTCCTTTGGAGATGGGTTTTTAAAGAATGGGGTCCCCTTAGATTCTTTCAATCGGAGTTGTTGGGTCCTCTTGAGGGCATCCATGATCAGGCTCATCTTCTCCCCTCCTTTGATACCTCTTCCGAGTCCTTTGACCCATTCGACGGCTCCAAACCCCGCTTTTGAAGGCGGGATAAAGAAGCCCCGCTCAGGGTCAACCCTGAGCCCTCGACCTTCAGGTCGAGGGGGTGAAGAAGGGATGGTTCCCTTTTCTGAGATTGTTGGAGCCATTCCTTATCCGAAGGGGTGCTTGCAAAGGACAACGCGGTTGGCCTTGAAATCTGGACATAGATGTCCTGAATCTTCCCTCTGATGAAGCTTCTAGTCGTTCGAGAGGAGGAGAAGTCAGTCTGGCTCGAAAGGATCAAGCCTGTCAATAGGAGGACAAAGGTCATCAAGAGGATAAATCGCAAAGAAGTGAAGAGTTTTGGGAATGTCCGTGAACGAGAGCGAGAAGGGGCGACATCCGATTCCTCTCCCAAAAGACTCTTCTGGGCTTTCTCAATGATGTCCTTGTCGATATGGTTGGTTTCGTCAGCGAAACCACCCAACAGTGCTCGGTCGCAGAGAAGATTGATCAGTCTGGGAGTGCCTTTCGAGAATTTGTAGATTTCATGAATAGCGGATTTCGTAAAGATGACGCCTCCATGGGCTCCTGCTACAGTTAGACGTTGATAGATATAGGACTCGGTTTCCTCGTGGGTGAGTGGCAAGAGGTAATGGCGGATGACTATCCTTTGATTCAACTGTTTCAATTCAGGAGATTGGAGTTGCTGGTTCAGTTCTAACTGGCCAACAAGGATAATCTGGAGCATCTTTTCCTTTTCCGTCTCCAAATTGGAAAGCATACGAACCTGCTCCAAGACCGGAGTGGAGAGGTTTTGGGCTTCGTCGATTATCAGGACCGCATTCTGTCCTCGAGATAATAGATGGATGAGGAACTTGTTTAATGCGTCAATCCGCTCCTTCTTGGATCTCCCCTTGGAGGGAAACCCAAAATCGAGGAGAATCGATTCCAGCAATTCATCCTCGGTGAGGAAGGAGTTGAAGATGACTGCCGTCTTCACGTCCTTGTCGAGTCTTCCCAGAAGGCTGCGGCAGATGGTTGTCTTCCCGGTTCCAATGTCACCGACAACGACCATGAATCCATCCCTCTCCTGGATTCCGTAAAGGAGCGATTCAATGGCTGTCCGGTGGCCCTCACTCAGAAAAAGGAACTGAGGGTCCGGAGTGAGAGAAAACGGTTTCTGCTTTAGGCCATAGAACTCTTGATACATTAGCAATACCTCTAATCCCCTCATCCTTTCCCTCTCCCGGCAGGGGAGAGGGGATCTTGTTAGGGGATCGACCTAAAAACCCCTTCCCCCTTGATGGGGAAGCAACTTAATTCCCTCCCCCTTGATGGGGGAGGGTGAGGGTGGGGGTGAAATTATCTACTAGCAAAATCCTCCACCTTTTTCCCAACCTGAAGAGTGGGGGTGATCATGATCACCAACTCTGAATTGCTTTTCGTTTCCGTCTTGTACCGGAACAACCCGCCCACATAAGGAAGCGAGTCCAAAACAGGGATGCCAATGAAACTCTCGTTCTTCTTCTCCTGCATGAGGCCAGCGATAATGATCGTCTGGCCATCCCTTACTTTTACCGTCGTGTCTGTTTCCCTCACGCTCATGAGAGGGAAAGTTGATTTTCCATCGGGAGCGATTTTCTCCCCTGTCTTTTCTGTGATACTGGGATGGATGTTCATAATGATCGTGCCGTCCTCAGCAATCTGAGGAGTCACATCCAGAATGATCCCGATATCGATCGTCATGGGCTGGATGAACTGAGTGACCGTGGTCTGTGTGGCCACTGCTCCCGTGATAAAGAAGACATCTTGATTTCCAACTCGAATAATCGCCTTCTGATTATTGAGAGTCGAGATGGTTGGACTGGAGAGAATCTTTACATCCCCTTGGTCTGAGATCGCCTGCATAATGTCTGCAAGTGCAACATCAGTTCCTATTGCACCGATGGCGAAGATGCCTCCAAAAGGTTTGATTTTTAAAACTCCAGGAGTTGTGATGGTAGTTCCTGTCGTTCCTGTTCCGGTGCCTGTTCCGGAGTTAATGCCGGTTGTTCCTCCGGGAAATCCTGTCGTTCCTTTGCTGTCCGTCATCCCCCAGGATAAATTGAGAGATCGAGGAAGGCTTTCGATCACATTCCAGTTGATTCCCTCTTTATGGCTGTCAGTAAGAATCACCTCAAAGATCTTTGCCTGAATCGTGACCTGTCTCTGGGAACTTCCCTCAACGGTTTCAAGGTAGGACGCGATCCTATTCAGATTGGCCGAGTAGTCAGTCACCATGATGATTCCGGTCGATCTGTTGACGATCAATCTCCTACCTTTCTCATCCATTCTTGCTGAGGCTGTGTTCTCCTTCTGAGGAGCTGCCTCTTTCTCTTCAACCGATCCGAAGATGAGAGTCTCTAACCCTCTCTGGATTTCCTTCCAGAGGTCCATTTCATCGACACTGACGAGATCGCTATATCCGGTTCTTGAACCAGATCCACTGCCACCCACAGCGGCCTGCTGTCCGGCAGAAGTCTGCTGTCCGATAGCAAAACTGGTCTGCAGCCCTCCTCCAGTGCTGGCGTAGATCTCCCTTTTTCCACTTCGTCGGGTGGCCATATAATTCAGGGTGAAGAAACGGGTTTCCATCTGGGGTCTCAGTATTTTGATGAGATTTCCATCGATCTGACAGGTCCATCCCAGTGGAGCGAGAATGGCATGGAGGGCTTCTTTCAAGGTCACCCGCTTCAAATCGATGGTTACCTTGCCGGTCAGTTCCGGGTTGATGACAAGGTTGAGTTCGCTCTCCCTTGAGAAGGCCAGAAGCACATCCTGGACGCTTGAGTCTCTGGCGAAGAAGGAGTAGAGTTTCTCCGGAATCTGTTTTGCCTCCTCTCTTTGAGGGACCACGATCTCCTTCAATTTCTCTGCAGGGGGTGGTTGAGGCTTGGCAGACTCTGCCACCTGGGA
>JBEKDJ010000130.1:0-12383 GCA_050014415.1 Thermodesulfobacteriota bacterium | reverse complement strand
ATTCATCTCGCACCTCCTGGGTGAATTGTGGATTGAACCGCTCAATCCCATCTAATCTGCATTAGTAGCTATCCTAGGAGGTGTTTTTGTTTTTTGTCAAGAAATTTGATTACGGATTATGGTCTTAAGCGGCAAGATCAATTGATCCTGACTCTACTCTTCATTAGGATTTTGAAAAACCTTATCGATGTTATAGGTTAAGATCTGGAATCTCTTCTTGACAAGCCCATGGGACTGGGATACATTGCTCCCAAAAATGTAAATACCTGCAAAAAGAGTTCATAAAGAATTCCCTCTTCCTAAGAGGACAATCTAGCTAAATCAAAGGAGACAAGAACATAGAAAGGAGGCTTCTATGATCAGTAAACAGGTGAGACAATTTCCGTTACTTTATGTGCATCAACATTCAAGACTCATTGTAGGGTGGGGTGCTTATGAGATGGCAGGGGAAGAATGCAAAACGAATGGCATCACGAATGCTTTGCTTATCACAACAGGACTGAAAGGGACTGGGATCATAGAGGCGGTAGAAGGCGTGCTGGAACACGCCGGAATTTCTTATACGATCTATGACAAAATTACTTCCAATCCCAAAGACTACGAAGTGAAAGAGGCGTATTAAGGTCTATGCCGAGGTCAAATGCGATGGGATTGTTAGCGTTGGAGGTGGAAGCGCCCATGATGCGGGAAAGGCGGTAAGGATATTGGCGACCAATCAAGGAGCAGAGACAAATTTGAAGAACTTTGCTACCTTCCTCAACAAGACCCCGACCCTCAAGACGGTCAATATCCCTCAAGTGTCCATCAATACAACAACAGGGACGGGGGCAAGTGGTACTTCATTTTCAATTATCAATGACAGTGATTGGGTCTACAAATTGATATTGATTGTGCCAGGAGTTTCTCCCTCGGTGGGAATCGACGATCCTTTGTTGATGCGCTTGCAACCCAACCATATGATCGCTTGGAGTGGATTCGATGCCTTGTGCCATGCCGTGGAACCATTTATCAACAGATTGAATTTCCCTGTGGCCCACGCGACAGGCCTCAGGGCGATTAAGCTGATCTCAGAGAATCTGAGAGAGGCTTATGCCAATCCCCGAAATGACAAGGCCATCGAGAATATGGCTTGGGCTCAGAGCATTGCTTCGATGAGCTATAATATGGGAGGTTCAATGGGAATGGTCCATGGTTTGGCTCATATGGTTTCAGTGATCAAAGACACTCATCATGGGCTTACGAATGCCATTATGTGCTTGCCTGTCGAAAGGTTTAATGTGATAGGCTGTCCGGATCGATTTGCAGAGATAGCACAGGCGATGGGAGTGGATACGAGAGGACTCACGAAGGTTCAGGCTGCAGACAAAGCCTTGGAAGAGATGGAAAGGTTGAGAAACGATATCGGGATCACTGATATTTCGTTAAAACAGTTCAACTTTACCGAAAGAGATATCGAACATACAGTGAAATGGGCGTTGAATGACATATCCTATGAGGGAAATCCAAGAGATATGACCCCTGACGATATAAGACGAATTATGAAGTCGATGATGTGAGTCCCCTTGTAGCGAAAGAATGAGAGGAGATAAAGGATTCAGAGTATTTATCTGCAAGAGAATGTCTTCAGGAAGATCCAAGGCTACCAGGGCATACTTGAAGCGATTGAAAGACTGAGATACAGGATTAATTGGGATTCAAGTGAAGAGCTGAGAGATATTTGGCCCGCTGAATCCTTGACCCTTTACGGGTGACGAATGATCGAGGTGAAATTTAAGGGCCGTGGCGGACAAGGGGCCGTCGTCGCCTCGGAAATCTTAGGAAAGACCCTTTTTTTGGAGGGAAAATACCCCCAGTGCTTTTCAATCTTTGGGGGAGAACGCCGTGGTGCCCCGGTCGTTGGGTTCTTGCGGGTGGATGATGAACCCATTCTTCTGAAATGTCAGATCAAACACCCTGACCATTTGATTATTTTCGACCTGTCTCTGACAGATGAAAAAGAGATATTTCAGGAGCTCAAGCCAAAGGGACTGATTCTGATCAACTCGAACAAAGAAATCGATTTTTTTAGGAATCTGAGGAGATTTAGAATCGGTCTGATTGATGCTGGCCCGGTTGCCAGAAATGTGGGCTTGGGAGGGACCTTCAATATGGCTATGCTGGGCGCCTATATTCGTTTGACCCACCTGGCCAAGCTGGAGACATTGATCGAAGCAGTAAGAGGAATGGTGCCTGCAAAAATAGAGCAGAATATTGAAGCTGTCAAGGCGGCTTACGAACAGGCGAGGGTCTTTGAGATAGAATTGTAATTCTGAACACGGACCTTAGACATCAGACATTAGAACGAAGAGCGGATGTGGCCAGGGGACTACATAAAGATAATGGGGAGATGGAGTAATAGGGAGATTGGGAGAAGTAGCAAGCAGGAAGCAAAGGCAAAAAGCAGTATATAGGAAGCGGATACGGAACACAGACGCGATAAGCGGATTTGAGCACACTGCAAGGGTTAATTGACTGTATGGAACAGTCTGAAGTTCAGTGTCTGAATTGCAGTGAGATAGAGGGACAAACCGGACATGGAAATTAGGAATGATTCTTCATCCGAGTTAGTCATTCCCATCTCTTACGGGAGTTCTGAGGTCATTGAGACAGGTAAATGGGGTTTTCAAAAGCCTGAAGCGGCATTCATGACGGCCCCGTGTCAAGAGGCTTGCCCTGCTGGAAACGCTATTCCGAAATTCCTCTATCTGGCGGGCGAGGGAAGATCTAAAGAGGCCTTGGAGGCCCTCTTAAGAGAGAATCCTTTCCCCGGTGTTTGTGGAAGGGTCTGTTTTCACCCTTGCGAAAAGGACTGTCATCGAGGCCGATACGATGAGACTGTATCCATCAGCGCGATGGAACGATACGTATTTGATGCTACGTCTAACCTCCATCCCGACATCCATCCCATGTCCAACGGTGATTCCAGACGAGTCGCAGTTGTAGGAGCAGGTCCGTCAGGACTTTCAGCGGCCTATTTCCTCGGACTCTTAGGTCATCAGGTGACCCTTTTTGAGGCAAGAAAGGAATTAGGTGGGGTCATGCGCTGGGGGATTCCTGAATATCGGCTTCCCAAATCCATCTTGAAAAAGGAGATCAAAAGGATACTTCAACTCTCCGTCGAAGCAAAGACAGGCGTGAGGGTGGGAAAGGAAATCTCTTTTGAGGAATTAGACCTGTTTGAGGCTGTTTTTCTCTCTCCCGGGGCTGGGGCGAGTTCATCCCTTGGAATCGAAGGCGAGGATCTGAAAAAGGTCTGGAAAGGAGGAGATTTCTTAGATCGAATCAATTCCAGGGATAAAACTAGAATTGGAAAAGAGATCATTGTGATCGGCGGGGGCAATACGGCCATGGATGTTGCCCGCTCGGCATTGCGTCTCGGTTCCAGGGTGACCGTTGTCTATCGCAGAACCCGAGCAGAGATGCCCGCCATTCAGGACGAAATCCGCGAGGCAGAGGAAGAAGGTGTTCGATTTGAATTCCTGCTCCTGCCTGCGAAGATCAGTCTTCTCAAAAGCAGAAGGATCAAAGTGAAATTCCAACGAATGAAGCTGAGGGGACGGGATCAGAGCAATCGGCCCAAAGCCATCCCCATCAAAGGGGCCACCTTCGCACTGGAAGCGGATGAGCTCATCGAAGCGGCGGGGGAAGGGGTCGATCTTTCATGGATGCCACAAACGCTCAGCGAGAAAGGCCTGATTCATGTGAACTCCTCCCTCGCTACGGTGAATCCGAAGATCTTTGCAGGTGGAGATGCCATAGATCAGCCTCGAACCATCGTCACCGCCATCGCCGCAGGGAAGAAGGCCGCTATCTCTATCGACCTGTATCTCAGGGGAGGTGCTGACGAAGAAGTGTTCTCCAAGATTAGATTTGGAAATAAAGGTGTTCTCTCAATGGAAGCCTATCTTTCGGGCAGGAACGGAGGGAATTGGTCAGAGCCAAGCGATGTGATTTCCTATCCGCAGCTCAACACGCTCTATTTTGAACACAGTCAAAGGGTGGAAATGAGCAAACTGAATCGGAAGGAAGCATTGAAAGGGTTTTTAGAGGTGAATCTCGGTTTAACTCCTGACGAGGCCAGGATTTCAAGTTCAAGGTGCTTTTCCTGTGGAACATGCAATTATTGTTACAACTGTTATTTCTTCTGCCCTGAAGGGGTGGTTTCAATCGATCCTCAACATAGGATAAGAACGGTTGATTTGGAGCATTGCAAAGGCTGTGGAACCTGTGCGAAGGCCTGTCCGAGATATGTCGTCCATATGAAGGAACTGTCATGAAAGAATTCATCACTGGCAACCATGCAGTGGCTCGTGCTGTTCGACTGTGTCGGACCCCATTGATTGCTGCTTATCCGATTACGCCCCAAACACCGATCTACGAAAAACTCTCAGAATGGGAGGCATCGGGTGAACTGAAAGGGATCATGATGCGGACAGAGTCCGAGCACTCAGCCATGGCAGCGTGCATTGCTGCTTCCTTGACTGGAGTGAGGACCTTCACTGCGACCTCCTCTCAGGGCCTTGCCCTCATGCACGAGATGCTCCATTTTGCTGCTGGATGTCGGGTTCCGGTCGTCATGGCCAATGTCAATCGAATACTGTCCGCACCCTGGGGGTTTTGGGCTGACCAGTTGGACAGCCTTTCCCAGAGAGACACAGGGTGGATTCAATTTTATTGTGAAAGCGGTCAGGAGGCCCTGGATAGTGTGATTCAAGCTTATAAGATTTCAGAGCAAGTGTTTCTTCCTGCGATGATCTGTTTGGAGGCTTTCTTGGTTTCGCATTTCATGGAGCCTGTGGATATTCCGGACCAGGATCAGGTGGATCATTTCCTTCCGCCTCTTGATCTTCCCCACCGGTTTGATATCGATAAACCAGGATATTTAGTACCTGTAGTGCCCCCGGAGTTGTATCGAAAGTATCGGCATATGGCTCAGACTTCGATGAATACGGTGAAAGAAATTGCTGACCGGGTTGATCATGAGTATCGAAAGGAGTTTGGAAGAGGATACGGGATTATCGAGCAGGTGCTGTTGGATGATGCTGAGATCGTGATCGTGACAGCCGGATCAATCACGAGTACGGCCAGGGTTGCGATCAAGGCACTTCGCCAAGAGGGGCGCAGAGTTGGGCTGTTAAAAATACGCCTCTTCAGACCCTTTCCAGTGGAACCCATTCAACAAGCACTTACAGGAAAGAAAAAGATTGCGGTCATTGATCGGAACTTCTCTATCGGGAGTGGAGGGATTTTTTGCCAGGAACTAAGAGCAGCTTTGGTTCATTCACCCGATCACCCGCTTATTTTCAGCTATATTGCCGGGATCGGGGGCACCGATGTAGATCCTGGGGTGATCGAGAAGATTGCCCTTGATGCGACGGAAAAAACAGAACCCATTGATACGCCGATTTGGATCATGGAAGATTCCTGAATTTCAGATTGCGGATTCCAGATAGCGGATTGAAAAATCCAGAACCTCAAACCCAAAATCAGAAGCGTTTTGGTCATTTGAAATTGGAATTTGAGACTTGTTTGGGATTTGGAGCTTGTGATTTGGGATTTGCGGTGATTGGTTTGCCAACACCGTAAGAAATGAAGGAGAAATCATATGGTCCTTCAAGAGTTAGGGCCAAATTATCTAAGGCCTGGTCATGGTGCGTGTGCGGGCTGTGGACTTGTGGTTGGAATGAAATTGGTGATGCAGGCCATGGGACCCCGGACGATCGTCATCATTGTTCCATCTTGCGAAGGGGCGATCTCAGGTGTCTATCCTAATTCCCCACATGCTGTACCAGCCTTTCATTCCGCTTTCGAAATTGCAGCACCCACTGCGGCTGGGATTGCGAATGCCCTCAAAGTTCAAGGGAAAGATGATATTCAGGTCGTGGCTTTCGCCGGAGACGGAGGGACTTTTGATATCGGACTGGCGGCTCTTTCAGGGGTGACGATGAACAACGATGATATTATCTACGTCTGTCTGGATAATGAAGCCTACATGAACACTGGAATTCAGGTGAGCTCTTCTACTCCATCTTTTGCCTGGACAGGAACAACTCCTAAAGGGAACCCCAGGCGAAAGAAGAATATCATGGAGATCATGGCTGCCCATTACAATCCCTATTCAGCTACAGCCACAATCGGTTTTCCCCACGATCTTCAACAGAAAATCGTCAAGGCCAAAGGGATTCGGGGCACGAAATTTATTCACTTGCTCTCTCCCTGTCCAACCGGCTGGAGAATGCCATCCGATATCTCCCCTGAGGTTTCCATTCTTGCCGTAGAAACGAATGTCTTTCCCCTGTATGAGGTGGAAAACGGGAAGAGATACACCATTAATCACGAACCACGCTGTCTCCCCGTCCAGGAGTACCTCTTGAAACAGGGAAGATTCAGACACTTGAAGGAAGAACAGATTAGACAGATCCAAATGGAGGTAGACGAGGAGTGGGAGGGGTTGAACCAGAGAACGATTCGTTCAACTTCGGGATGCAAATGATCACCCAGATGTTGCAGAGGACAACTATCCAAGAGGGCACGCCCACCCTTTCTACCTCCTCTGGGAGGCATAAGCCGTAGCTCAAATCCCCCCGTCGCCCCACTTTTGCAAAGGGGGGCAAAGAAGAGCAACCTTAAGTTAGCGCTTCCCCCTCTGAGGGTAGGGAGTGGGTAAACTCGGCGAGCGTGAATGCGAATGGAAGAAGCTTCTGAAAAAAGAGGGCGGTCAGAGAAAGGATTCTGGAGACTTTTTGATGAGTTCTTAGACATAATGGCTGCTCTGGCCGGGGTCATACTTGTATTCATCACGGTTGCTGTCTGCTACACTATTGGCATGCGATACTTATTTACGAAGACGACGATATGGATTATGCAGACAACCGAATATGCGTTGCTGTGGATTGTTTTCCTTGCAACAACCTGGCTTCTGAGAGAGAAAGCGCATATCACTACCGATGTCATATACACTCATCTCAATGAGAAATCCAAGAACTGCCTCAATTTCATCATGTTTGTCATCGGGGGGCTTGCTTGTGCTGTCATGGTCTATTTTGGAATTGACTATATGCGTGAGTGTATCATCCAAAGAGTAACGGATGTAAGAGCAGTGACTGTTCCGAAATGGGCCATTTTTATCATCATCCCCATCGGCAGCATCTTTCTTACCATTCAGTTCTTCAGGATGGCGTGGAGCAGACTGATCGATATCAGGGCAGGAAGGTAACCCATGCAATGGTGGCTGATCATTAGCTTGCTCTTTGGGGGGATGGTTTTTCTGCTTCTCACCAACCTGCCCATTGCCTTTGCCTTCCTCGTTGTCAATATGATTGCCGCCTATTTTTTTCTGGGAGGTGTACCAGGACTTATTGAGGTAGCAACAGGAGTTTTCACTTCCATTACGACTTTCACTCTGCTCCCTGTACCCTTTTTCATCCTCATGGGTGAGTTGATTTTCCATTCAGGCCTTGGGCTTAATGCTGTGAATGTGCTTGATAAATGGCTGGGTAACCTCAGGGGCAGGCTTTCTCTCCTGGCCATTATCATGGGCGTTATCATCGGCGCTTTGAGTGGCTCCACAATTGCAACATGCGCCCTTCTCGGCACCATCCTGCTTCCTCAAATGTTGGAGAAGGGCTACAGTAAAAACATGAGTCTCGGTCCACTCATGGGAGTAGGCACTGTTGATGCACTTATTCCTCCTAATGCACTGACCGTGGTGCTCGCTAGCCTGGCAAATATCGATGTAGGGCAGCTTCTAATGGCCGGAATACCGGCAGGCTTGATGATGTCTGCTCTTTACTTCATCTTCGTCGTATTATGGTTGCGCATCAAACCTGAAGAGGCGCCTCGGTATGTTGTGCCCAGAATCGCTTTGAAAGAAAAGGCAATGGCTACCTTGCGGAACCTGTTACCCCTCGGCTTCATCGTCTTCATGGTATTGGGCTTCATCTTCCTGGGTGTGGCAACCCCCACGGAAGCTGCTGCTACAGGAACATTGGGGGCATTTATCTTGGCCCTTATTTATAGATGTCTCAGTTGGGAAGTGATCAAGAAGTCGGTCATGGGTACCGTCAAAGTCACGGTCATGATCTTCATGATCGTTATTGTCTCGACCACATACGGTGAAATATTGGCCTTTACCGGTGCTGCTGCAGGCATGACGAATTTTATTACCCACCTCAGCATTCCACCGATCATGATCCTGGTTGGCATGCTGATCGTCGTCCTTATTATGGGCTGTTTCATGGAAACAGTTGCCATCATGATGATCACCATCCCCATCTATATGCCCGTCATCAATGCCTTCCATTTTAATCCTATCTGGTTCGGCGTGATGATGCTTATCGCCCTGGAGACAGGCTTGATTACCCCACCCTTTGGCGTTACCCTCTTTGTGATGAAAGGTGTCGCTCCTCCTGAGGTTACTATGTCTGATATCTGGAAGGCGGTCACTCCCTATGTCATCGTCGACATACTATGCATTGCCCTTGTGATGGCAATGCCCGATATTGCAACTCTTGTACCCGGTCTTATGGGGATGAAATGAACCCCGCACCCCGTGTTAAAACACGGGGATTTCTTTGAGGTAGATATTTTGATGCCCCTTTACATCCCTGTTATGCCCGCCCCGCTTTGCGGAGCGAGGCCGGGGAAGAACAAGGCTTTACGAGGTGCGGGGTGAAGCTAAGGAACAAGGGATGAAGAGCAATCGATTGCTGAGTGACGATTTAGGGTGTGTTGAACAATGAAGGAGGATAAAACAATGGAAAAGAGATTGGTTTCTACGTTTCTCTTGGTGTTATTCGCCTTCACGGTATCAGTGACTCAATGTGGGCTTGCTAAAGCCGAAACATTTAACCTGAAGGCGCTTACTGCATGGCCGAAAAACGCATCAGATAACAAGGCTCTCGATTTCTTTCTCGAGAGCGTGGGGCAGCAGATTGAGAAGAAATACCCAGGTGAGTTGAAGATCAATCTGGTAGGGGGCCCTGAGGCCGTCAAAATCACGGATCAGGTTCATGCGGCACAGACGGGCATGGTGGATATTGTCCATACGACCAATGCCTATTATGTCTCCCTGCTGCCGGAGGCCGACGCCATGAAGCTTTCGGAATTCACCCCCTGGGAAGAGAGGGCAAACGGGGCGTGGGCATACTACAATGACCTGCACGAAAAGAAGCTGGGGCTTTATTTTATTGGAAGGATAGGGACTGACTTGCCATTTAAGCTCTACCTTACCAAACCCATCAAAACTGCGGACCTGAGAGGGTTCAACATCCGCGTCTCCCCCATGTACCTTCAGCTGATTAAAGGTCTCGGTGGAAATCCTGTCGTGATACCACCCACCGAGGTTTACACTGCCCTCGAAAGGAATGTTGTCGACGGTTATTGCTGGCCGACCATAGGCATTCGTGAGTGGGGATGGGAGAAGCAGACCAAGTACGTTGTGGAGCCTGGATTTTACTCAGGGCCACACCCTATGGTCATGAACCTAAAGGCGTGGAACGGGCTTCCCAAGAAGTATCAGGATGTGATTATGGGAGCGGCTATGGAGGCTGAGAGGAAAATAGTTGCTTACTATAAAGAAGAAATAAAGAAGGAGATTCCTCTCTTGAAACAGGCAGGCCTGCAGGTCATCGATCTCCCACCGGCTGAGAAGGAGAAATTTTTGAAGATTGCTTACGAGGAGGGGTGGAAAGACATACTGGAGAAAAG
The DNA here is from genome assembly GCA_050014415.1 of Thermodesulfobacteriota bacterium. Lineage (GTDB taxonomy): Bacteria > Desulfobacterota > BSN033 > BSN033 > UBA1163 > JBEKDJ01. The sequence continues at coordinate 2,636 of JBEKDJ010000130.1, read as the reverse complement.
CCCTCAAACAGGAGCTAGATTGAAAGAGCTGCTAACAAAAAAGAGACCATAGAATGGAGTCTCTATGTCATGGTTTGCGCTGTGCCCTGACAGGTCCATCAGTCCCTTTTCTGTTGCCTTGCCGAGGCAAAATTGTTATAAACTACTTTGAAAAACTCTGGAGGAGGTGGGAACATGTATAAGAAGATTTTGGTTCCGTTAGACGGTTCGGAATTGGCAAAAAAGGCCTTAGATCATGCCGAGAAACTGGCCGAGGGCTTTGATTCTGAAATCATTCTATTCCAAGTCGTTCCCTTTATGCCCATCTATGGGGCACCGGAGTTAGTGACGCCTTTTATTGTTGATGAGAAGCAGAAGGAAGCGGCCGAGAGATATCTCACCAACCTTGTCGAGGAATTGAAAAAGAGGGGCCTCAAGGCTTCGGCGAAGGCGAAAACAGGGCTGCAAGTGGCTGCAGAGATTATCGACTTCGCAAAGGCAAGCGGAGTAGATCTGATCGTGATGTGCACCCACGGTCACTCCGGAATCACTCGATGGGTCTTGGGAAGTGTTGCCCACAAGGTCTTAACCCGGGCAGAAACACCCATCCTTCTCATTCATATGAAGAGATAACTGCCTCCGCATGAAGACGATCCTCATGGGGCTCCACATTGCCTCTGAATTGAGTACCAATGGGATTCAGAAGCTGGACTCTTGTTGAACTTCGTCTCGGCAAATGAGTTAACTCCCGTTGTAATCTGACCCATTTCTAAACGTCTTTTACTTCAAGGATCATTCCCGAGATGCGTCGTTACCTCATTTTTGTCTCTGCTGGGTTGGGCCTTTTTATGTACTCCGTTGATGGTACAGCGGTGGCAGTAGCCTTCCCCAACTTTATAAGAGACTTTGGAACCAATGTTCTCTGGGCAGCATGGACGATTTCGATTTATCTGGTTGCGGTGACGAGCGTTATGCCGCTGATGGGTAAACTGAGCGATAGTCTCGGTCGCAAGAAGGTCTTTCTGATTTCTCTCATCCTTTTCACAACCAGTTCCCTTGCCTGTGGCCTTGCACCCAATATCTACATCTTGGTGGTATTTAGGTTCCTTCAAGGCATCGGGGGAGCGAGTTTTCTCCCAACGGCGGCAGGCATCGTGAGTGACGAATTTCCAGAACATCGGGAGAGGGCCATAGGCCTGTTCACGAGTATCTTTCAAATAGGAGGCATTGTCGGTCCAAACCTGGGAGGCTGGATTGTGAGTCGATATTCCTGGCGATATATTTTCTATATCAATTTACCCATTGGCATTGGTCTGATCGTTTTGATTCTGATTTTGCTTGAAGACTCTGGGAGTTTCCGTCGGCCTCATATAGACTTTGCAGGGGCTTCGTTTTTCTTTGGGGCCATGCTCTTCCTCATGCTGAGCTTAAACTTTGTTGCCGAGAACTTCTCTATTTCCTCCCTGCTTCTAACCATCGTCTTCTTAGTTGTCAGTTTTTCTTTCCTCTATTTATTTTCCCGTCAAGAGAAAAAGGATTCCAACCCAATCCTGGATGTGGTTTTGTTAAGATCAAAGCCTTTTCTGGCGGCAAACCTGTGTAACATGATAGCAGGAGCCGGAGTCCTCGGAGTCTTTGCCTTTATCCCACTCTTCGCCACCTCCGCACATGGATTATCCACCTTGGTTAGCGGTATGATACTGACTCCTCGCTCTCTCGCAATCATTCCTGCCTCAGTTGCAACCAGCTTTCTGCTCAAACGATCGGGTTATCGACGGCCCATGTTGTTGGGTATGATCATCATCTCCTTTGCGACCATCCTTCTTGGCCAGGAACCCGGGCTATGGAGAATGACCGGCATCCATCTGGGAATTGCAGAAAGCATCGCCTTGATCGTGATGGTTTCTGGGGTGGGAATCGGAATCTTCTATCCTGCTTCCAATAACGCATGTATTGAACTGATGCCCGAGAAGGTAGCCACCATCACGGGACTCCGGGGTATGTTCGCCAATGTTGGAGGAGCGCTGGGGATCTCGTTAATCACCATTATCCTCCATCTGAGTTCTACTCCTGCCGGTGGGTTTAGGATCGCCTTCACCTCTTTTGGGGTAGGACTCCTGCTTACGATTCCCCTCGTTTTTCTCATGCCCGCAGGAAGAAATCGAAATATCACGGAGTGAACATTTGTGAAACAACCCCCCTTTCTAAACGCTCTCTTTTTGAAAGTCTCGATTGACGGATTCCCCTAGAATGTGTATATTCCAATCAGTAGCCGGAGGCCTGAAGAAGGCGGAAGTTTCCTCACTCGGTTTGCGGCGAAAGGGTTTGGAATGAAACCAAGGGGACGTTGATGAAAATAATCACTTTACATCCCTTGGTAATCGGACTCATCCGATGGGACGTAGTTGAAAAATAGCACTTTAGAGGTGTGTAAATATATGAGTATCTGCGGGGTCACCCATTAAAAGGCACCTGTCAAGAGAAAAAAGTAGTCCGCAAGTAAGAAGAAGCGTTTTTTTTGAGGAGAAGATGCGGCTGCGAGAATGGGCCCTTCTATAGCTCGTCGGAGCAGCCGCCACCTTATAGACTCTTTTGCTCCCGGTCCAATTTACTCCCAACGCTTCACGGAAGTCTCCGTTTTTCCCTTACTGAAAGAT
>JBEKDJ010000129.1:0-12410 GCA_050014415.1 Thermodesulfobacteriota bacterium | reverse complement strand
GCTGCGAACTCTCATGGCACCGTAGCCGTGGCTTTGAACATGAATATTACCTATGTGTCTTCCCCTCCCCGGGGAAGCAGGTTGATGGCTGAGGCGCGGGAGTTTAGTCGGACCCATAAGACCGCTGGCTATGAGATCAAGGTGTTTGATGAAGGTAACAACCTTATCGCCTCCTGTCAGGCCCTGGTTTACCGAAAGGGAGAGATACTCCCCTTTCTTAAGAATGAGAAGGATTAAAGAGTATTACGCCACAAAATCCATTAAACACTTATGAATGAAATTTCGTGCAGTGGTTTTCTCAAGAACTAAAAAAAGGCTACAAGTTATTGATTCTCCTCGCAACCCTCATGTCCTTTATTGGAGGCGGCAACCGGATTTGAACCGGTGAATAACAGTTTTGCAGTGTATACACAATAAGTTACGTTATTTTGTCTTCCTTTATAATCCTTCACAATCATTGAGAAAGCTAGATTTTTATGTTTATCTTGATTTTGGATTTTTGAACCCTTTTTTGTGGTTCATGGTAGCAAAATGGTAGCAGAATTGTCAGTGAAAAGGGAAAAATAATCCTAAACTATCCATATCCCCTTCCCTTCTATTACCTTCTATTGGATTTCTATTGACCAATTAACCTGTCTTTTATAGAATGCAGAAGATAATAAACCGCCTCGAAATCTTTTACCTTTCAAACATTGAGCGTCAGGTAGGTTAACATGTTGCGCTATCAAGCTCGGAGATAGAACAGTTATCGGATTTACCTGAGGTACCTGAGGAAAATGGAAGGAAACTTAACCTTTGGATGGCTTAAAACTTTAACCAAACATGATTGTTCGGGGTCCGATTTTCCCCGAGCCGGTCCAAGTCATTGTGACCATTCCTATGGGTGATTCCATTAAGCTCATTGGAAAAGGGTTACGCACCGGCCAAGTTCATGAACCTATTCTTTCCCCCGAGCAACTCGCAACCTTGGAGGCAACCCCAGAAGAAGAACCGTTTGATGGTGATGCAGGAAAATTTCGTCTTGGGATTGAGGCGATGCGGTTAGCATTGGCCTATGAATACGATCCCTTTTTTACGCTATCTATTGCTCGTGTTGATCCATTACCTCACCAGCTTGAAGCAGTTTACGACTATTTCTTAAAACTTCCACGTATCCGATTTTTGCTTGCTGATGATCCTGGTGCCGGAAAGACAATCATGGCCGGGCTCCTCATCAAGGAATTGAAGATCAGAGGATTAATACAAAGAACCCTCATTGTCACCCCCGCCAATCTTTCCTTTCAATGGCAACGTGAAATGAAAGATAAATTCAGGGAAGACTTTGAGGTCATCCGGAGTGATGTATTACGGGCTAATTACGGCTCCAACCCTTGGCAGGAGAAGAACCAGGTTATCACTTCGGTGTCATGGGTCTCCCGTATTGAGGATGCCAAAGAAAGCCTCCTTCGGAGCCAATGGGATCTCATCATTGTTGACGAAGCCCATAAGATGAGTGCCTACAGTTCTGACAAGAAGACTTTAGCCTACCACCTGGGAGAAGATCTTTCAGAGATGACAGACCATTTCTTGTTAATGACAGCGACACCCCATAAGGGTGACCCTAAGAACTTCTGCCTTTTTCTTGAATTACTCGATAGAGATGTTTACGGAGATGTGAAGAGTCTTGAAGAAGCAATGTTCCGCAACCAAGCGCCTTTCTATCTTCGAAGGGTGAAAGAGGCCCTAGTAACCTTTCCCGATCCTGATACAGGTAAGGTAAAAACCCTCTTTACAAAACGCCATGTTCAAACCACTGAATTCAAAATCGACGATGATGAATGGGACCTCTATGATGGCCTTACCCGATATGTAGAGGATCAATCCATCAAAGCTTCCCAAGATGATTCTGCTCGTGGACGTGCTCTCGGATTCACCATGGCCATGCTGCAGCGACGTTTTGCATCCAGTACCTACGCTGTCCGGCGGACTCTTGAAAGAATGAGAGATAAGCGTCAAAGAATCCTCGATGACCCTGAAGCCTACCGGCAGGAGCAGATTACCAAAAAGCTACCAGAGGACTTCGAAGAATTGCCGGAAGATGAGCGGCAAGAGATTATGGACACTCTGGAAGGGATCGTTGCATCTGTTGACCCTATTGCCTTAAGGGAAGAAATACTTCAACTCGTAAAGCTTATTGACCAGGCTAAAATCCTTGAACAGCGAGAGGTGGAGTCTAAACTGGTGAAACTCAAGGAGGTCATAACTGAACAGGGTGTGTTCAAGGACCCAAAAATGAAACTCCTCGTTTTCACCGAGAATAAGGAAACTCTCGATTATCTCGTCGGCAAATTGCGTTCATGGGGGCTTTGTGTCACTCAGATCCATGGTGGCATGAAGATTGGAGACCGTGATGCTCCGGGGACACGTATTTATGCCGAACGTGAGTTTCGTGAAGAATGCCAGGTCATGGTGGCAACCGAGGCGGCTGGAGAAGGTATTAACCTCCAGTTCTGCTGGTTTATGATCAATTATGACATTCCCTGGAATCCCATGCGGCTAGAGCAGCGAATGGGCCGTATTCATCGTTACGGACAAGAAAAAGATTGTTTAATCTTCAATTTTGTAACCACCAACACTCGTGAAGGCCGAGTCCTTCAAAAATTATTTGAGCGAATTAAGAAAATTGAGGAGGACCTTGATCCCCTGCGGACAGGCAAGATTTTCAATGTCCTCGGCGATGTCTTTCCTGCTAACCAGCTCGAACGCATGTTAAGAGATATGTATGCGCGCAACCTGACCGAAGAGGTTATTAAGAACCGCATTGTCGAGGAGGTCGATACGGAACGTTTCCAAAGGATTACTAATTCAACCCTCGAAGGTCTGGCCAAGCGTGAGCTTAACCTTTCTGCTATTGTTGGTAAATCAGCAGAGGCGAAGGAACGACGCCTTGTACCAGAGGTCGTCGAAGATTTCTTTATGCAAGCAGGCCCACTTGCCGGGGTTAATCCTAAAGTAGCAAAAGGAGATCAACATATTTACAGAATCGGAAGGATTCCAAGGACACTTTGGCCTATTGGGGAACGCTTAGAGCCACGTTTTGGCAAATTAGGACGCGAATATAAGCAGATTGTCTTTGATAAAAAATTCCTGACCGATGATCCAACCCTTGAGTGGGTAACTCCTGGGCACCCACTTTTTGAAAGTGTTCGGGAAGATGCTTTCGAGCGTGTACAGACTGACCTTCGGAACGGAGCAGTTTTCTTTGACCTTCACCGTAAAGAACCTGCTCGGCTGGATGTCTTTACATCCGCCATCCGTGATGGCAGAGGAAATGTTCTTCATCGCCGTCTCTTCGTGGTGGAAACAGGAATAGATTGCGCAATGACAGTGCGTCAACCTACTATCTTTTTAGATCTCTCTCTTGCACCCGCGGAAACAGAAACTCCGGATGGCAGTGGATTACCAAACCGGGAAAAGGTGGAACAGGTTCTAATCGAACAGGCTTTACAGCCATTTCTGGAGGAGATTCAAGCCCAGCGCGAAAAGGAAACAGAAATTATCTCCAGGCATGTTGAAATCAGCCTGAATGAACTAATCCACCGCCAAAATCTCAGAATGGCCGAACTACTGGAAAGTCAGCAGGCCGGAGACGCCAGCCCATTACTCGCTGCCAACATTAAAACCACTGAAGACCGGATAGATGAGCTAAACGGTCGTCTTGAGCGGCGCCGCGATGAGCTAGAGCAGGAACGGCACTGCATTATCTCAGATATTCACCACCATGGAAGGGCATGGGTACTGCCCCATCCAGAGAGGACATCTCCGAAAATTGTTTCAATCGTCCGTGACGAAGAAATTGAGCGCATTGCTGTTGAGGCTGTGATTGCACATGAAAAAGCAAGAGGATGGGAGGTCGTGAGTGTAGAAAAAGAGAATCGAGGTTTTGACCTTATTTCCCGCAAACCACATCCAGAAGACCCTCAAACGGCCATCGAGATCCGTTTCATCGAAGTTAAAGGTAGGGCTATGGTTGGGGAGATTGCCCTTACCATGAATGAATATAAGACCGCGGAACGTCTAAAGAAGGATTACTGGCTTTATGTGGTGTTTGACTGTGAATCTAATCCCCAAATTCGTCTGGTCCAAGATCCAATACGTCTGGAATGGAAACCTCTTGTGAAAATTGAACATTATCACGTGGGAGCAGAGAAAATTCTAGGGGTCGATAATTTATGAATAAAGATTGGGAGGTTTTCTCCGAAATTCTTTTTGAAAGTATTGCGGATATTCGCAAAGAATACTTTGAGATTGAACGATATAGGGATATTCCCACATTGCGTGAAAGAGTATACTGTTATGAGCTTTATCATCAAATGCGTACGCGGTTGCCAAAAACATTTCCTTATCTTCTCCATGGGGAAATAGATAAAAGTGGGCACGATTGGATCGCCCAACTTTTTGGCGGGAGTTGCCCTAACCCTGATTTCGTGGTTCATGTCCCTGGTAACTCAAAAAATCTTGCGGTGATAGAAGTCAAAACCACAGTGAATGAGAAGAGTGATATTCAAAAGGACATCAGAAAGCTACACAAATTCATAAATAAGGTTAACTATTATCGAGGTATTCTACTTCTGTTTGGACCAGACGAAATTCAAAATATAAAGATTCCAGATAGAAATATTATAACGATGTGGCATAAGGAGCCCAGTCGAAAACCCGAAATCATGGATTGGTATCAGGGGGTTTAGTTGACAACAGATCTCTACCCAAAGCGCCTGATTGAGGTCGATCTTCCGATAAAGCGAATTTCTGAACATGCACGGCGGGAGAAATCCATCCGTCACGGACATATCTCTACACTTCATATTTGGTGGGCGCGTCGGCCATTGGCAGCTTGCCGGGCCGTGATTTGCGCTTCGCTTTGGCCCGACCCGGCGGACCCGGAGTGCCCCCCCATCTTTTGCGACAAGGCCCGCGCGGAAATGCAAAAATGGACCACCCACGAACGCCAGGCCATGCTCAGTGCGGAGAGCCGCGAGCGGTTCGAGAGAGCCCGGCAGAATCCCGCGCTCTTCAAGGACGCCGCTCAAATCCGCGGCGCACTCTTTGACTTCATCGCTGACTTCGCCAACTGGGACAATTCATCCGTTAAGGAGTTCCTGGACACCAGTCGGGCTCTCACCCAGGCTGCCCACGAAGCGCTCGGAGGTCCTCCCGGTACTAAGCCGCTTGTTGTTGACCCGTTCGCGGGCGGCGGCTCCATCCCACTGGAAGCCTTGCGGGTAGGTGCTGACACATTCGCGAGCGACCTCAACCCGGTTCCAGTACTCCTCAATAAGGTCATGCTAGAGTACATTCCCCGGTACGGGCAACGCCTCGTTGATGGCGTCCAAAAATGGGGAGAGTGGATAAAGAATGAGGGTGAAAAGGAACTATCCCCGCTCTACCCTAGGGACTCCGATGGTGCGAAGCCTGTTGCGTACCTGTGGGCTCGCACGATTCAATGCGAAGGCCCTGGCTGTGGCGCCAGAATCCCCCTGTTCCACTCTCCGTGCATAGCGCAGCGTGGCAAAAACTCCGTTTGGCTAAAAGTCAAGCCCCACCCACGTAAGAAGGAAATCGAGTTTGAACTATCAACTGACACCAACCACAGCCAGGAACTCGTCGGGTTCTTGAGGCGAAGCGCTGCCACATGCCCACTTTGCGGATACACAACCCCGGCCACAAATGTTCGTAATCAGTTCAAAGGGCGTCAGGGTGGAGCTGAAGATGCAACACTCCTCGCGGTAGTAACCACAAAAGAAACTCAGACTGGAAGAAAATACCGTCTGCCCAACCCACAAGATGCCAAAGCTCTGAATTTGGCAACAACCGAACTTGCCGAAATACGAAGATCCAGTCCCGAAGATATCCCTGACGAACCCCTGCCATACCTGCGCAGCATATTCAACATACACCTCCTTGATGCCACTAAATGGAGTTATCTTTACACTCCTCGCCAACTCGTCTCACTTGTCAGACTCATACGGCTCGTGAGAAGACTCGGCAAAGAAATTAAAAGCACCGGCACGGAACCCACGCTCGCGGACGCAATTGTCACTTGCTTGGCTCTTGCCGTAGACAGAGTCGCAGCTCAATTCAGCAGCTTGAGTTGGTGGCAACCCAGAGGTGAGTTTGTGGTTGGCACATTTGGCCGTCAAGCGCTCGGAATTGTCTGGGACTTCGCCGAAATCCGGCCGGTTAGAGGAGCTTCGGGAGACCTGGATGGGGCGATAGACTGGATTATCCGAGTACTGGAAGCCAACAACGTGCCCTACCAATCCGAAGCAACTGTCCAAAACGCTACTGCAACCAAACATCCGCTACCGGACAATTCAGCAGCAGCCGTGGTCACAGATCCACCATACTATGATGCTGTCCCGTACGCCGATTTGTCAGACTACTTCTACGTCCTTCTCAAAAGGATGCTCAGGAACGTACATCCCACAATGTTTTCAGAAAACTTAAGTCCAAAAAAGGGCGAGGTTGTGCAACTTGCCGAGCGTAACCCCATTTATTCATACAAGACTAAAGACTATTTCGAGGAAGGAATGCGCGACGCTCTAGCTGAGGCAAGGCGCGTCACAATACCAGAAGGGATCTTAGTAGTCGTTTTCGCCCACAAGACAACCCAAGGCTGGGAGGTAATGCTTTCCTCCATCATCAAGGCCGGATGGATTATAACCGCCTCCTGGCCCATTGATACAGAACGGGCCGTCCGAATGCGAGCGAGCGACTCCGCAGCTCTTGTCTCCTCTGTCCACCTTGTCTGCCGTCCTCGAGAGAGTGCCGACGGTTCCATCCGCACCGATGAAGTCGGCGACTGGCGTGACGTGCTGGCCGAGTTACCCCGACGCATCCACGAATGGATGCCGCGTCTGTCTGCCGAAGGCACTGTTGGGGCAGATGCAATATTTTCGTGTTTAGGCCCTGCTCTTGAAATCTTCTCTCGCTACTCCCATGTGGAGAAAGCCAGCGGTGAGCAAGTCACTCTAAAAGAATATCTTGAACAAGTGTGGGCGGCCGTTGCTAAGGAAGCACTTAACATGATTTTTGAAGGGGCGGACGCTACTGGCTTCGAGGGGGATGCGCGCCTAACAGCCATGTGGTTGTGGACCCTGTCAACCGGAAACAATGGGAATGGTAAGAGTAAAACATCCAAGGATGATGAAGAGGTTGATGACGAGGATGAGTCTGAAAAAGCGAAGAAAGCTGTAGGTGGGTACGCCCTGGAATATGATGCTGCCCGGAAAATTGCCCAAGGGCTTGGTGCACATTTAGAGAAACTCAGCACAGTTGTTGAGGTCAAGGGTGACACAGCACGTCTATTACCAGTTGCCGAAAGGACACGATACCTATTTGGAAAGGATGAGACGGAGGCACCGACAACAAAACGCAAAAGGAAAGAGCCACAGTTAAAGCTTGGCTTCATGCAAGAAATTGAAGATATTGAGACCAAAGAAGGTTGGGGAGCCAAATCTTCACCTAAAGCCGGATCGACGGTACTGGATCGAATCCATCAGAGCATGATCCTTTTTGCGGCAGGTCGTAGCGAAGCATTAAAGCGATTCTTGGTTGAAGAGGGCGCTGGAAATGATCAGCGCTTCTGGCAATTGGCTCAAGCACTCTCAGCTCTTTACCCGAAGAGCAGTGATGAAAAGCGCTGGGTGGATGGGGTGTTAGCACGAAAGAAAGGACTGGGATTCTAATGGCGTTTTTTGTTATAATTACATTAGATCGAAGAAGAGGAGGTATTTATGTCAGTAGCTTTAACGATCGACATGCCTGAGACCGTGTTTTCAGCGATTCGCAAGAGCCCTTCTGAATTCGCAGCGGAGATGCGCCTTGCTGCAGCCGTTAAATGGTATGAAATGGGGGTTGTATCACAGGAGAAAGCTGCGGAAATCGCTGGCCTCACCCGGGTGGACTTTGTCTTCTCGCTGGCCCGCTTTGGCGTCTCCCCGTTCCAGTCCACAGCCGACGAAATAACGGAAGACCTGCGCAATGCTGATTAATCGCGTAGTCGTCAACGCTTCTCCACTTATCTGCCTTTTTAAGAGCGGCCTTGCGGAGTTATTCCCTGCATTGTTTAAGGATGTAGCTGTCCCTGAATCTGTGATCAAAGAAGTCATGGCAAAAGGAACAGTGGATCTCGCTGCCCAAACCTTAATCTCCAATACATGGATACGTCGAATAGGTAATGTTGCCATTGATCCTCGTGTAGCGTCGTGGGATTTGGGCGAAGGGGAAAATTCTGTACTTTCGTTTGCCTTAAGAAATCCAGAGTATTTTGCGGTTATGGATGATCGGGAAGCAAAACGCTGTGCTATTTCCCTTCAATGCCATTGTATCGGCACCCTCGGAATAATCCTTCTTGCTAAAAAAAGGGGAATGATCAGTTCGGTTCGGGAGACTCTGGGGAAGATTCAAAATGCCGGACTATGGATGTCAGATACCCTTGTGAACGAAATCTGCCGTAATGTGGGAGAAAAGTAGATATGGTTCTGAGATGCTTGCACCAAGTAAGAAAGTAGGGTGGATCAAACGGAGTGGACCCACCACAAAAAGCTGAAGCCGCCCTTTTGAGGCGGCTTCGTTACTCCTTCTACACATGGCAGATGAGCTTTCGGTAAAAATATCGTCAATCTTAGATCAAAAGTCAAGAGTTATTTTTACCTAAGCTAACCATTTGAATTCTAAGAGAATTTTTTTATAACCGAAGATTATTTCCGCCTGCTACACCGAAAATCGGTAATAGGAGTGCGAAATGTCTCTGAAACCTTGGTACAAAGTCGTAACACCTCGTGAGGACCTGCGCGAAGGCAAGCCACTTGATGCTGCGGAGTTTGCCGTTCATCTCGATCAGGTTCGTGAAGGCCGTGCTCCTGATGACTACAAAGTGCCTGAACGTTTTTTTGAGAGAACCTACCTCACTCAGGGACTAAAAAGCTTTTCGGCTGAAGTTATCCGCCGTCTGTCAGGAGAGAAAACTGAGACCTCTGCAATTTTTCATATGATCACTCAGTTCGGAGGAGGAAAAACACACGGCCTTACGTTGTTATACCACTTGACAAAACATGGCCCTGCTGCGGAGAAATGGTCTGGAGTGCGACGGATTCTGGAGGCGGCAGGAATTTCATCTATCCCCAAAGCAGCTACGGCTGTTTTTGTGGGAACAGAATTTGATACCATCAGGGGGCGGGGTGGGGATGATGGGACACCCCTTAGAAAGACACCCTGGGGAGAAATTGCATTTCAGCTTGGAGGAGAAAAGGCTTTTTCGATAGTGGCTGAGCATGACCTCCAAATGACTGCTCCCGCGGGAGACGTCATTAGGAAGTTCCTTCCCAAAGAAAAACCCTGCCTTATCCTTATTGATGAATTGGTTAATTTTATATCACGGAATCGGAAATCGGGGATGGCTGGCCAGCTTTACAACTTCATTCAGAACCTGTGTGAACAGGCCAGAGGGGTTGATCGGGTTGTCCTCTGTGTTTCTATTCCCTCGATGCTGATAGAGATGACAACCGATGATATTGCAGATTTTGAACGTTACAGCAAAATGCTCGAACGATTGGGAAAAGCGGTTATTCTGTCTGCTGAAGGAGAAACATCTGAGATAATACGCCGCCGCCTCTTTGAATGGGGCGGTATCCCCGACGATGCTAAAAAACTTGCCTCAGAATATGCTGAGTGGGTTATAGAGCATCGCCATCAGGTCCCCCAATGGTTTCCGATAGATCAAGCGCGTGAAGCCTTCTTGGACACCTATCCTTTTCATCCGATGGTCCTTTCAGTATTCGAGAGGAAGTGGCAGGGATTACCTCGCTTTCAAAGAACAAGAGGCATTCTACGACTGTTAGCCTTATGGGTATCTAAAGCCTACCAGGAAGGATTCAAGGGAGCTCACCGTGACCCACTCATTGGATTGGGAACAGCACCTTTGGAAGACCCATTTTTCCGCGCTGCTACATTCGAGCAATTGGGGGAAAGCAATCTTGAAGGACCGGTAACCACTGATATTTGCGGTAAGAAGGATTCCCATGCCATTCGCCTCGATGCCGAGGCTGTAGATAGCATCAAGAAAAATCGACTCCACAGGAAGGTAGCTACTACCATCTTCTTTGAATCGAATGGGGGGCAGATCCACGCGGAGGCAACAGTCCCCGAAATTCGGTTGGCAGTAGCAGAGCCAGAAGTGGACATCGGGAATGTGGAAACAGTCCTGGAAGCACTAGAGACGTCTTCTTACTTTCTCTCTATAGATAAGAATCGTTACCGTTTCAGTCTATCCCCAAACTTGAATAAGATTCTGGCAGATCGCCGTGCCAGCATACAGCCATCCAAGATAGATGAACGCCTTCGATCAGAGATCCAAACCGTCTTTTCAGCCGGATCAGGGGTAGAACGGATTTATTTTCCTGAAAAGAGTGGCCAAATTCCTGATCGGGCAGTCCTTACACTGGTTGTACTTTCACCGGATCAAAATATGCAGGACAAAAAAACCTTGGGCCTTGTTGAGTCAATGACACGAGAATATGGTTTATCAGCCCGTACCTTCAAAAGTGGTTTGATCTGGGCTATTCCTGACAGTGATGCGACTCTGAGGGAGGAGGCACGGAAAGTTCTCGCATGGGAAGACATCCGCGATGAAGTAGATGAACTTCGTCTTGATGATACCCAGAAACGCCAGCTTGGAGAGAACCTCAAAAAATCACAACGTGATCTAAAGGAATGTGTATGGCGTTCGTATAAGAATATAGGACTCCTTAACAAAGACAATACTTTTCGTGTCGCAGATTGGGGACTTGTTCACTCAAGCGCTGCAGATAATATGCTTACATTCATCTTAACCAGATTACGACAAGATGGAGAAGTTGAAAAGGATATCAGTCCAAATGTTTTGGTTAAACACTGGCCGCCAGCTTTCAAGGAATGGAGTACAAAGAATGTTAGAGATGTTTTCTTTGCCTCACCTGAATTCCCTCGCTTGTTAGATCCGGAAAGCATAAAAGATACGATTTCAAGGGGCGTGGCCGGTGGAATTATTGGATATGTAGGAAAGACAAAGGACGGATCTTATAAGCCGTTCTTTTTTGGAAAAAGTCTTCCCGCGGCAGAAATTGAGATTTCCGAAGATATGTACATCATAACAGCTGAGGAGGCCAAAAAACATATTGAGCCACCACAACTTACCTCCATTGTCATTTCTCCGCAAGATGCACGAATAGAACCGGGGAAGAAGCAGGCTTATGTAGTCAAGGGATTGGATCAGCACAATCGTGAAATCGCTATCGGGGATGTTCTTTGGAAAGCAACAGGTGGGACAATAGATAAGAATGGAGTGTTTGCATCAGGAAAGGATGAAGGCAATTTTGTCATTACAGCAACCGTTGGAGGAATTGCCGGATCGGTTAATCTAACCATCGATAAGGAAGGAACAATTCCTCAAAAACCACCCAAATCCATAGTTGAAGGAATTAGTAAGCTTTTATGGAATGGAGAGGTACCGGCACAAAAATGGATGAATTTTTACACGAAGGTTCTTTCTAAATTCGCCGGAGGCAAAGGGCTAAAAATCACAATCAATGTTGAAGTTTCCCCCGAGGGTGGTGTCTCCAAACAAAAACTCGAAGAAACCAAAATTGCTCTCCGAGAATTAGGTTTAGCTGATGATGTAAAATTGGAATAACATGCTTTCAAACCTAACAACTTAGATTCTATTTTACTATCCATTATGAGTAGATCCAAAAATTTCTCACTTCGATCAGAGACTTCTTGAGGATGCGTTGATTGAAGGGCAATTTAACTCTCTTAAGTTAGATGGGCAACAGCAAGCCCTCTTTATCGGGCGGGAGCGCCTTATATCCTTCATCCGTTAAGAGTCATGCTGTCCATGAAAACCGAAATGGAGATGATCGCCGCCGTCTTACACGATGCCGTCGAAGACGGAGGAATAACGACAGATGACCTCCGAAAGGCTGGGTATTCAGAGGAAATACTTATTGCGATCGAGTGCCTTACCCGACGTGACGGGGAGGGATATGATCAATTTATCGATAGGATAAAGGGTAACCCCTTAGCCGTAAAAGTCAACATTGCCGACCTAAGGGACAATTCGAACCTGAAAAGAACTGCAGAGTATAGGGAGAACGATTAAAAACGCCTTGAAAAATACCGTCGTGCCCTTGCTGAACTGGCAAAGGATGGTATTTGGGGGATCTGAGCTGATACTACCAAATTCTTAATGAGTATGATATGATATCTTTAAATCCTATTGAAAAAGGTGGTGATTAAGGAATGGAAGATATTGGGAAAATTGTTAAACAATTACCTCCTGAGCTTCAAAAGGAGGTAGAGGATTTTGTTAATTTTTTAAAGGAAAAAAAAGC